>CAZFJU010000101.1:0-14522 GCA_964518995.1 uncultured Gammaproteobacteria bacterium
ACGCCGCACGGCGGACTATATCGATAGCCACGGTAATTCATTCTCGCCGACTGATCGAATGACCGGCGGCGAGCTCGCGTTGGCTTGGCACCTCGGCGACGGCTGGATGACCTACGCGCGGCTCGCGCGCGGGTACAAGGCCGGCGGCTTCAATGTGTCGTTTGCGGGCGTCGATTTCGACGAGGTCGACGGCGTGACGCCGGAGCAGATCGAATTCGGCGCCGAAGCGCTGCTGAGCCTCGAGGCGGGCGTCAAGGGCAGCTGGCTCGACGGCAGCCTGCTTGCCGACTTCGGCGTGTTCGAGTCGCGCCGCGACGATCAGCAGATCAAGATTCCGCTGCAGCTTCGGCTCGGCGACCCGTCATCGTTCCTGTTCCTGACCGAGAACGCGGAGGAGGGCCGGCATCGCGGCTTCGAAGCGAGCCTCGACTACTTACCGACCGAGCGGCTGCGGCTCTTCGGGCGGCTGGGCTATCTGACCACCGAGGTCGCCGAGTTCTCGGTTTACCCCGGGCTCGAGGGCCGCGAGCAGGCGCACGCGCCGCGTTCGAGCTATACGGTCGGGGTCGACTACCGCGATGCAGCGTGGTTCGGGCGGCTCGAGCTCGCCGGCCGCGGCGATTTCTTCTTCGACTACTCGCACGATCAGAAGGCCGACGCGTACACGCTCGTGAACCTCAAGGTCGGCCGCGACTTCGGCCGGCTAGGTGTCGAGCTCTGGGCACGGAACCTGCTCGACGAAGAGTATGCCGTGCGCGGCTTTTTCTTCGGCAACGAGCCGCCCGACTTCCCGGACCGGTTGTATGTTCGACTGGGCGATCCGCGCCACGTCGGCGTGACGTTGAAGTACGGCTTGTAACGGTGCGCCGCACCGTGATGAGCTTTGTCAGGCCGCCGTCCGGTCCGTGCGTCCGGCGGCGGCCGCTGCGCTGAGGGCGGAGCCGATGTCACCGATCGAGGTCATCGCTGTCCTGCTCGCCGTCGCCTACCTCGTGCTCGTGATCCGCGAGAATGTCTGGTGTTGGCCCGCGGCGCTCGGCAGTACGCTGCTGTCGATCGTCGTGTTCGCCGACGCGCGGCTGTATATGGAGTCGGCGCTGCAGGTCTTTTATGCCGCAATGGCCGTCTACGGGTGGCAGCAATGGGTGCGCGGCGGCGCGCGCGGCGAAGGCGTTGCGATCGGCGTCTGGCCGTGGCAGCGACACGTGCTGACGATTGGCGCGATACTTGCGCTCTCATGGCTGAGCGGGGCATTCCTCGCGGCGCGAACGGATGCTGCGCTACCGTATCTCGACTCTTTCACGACGATCGCTGCGCTCGTCACGACATACATGGTCGCGAAAAAAGTTCTCGAGAACTGGGTCTACTGGTTCGTGATCGATTCCGTGTCGATCTATCTGTACCTGTCGCGTGAGCTGTTCCTATTTGCAGCGTTGTTTGTCGGCTACCTCGTGCTGATTGTCGTGGGCTATCGCAGGTGGCAGCGCCAATGGCGGGCAGCGCGAATTGGCGACGAGGTGCCGAGCGGTGCCTATTGATGACGCCGAGCTGCGCAGGGTCGTGCAAGCGCTGCGCAGTGCGCGGCTCGTCGGTGCACCGTCGGCGCCGGCGGCGGAAGCAGTTACCGTCGAGCGGCTCGAGGGCGGACTCGGCCGGCGCACGTGGCTCGCGTCTGCCGACGGGGGCCACTGGGTCGTACGCCTGCCCGCGATCGAGCGGCCCGGTGCGCTCGGCGTGGCCGACGAAGCGGAGATCACCGAGGCGGCCGCCGCGCTCGGTATCGCGCCGCGGGTATGCGCGGCGGAGCCGGCCAGCGGCGCGCTGATCACGGAGCACTTGGCGGCGTCGCGGCCGCTGTCGTCCGCGGCATTGCGCACGCCGGAGAGCGCCGCTCGGCTCGCACGCCTGCTGCGCCAGTTGCACACGATTCGGCGGCCGTACCGCGCGTTCGATCCCGAGGCCTTCGCCGCCCGCTACACCAGCGCTGCGGCCGAGCGGCTCGATGCCGACAGCCGTGAGCGCGCCACCGAGCTTCACGCGCTCGCGCGCAGCTATCGCACCCGCTTTCCGAATTTCGTGCTCTGCCACAACGACCTCGTCGCCGCGAATGTGCTGGACGACGGCGCCGAGCTCAGGCTCGTCGACTTCGAGTATGCTGTCACTGCCGCGCCCGTGCTCGACCTCGCGGGTGTTGCGGCTATGAACGATTTCGATGCGGAACAGCAGTGGCGGCTTGCGGAGGCGTACTACGGGAATGTCCCCGTGCCGTTCACCGCACGCGAGCTGCACAGCGTTGTGCGGCTGGTGCAGCTGATCGCGTATTTCTGGGCATTGGCAACGGCCGCGGCGGCCGGCGAGCGAGGGCCGTACGGCGCTTTCGCCGAGCGCACCGGCGCTGCGCTCGGCAAGACACAGCGGAGTAGACGACCACGATGACGATGAACGTAGCGTTTCTGGGGCTGGGCGTCATGGGCTATCCGATGGCGGGCTGGCTCAGCAAGGCCGGCCATAACGTGTCGGTGTACAACCGGACCCGGGCGAAGGCCGAGCGCTGGATCAGCGAGCACGGCGGCCGCCTGGCTGATTCGCCGCCGGATGCGGTCGCGGGCGCGGACATCGTCTTCACCTGCGTCGGAGATGATCCAGACCTCAGGGAAATCGTGCTCGGGGCGGATGGCGTGCTGCCGGCGATGAAGAAGGGCGCGGTCTTCGTCGATCACACCACCGCATCCGCGGGCGTCGCTCGGGAAATCTACGCGGCCGGCATCGCGCGGAGCATTGCGTGTCTCGATGCGCCGGTGTCCGGCGGGCAGGCCGGGGCGGAGCAGGGCAAGCTGACGGTGATGGTCGGCGGCGACGCGGAGCCGTTCGCACTCGCCGAGCCGGTGATTCGGGCATTCGCGCACAAGGTGCGGCTGATCGGGCCCTCGGGCGCCGGGCAGCTCACGAAGATGGTCAACCAGATTGCGATTGCGGGCGTGGTGCAGGGGCTGTCGGAAGCACTCAACTTTGCTCAGCAGGCGGAGCTCGATGTGGCCGCTGTCGTCGACGTCATCTCCAAGGGCGCGGCACAATCGTGGCAGATGGAGAACCGCTGGCAGACCATGACCGAAGGCCGCTTCGATTTCGGTTTTGCCGTCGAATGGATGCGTAAGGATCTGCGGATTTGTCTCGACGAAGCGCGGCGCACTGGAGCCGAGCTGCCGGTCGCGGCGTTGGTCGATCAATTCTATGCAGATGTCGTGCAGATGGGCGGACGACGGTGGGATACGTCGAGCCTTATCGCGCGGCTCAACCGCGAAAAGTAGCTCGGCGTCGGCGACCGGGACGGATACTTGGTGCCGCATGGACAAAGTGCTCGCCGATCTGCTCCGTCTCCTCGAGCTCGAGCGGCTCGAGGATAACCTCTTCCGTGGCGAGAGCCGGGATATCGGCAGCGGCCGGGTGTTCGGCGGCCAGGTGCTCGGGCAGGCGCTGCGCGCCGGGAGTTTGACGGTCGACGGCCGGCAGGTGCATTCGCTACATGCTTATTTTCTGCGCCCCGGCGACGTGAACGCGCCGATCGTCTACCACGTCGAGCGCGCGCTCGATGGGCGCAGTATCAGCAATCGGCGCGTCGTCGCGATTCAGCACGGCCGGCCCATCTTCAATATGGCGGCGTCGTTTCAGGTACCGGAGCAGGGCCTCGAGCACCAGGCAGCGATGCCGACCGTGCCGAGCCCGGACGGGCTTGCGGATGTGCGTGAAATTCCTCCGGAGCTGCTCGAGCAAATTCCGGAGAAGATGCGCCGCTTCGTTACCGCCGCGCGCCCGTTTGAGTTCCGGCCGGTCGAGCCGATCCACATCTTCTCGCCGCGGCCGGCGCCGCCGACGCGTCATATCTGGGTTCGCGCGGTCGAGCGGCTGCCCGACGATCCGGAAGTGCATCGCCGGTTGCTCGCCTATATTTCCGACTATCAGCTCGTCGCGACGTCGACGCTGCCGCATGGGATTCGCTTCGAGCTCGGCAATGTGCAGATGGCGAGCATCGATCACGCGATGTGGTTCCATCGCCCGTTTCGCGTCGACGACTGGCTGCTGTATTCGATGACAAGCCCAAATGCGGGGGGTGCGCGCGGGCTCGCGTTCGGCCAGCTCTTCACGGCCGATGGGCGGCTCGTGGCGTCGACGGCGCAGGAGGGCGTCGTTCGGATCTGGCCGCAGACGTAGCCGGGCATATGATCGATACGTTTGCTGAGGCGTTGAACTGGTTCGGCGTCGCGGTCTTCGCTACGACCGGCGCACTCGTTGCGTCGCGCAAGCAAATGGACATCGTCGGCTTCGTGCTGCTTGGCACCGCTACCGGGATCGGCGGCGGCACCATACGCGATACAGTGCTCGGCAAGTTCCCGGTGTTCTGGATTGCGGAGCCGGGCTATCTCGTAACCTGCGTGGCCGTCGCCTGCACGACGTTCTTTCTCGCGCATATCCCGCAGTCGCGGTATTCATTGCTGCTACGTTTCGATGGCATCGGTATGGCGATCTTCGCCGTTACCGGCACAGAGACGGCCCTGCTCGCAGGGGCTCACGCCGTCGTCGCCATGGCGATGGGCGTAATCACGGCCACTTTCGGCGGGATGATACGCGACGTGCTCGGCGGCGAGAGCCCGCTGATCTTGCGTCGCGAGATCTATGTGACGGCGGCGTTGCTCGGCGCCGGATGTTTCGTTGTGTTGACGACGGTCGGGCTCGACCGCGAGATCGCGCTCATCAGCGCGTTTCTGCTCGCTGTTGCGGTCCGGCTGAGCGCGCTGCGCTGGAACTGGTCCCTGCCGCGTTATCGGCCGCGGCAGGAACGCCCGCCGTCGGAGTGATGCGGCGTCATCGGACAAGGAGTTGGCTGTGCCCCGAATCCCGTATCCCGACCCTTCCGCCTACGAGGACGAGCCCCTGGCCGCGCGCATCCGGCACGAGCGCGGCGGGAAGATGCTGAACCTCTACAAGATGCTGCTGCACAGCCCGCCGCTTGCGGAAGGGTGGCTCGGCTTTTTCACGTCGATACGGCAACGGGCAGAGCTGCCCGGCCGTTACCGCGAGCTCGTCATCCTACGTATTGCGGTGCTGAATCGCGCCGACTACGAGTTCGATGTTCACGTGCCGTTCGCGCTCGAAGAAGGCCTAAGCCAAGCCGCCATCGACGAGCTGCGTGCAGGCCGTGTTCCCGCCGAGCTCGATGCGGCAGACCGGGCCGTCATCGCGTACACCGAGGCGATGACGCGGGATGTGCATGTCTCGGACGACGTCTTCGCACAGGTGCGCGCTCACTTCAGCGAGCGCAATACGGTCGAGCTGACGACGACGATAGCCGGCTACAACTGCGTCTCGCGGTTTCTCGAAGCACTGCGCATCGACCCTGAATGAGGGGCGCAGGGCATCCCGCCAACAGCGGTAGCGGTCGGAGTCGGCCAGGGCGGCTCGACTACGACGCTGTACGCTTGAGCGTGAGCTACGGGATCGGCCGTTGACGAGCCTGTGCTCAGCGGCGCTTCGGTACGATCGAGATCGTGCCGCTGCGCTCGAGCACCGCGTACTCGATCTCGTCTAACGATTTTAGCCCCTGCATCTCACGCGCGGCGCTCAGCACATCGCTTTCATCCACACGCGCCTTGTACATTCGATCCCAGAGCGGCGTGCCGTGCTCCACGATGACCATCGGCATGCCCTCGACGAGCCGATCGAGCTTCGGCCACTTGCGCTTCAGCAGCGAGAGTGAAATATCCAGTGAGACGAGCGTGATGATCAGCAGCATCGCGTTGGTGAGCGAGAAGTCGTCACCGAGAAGTGCTTGTTGCGTCGTTTCGGCAATGATCAGGATCAGCACGAAATCGAACGTTGTGGTTTGCCCGAGGGTGCGCTTGCCGCCGATGCGCATCACGACCAATAAGAACACGTAAATGCATAGCGCGTTCACGATCGCGTCCATCGGGCGCCCTCCGCCTGTCCTTGAACCTTACGGATAAATGAATTGGTTGAACTCCAGCGTCGAGCCGCCCTCTACGCCAAGTCGCGCCGGAACGCGCCAGCGCTCTCGCGGCTCGAGGTCGAGCACGATCGCGGCGGTTTCGCCGGGTTCGACGAGCGTAAACTCGAACACTAAACGATCCGCTGCCGCTTCGACCTCGGCTGGCTGCGGCGTGACGCCGTCAATGATCATCGCGTCGACGTACTCGCGTGCGAGCCAAATGCGCACGCTCGAGTCACCGTCGCTCATGGGCCTCGCGGTAACATGCATCCGCATCGGCGCCGCGACGCGTGCAAATCGTTCGTACTGCACCGAGAGGCCACTATCGTCAGTCGCAGTTTCCGTCCAGGCGATCCCGCCGCCGCCGAAAAGTCCGATCGCTGCGGCAAATAGAATGACGCCGAAGATGATCCATCCCGTCCGCTCGAAGGCCCACATGCGGCGCTGAAACGCCATGTCGTCGGGGATGTCGGGATCGACGTGGGGTCGCGCGGCCATGTCGAGCAGCGGCGATGCAGCATTCGTGCCATGCACACGCGCCTTTGGATGTCGCCGCGAAAGCGGCGCCCGAGAGTGGTCGATTGGCTGGAGGCGCGACGTTAACGATCGTTATCACGGCGTTAATGATGGGCCGGCAGCGCGTGGCTTCGCTCGCAACACTTTGATCCGCCTGGTAGGTGAGTGTCGGCACGAGGCGCGGTGACGCGCCGTTCGGCCCGCAGCCGCGCAGCGGCGCAACCGTTACTAACTTGAGTCCGGCGCGGCGGCCGGGTAGCGTCCGGTAGTAGATTGCGTGCCGGATGGTGAGCCTCCGCATGCCCGATCCTTCGAACGAATGTCGTTAGACAAAGCGACCCGATATACCCGATGAGTGCTCGTAAGTTCTTGAACTGGCGTTTCATGCTCATTCTCGTCCACCGCTGGATGGGGATCGCGTTCGGCTTGTTGTTCCTGATGTGGTTCCTGTCCGGCGTCGCCTTTATGTATTGGGGCATGCCGAGTCTCAGTGCCGGGGAGCGGATGGACCGGCAAAGCGAGGTCGATCTCTCGACCGCCGCCGTGACCCCGCTCGAGGCCGCGAGCCGTAACGGGTTGCGCCCCGGCAGCCTAAGTATCGCCATGCGGGAAGATCGGCCGATCTACCGCTTCGGCCAGAGCGCCATCTACGCCGACACGGGGGAGCGCGTGGAAACCGTGCCGGCGGATGCGGACGAAGCGGTGCAAATCGTCCGCCGCTGGGTGCCCGAGCGCGCCGCGACGATCCGTTATGACGAGCTGCTGACCGACGTCGACCAATGGACCTTGCAGACGCGGCAGATGCCGTTGCATCGGATCGCAGTCGGCGATGAGCGGGACACCTACTATTACGTCGCGGCGAGCAACGGCCAGCTCGTGATGAAGACCGATCGTGCGAGCCGGATGAAGGGCTTCGCGAGCGGTGTGCTGCATTGGGTGTACTTCACCCCGCTACGCAAACACGGCTATGTGTGGAACCAGTTTATTATCTGGTCGTCGTTTGCCGGAGCGCTGATGTGCCTGCTCGGTCTGGTGCTCGGTCTTCAGCGCCTGTCCCCGCGAGCGCGGTATCGCCGCAGAGGGAAGCCGGTGCATTCGCCCTATACAGGTCTACTGGGCTGGCACCATTACTCCGGTCTGCTATTCGGTCTGGTTACTTTCACGTGGGTGCTGAGCGGCGGCTTCTCCGTGAATCCGTTCGGCATGTTCGCCGGCGGGAGCGGGCTCGACGGCGCGCAGCGCAGCATGATCAGCGGCGGTCCGTTCGACCTCGAGGCCGTCGAGCTCGATGCGCTGAAGGAGGGCGCCGCAACGCTTGCGGAGGAACTTCCGGTCAAGGAAATCGATGTCCTGCAGTTTCGCGGCGCGTTGTACTTGACGGCCAGCCGACCGCCGTCTGCGCTCAATCCGGTGCCGAGAGTCGGCCCGCCGGAGCGCAGAATGGTATCGCTCGCGCATCCGGAGCGGGGTACGTTCACCAAATTCGATGACGCCGTCATCGAGGAGCTGGCCGACGAGATCGTGACCGACGTCCCCGTGCGCGATCGTGAGTGGCTGCAGAGCTACGACCTTTACTATCGAAGCCGCGACGGGGCAAGACCGCTGCCGGTGCTGCGCATCCGCTACGAGGACGAGCAGGGGACCTGGCTGTATTTCGACCCGCATACCGGCAGCGTGTCGTTGCTGCATCGACAGAACCGCGTGCGGCGCTGGCTCTACGACGCGTTGCATGAGTTCGATATTCCGTACCTCTACGAGCGCCGACCGCTTTGGGACATCGTCGTGATCGGGCTCAGCATCGGCGGCATCGTGCTCGCGGGCACCACTTTGTGGCCGGGCTTCAAGCGAGTAGGGCGGCATCTCCGCCGTCTAGGTCGGCGGCTGAGCGCACTGCTTCCGTCGGCGCGCAACGCGACGCAAGCCCGGCGAGAGGGCGCGGCGGCACGTTAAGCGCCGCAGCGCGTGTCGGAATCCGCGTGGTCGAACGTGCTATTCCGGCTTGCGGAACAACAGGACGAAGCGGTCCGTTCGATCTGACACGGCCGGATCACCGACCTCGAGTGTGAGCTGATCGTCCGGGCGATAAAACACCTCGCTGAAGTCGACGAGCTCGAACCCCGCCTCCTGCACCTCCTTGATGACGAGCACGGGATCGACGCGCCGTCCGTTCTCGCGGCTGCCGGGCTCCATGTGTCGCCGCGTATGATCGACGATGCCGTAGCGGCCGCCGGGTTGCAGGGCGTCGAAGGCGGAACGATTGACTGTCATCCGGTCCGCGGGCGTGAAGTTGTGATAGTTGCGGAAGGTCAGCACCAGATCGACCGGCTCGACGTCCCAGCGTCCGGACGGCCCGAAGGGGCCGCCGCTGCCGCCGCCTGCTGCGCCCCAGTCGAGCACCTCGACGTCCTCGAGGTCAGGAACATTGGCGACCTCGGCAAACATGTTCGCGTAGAAGCCCTGAGGATGTGTGACGTAAAGTTTGCCGCGCTCCTTCAGCAGCGGCGCCAGAATCTTCGTATACCACCCTCCCGCCGGCAGGATCTCGATCACGCGCATGTCCTCCTGCATGCCAAAAAACTCGAGCACGTCGGCAGGGATCCGGTTCACGTCCCGCGCGCGCTCTTCGGCCGTGCGGATGTCGCTTTGCAGCACTTCGAGCACACGTTGCTGGAAGGGGGTGGGACCCGCGGGCTGCGCGCCGGAGGAAAGCGGATACGAGACGATCGCGAAAGCAGCGGTGAGCGGACCGATGCGGCCGAGGATATGAGTACAGCGCATGCTGGGGTTACCCTTTGATATGGAACAGTGAGTTGCCGAGCACGCATAAGAGTGTCAGGATGTCAGCACGTTCCCTAAGCTAGGACGTCTTGCGCAAAATGGGCAGTGCTGTGCAAGCAGACGGAAAGAACGTGAGGCGGCATGAAAATCTTAAAGATGAGAGAGGAGATTGCGGCGATCGAGCAGGCGATCAGCTCGCTCGGCGAGGATCTTACCATCCTCGAGGCAGGCTGCGGGCGAAGATGGCCTTTGAAGCTCACCGTGCGATATCGGCTCGTCGGCGTAGACCCTGACGAGAACGCGCTCAAGATACGCCTGGCGACCCGCGGAGATCTCGACGAGTATCAGGTCTGTAAGGTCAACGATGCCGCGTTTTCCGAGCAATCCTTCGACGTGATCTACTGCTCCTATGTGCTGGAGCATGTCCGAGGCGTGCCGGTGGTTCTCGAAGCGTTCGCGCGCTGGATCAAGCCCGGTGGGCTTGTGGTGCTGCGTATTCCGGACTCTAGGAGCGTATACGGCTTCCTCGCGCACCACACGCCGCACTGGTTTCACGTGATAGCACAGCGTTACGTGTTTCGGTTCAAACATGCAGGTAAGCGCGGCTTCGGCCCGTATCCCGTCGTCTATGAGCCCGAGATGTCGCTTGCATCGCTCGAGCGATATTGTGCACGCAACGGTTTCTCGATGACGGTCACCGCCAACGCGCAGTATCTCGAGACCGCCGCTTGGCTCGCGCCTTTCGCCGCGGTTTTTGCCGCGCTGTCCTTCGGATACCTCGAGTGGCGCCACAGCGATCTTGCCGTGTTGATCCGTACCTGACTCCGCGGGCTTCGCCATGCGCAAGCGCCGTCGCGAGGGCCGCCGCGAGCCTGTAACATGAGCGACGGCTGCCGAGCGGCGGCAGCCGTTATTCAGGAGAAAAAGATGAAGAACATCCTGGTTGCGCTCGGTGCGGCGGTGATCGTCGCTGCTCCGGCCCTGGCGGCGGAGCCCGAATACGTCACGGTCGAGATGGAAATCGACATTGCGAAGCCGGCCGAAGAGGTCTGGGCGGCGGTCGGCGATTACTGCGATATCGGCGAGTGGCTCAACCTCGACTGCGAGATTACGTCCGGCGATGGCGGGATCGGCACCGTGCGCGTGCTGGCAGGGCGTATCACCGAGATACTCGTTGCCCAAACGGAGCTCGCCTATGGCTACACACAGCCGGCCGTCGAGGGGCAGTTCTATAATCTGTACCACGGGTTCATGGAAGCGCGGCCTGTGGACTCCGATACGTCGAAGATCATCTACACGCTGGTGTATGACGTCTCCGACATGCCCGATCAGGCCGCGAAGGACGCCGACGTCGAGCGGCGCCGCGGCATGTTCCAGACTGCCCTCGAGAGCATGAAGCGCATCGCCGAAGGGCAGTAGACCGGGCGCGTCAGGAGGGCGGCAACGGCAGCCGTCGTGGAGGCCCGGCGGGCGCCTGCGCTTCCGGATCCCAGTCGATCAGAAATGCGGCCGGCGTGGCCGACGCCAGCGACAACAGACGCCGGCCGTCTTTGGCCACGACGCTCTCGGCCTGCCGAAAGTCGAGGCCGTCGATGCCCGTTCGGTTACAGCGCCGCCAGCCGCGATGGCGGACCCGAGGAAGGTGCGTCGGTTCAGTGTCATCGGCTCGATGGGCTCCGCTTGAGTGGCCAAGTTGACGTCATCATAGACGGAAGAGGTCGACGGAGCAGGCAGACGGCGCCGCACGGCGGCGACTGGCGCGCCGTTAGCGCCAAAAGGCGCTACGCTTTGCCGCAGCCAAGAACGACCCGGCTGGACCGGGCGAACGACTCGGGGGAGGAGACTTGATGATTCGGCAGATTCGGCGCGCCGCGCTCGCGGCTTCCGTTTGCACGGCGATGATCTCGTCGGCAGGGGCTCAGAGCGGCGCGGCGCATGAAGCGCTCGCCGAGTGGCCCGTCTATGGCGGCAGCTTGCACGCGCAGCACTATTCGCCGCTCGAGCAGATCGATGCGTCGAACGTCGGCCAGCTTCAGGTGGCATGGCGCTGGTCGGCGGCGAACCATGGCCCGCGGGCGGAGCCGCGCATGCAGACCACGCCGCTGATGATCGGCGGCGTGCTCTATGCGACGGCCGGGAGCACGCGCAACGTCGTGGCGATCGACGCGGGCAGCGGCGAGACGTTGTGGATGTGGCGTCCGAACGAGGGCGAGCGCTTCGACAATGCGCCTCGCAAGCTCTCCGGCCGCGGGGTCGCGTATTGGAGCGACGGACAGGGCGATGCCCGGATCATCACGGTCACACCGGGGTTTCATCTGGTTGCGCTCGACGCGGAGACCGGCCTGCCGGCGCCGGGGTTCGGCCAGGACGGCACGGTCGACATGCACGCCTTGTTGCGCGGCCCTGCGGACAATATCGAGATCGGCTCCACGTCGCCGCCGCTCGTCATCGGCGATGTGATCGTCGTGGGGCCGGCGCATGGCGTCGGCGCGCGGCCGAACTCGATGACTCAGGTGAAGGGTGATGTCCGCGGTTTCGATGCGCGCACGGGCGAGCTCAGATGGACCTTCCACACCGTCCCCGAGCGCGGCGAGCACGGCTACGACACTTGGCTCGACGGCTCCGCCGAGTACACCGGCAACGCCGGCGTCTGGGCGCCGATGTCCGCGGATCCGGAGCTCGGCCTCGTTTACCTGCCGGTCGAGGCGCCAACCAGCGATATGTATGGCGGCCATCGGCACGGCGCGAATTTGTTCGGCAACAGCATCGTGGCGCTGAACGCGGAGACCGGCGAGCGGGTCTGGCACTACCAGCTCATTCATCACGACATCTGGGATTGGGACAATCCGACGACGCCGATGCTGCTCGATGTCGAGGTCGACGGTGCGCCGGTGAAGGCCGTCGTGCAGCTCACCAAGCAGGCGTTTGCGTACGCATTCGATCGAGTCAGCGGCGAGCCGATCTGGCCGATCGACGAGCGGCCGGTGCCACAGACCGACGTGCCGGGTGAGTGGACATCGCCGACGCAGCCCTTTCCGACCAAGCCCGCCGCCTATGATCGGCAAGGGTTTACGGAGGACGACCTCGTCGATTTCACGCCGGAGATCGCGGCCGCTGCGCGCGAAGCAGTGCAGGATCTGCGCCTCGGCCCGATGTTCAATCCGCCGTCGTTGCGCAACGCCGAGGATGGCACCCGCGGCACGCTGCTGCTGCCCAATTTCGGCGGCGGCACGAACTGGGAAGGCGGCGCCGCAGACCCGGAGACCGGCATGCTGTATGTCGGCTCGATTACGAATCCCGCCGTTTTCTCGGTTGACGAGCCCGAGCGCGGCAGCACGGACATGCGCTATATCTTCACCGGCGGGCAGGTGCCGAGCCCGATGGATCTGCCGATCGTCAAGCCGCCGTACGGTCGCATTACCGCGATCGACATGAACACCGGCGAGCACGTGTGGATGAAGCCGAACGGCAGGACGCCGCCGGCGATCGCAAACCACCCGGCTCTGCGCGGCATCGATATTGGCGAGACCGGCAAGCCGGTGCGGCCGGCGCTGCTCGTGACACGAACGTTGCTGTTCGCCGGCGAGGGCTGGGGTGGGGATCCGATCCTGCGTGCGTACGACAAAGCCACGGGTGACATGGTCGCTGAGATCGAGCTGCCGGGGCAGGCCGCCGGTAAGCCGATGACTTACATGCTCGACGGCAAGCAGTACATCGTGCTCGCGATCGGGCGGCCGGGTCCGCCGGAGCTGATCGCGCTGACGTTGCCGAACTGAGCCAGCCGTCAGCGCGGGATCAGTGCCTGTGCGTAATGGCGGCCCTTCTCGATATAAGAGGCCGCGCTCGCGTGCAGCATTTCGATCTCTTCATCGGTGACCTCGCGGATGCGCTTCGCCGGCACGCCGACGATCAGGGACCGATCGGGAAAAACCTTGCGCTCCGTGACGAGCGCATTGGCGCCGACGATGCAGTAACGGCCAAGCACGGCGTGGCTCAGGATGGTCGCGCCGATGCCGATCAGGCAATAGTCGCCGACCCGGCAGCCGTGCACGGTCGCGGCATGGCCGATCGTGACGTTTGCGCCGACCTCGACCGGTGCGTCGTCGTCCACATGCACGACGGCGTTGTCCTGCACGTTGGTGCCGTCGCCGATCGTGATCGGTGCGCTGTCGCCGCGGAGTACGGCGCCGAACCATATGTTTGCGTCGCGGCCGAGACGGACGCGGCCGATGACGGACGCGCTCGGCGCGACGTACGAGTCGCCGAGCAGCTCGACGCGAAGATCGCCCAGATCGTACAGCATGTCAGTGCCCCTGCTGGCGGGACGCAGCTTGATTTGCGACCGCTTCTGCCGCCGCGGCGATCGCGGCCGGGTCGCCGAGATACTCGGCGCGCGTCGGTTTCAGCTGCGCGTCGAGCTCGTACAGACGCGGCACGCCTGTCGGGATGTTGACGCCGACGATCTCGTCGTCCGCGATTTCCTCGAGCATCTTCACCAGCGCGCGCAGGCTGTTGCCGTGCGCGGCGACGAGCACGTTGCGGCCAAGCAGTAGCTCCGCGCTGATGCGGTCGTCCCAATAGGGCCGAACCCGGTCGAGCGTCGTTTTCAACGACTCGGTGGCGGGCAGCACGCTCGGCGGCAGCTGCGCGTAGCGCGCATCGTGCCGCGGATGGCGCGCGTCGTCGAGCTCGAGCGGCGGCGGCGGGATATCGTAGCTCCGGCGCCAAATCTTCACCTGCTCGGCGCCATGCTTTGCGGCTGTCTCGGCTTTGTCGAGGCCCTGCAGCGCACCGTAGTGACGCTCGTTCAGGCGCCAGTGGCGCTCGACAGGGATCCAGGTCCGCTCCATTTCATCGAGTGTGAGCCATAGCGTTCTGATCGCGCGCACCAGGACGGACGTGAAGGCGATGTCGACGTCGAGCCCCGCGTCGCGAAGCGTGCGGCCGGCGTCACGCGCTTCGCGCTTTCCTTGCTCCGTCAGGTCGACGTCGGTCCAGCCGGTGAACAGGTTTTTGAGGTTCCAGTCGCTTTGGCCGTGGCGCAGAAGCACCAGCTTGCCGATCTTCTTCTCGTTCATGCGCATCATTGTACGGAAACTCCGGAAAAGGGCGCCGAAAAAGGGGCTCTTAACCCGTTTCTAAAAGGGCTCTGACCCCAATTTATTTCAAAAGGGCTCTGACCCCCATTTAGGTTATTGGCAGAGGCGCTCGACTTCGCGCAGGGCGA
>CAZFJU010000102.1:0-14186 GCA_964518995.1 uncultured Gammaproteobacteria bacterium
CGCCTTCGCGCGACACATCTGCGCCGACGCCTTCCGAACGCCGCGCGACCTTGTCGATCTCGTCGAGAAACACGATGCCGTTCTGCTCGACGGCGGCCAGCGCTTCGACCTTGACCTCGTCCTCGTTGACCAGCCGCCCGGCTTCCTCGTCCTTGAGCAGCCGCATCGCGTCCTTGACCTTGAGCTTGCGCGAGCTGCGGCGCTGGCTGGACAAGCTCTTGAACATATTCTGCAGCTGGCTCGTCATTTCTTCCATGCCCGGCGGCGCCATGATCTCCACACCGGACGGCTGCGTCTGCACGTCGATCTCGACGTCGCGACCATCGAGGGCGCCCTCGCGCAGCATCTTGCGCAGGCGCTGGCGCGTCTCCCGGCCGTCGCTGTCATCGCGCGTGCCGGGCAACAGCGCGTCGAGCAGCCGGTCCTCGGCCGCATCCTCGGCACGGTGCGCGACCTTCTTGATCGCGTTCTCGCGGATCATCTTCACCGCCATATCCATCAGATCGCGCACGATGGAGTCGACATCGCGGCCGACATAGCCGACCTCGGTGAACTTCGTCGCCTCGACCTTGATGAACGGCGCGTTGGCGAGCTTCGCGAGCCGGCGCGCGATCTCGGTCTTGCCGACCCCGGTCGGGCCGATCATGAGAATGTTCTTCGGCGTGATCTCGCTACGCAGCGGCTCGGCCACTTGCGAGCGACGCCAACGATTACGCAGCGCGATCGCCACGGCCCGCTTCGCTTCTTGCTGGCCAATGATGTGTTTGTCCAGCTCCTGGACGATTTCCCTCGGCGTCATCGACATGGCTTCGTGCCTCTAGTGGCCTAGAGCTCCTCGATCGTCACGTGCTGATTGGTGTAAATGCAGATATCGGCGGCGATGGCCATGGCTCTCTCGACGATCGCCCGCGCATCGAGCTCCGTATTCTCGAGCAACGCGCGCGCCGCCGCGTGCGCGAAGGCGCCGCCCGAGCCGATCGCGATCAGCTCGTGCTCCGGCTCGATCACGTCGCCCGTTCCAGAGATCAACAGCGATTGGCTGCGGTCTGCCACGCACAGCAGCGCCTCCAGGCGGCGCAGCATTCGATCTGTCCGCCAGTCTTTCGCGAGCTCGATCGCGGCGCGCGGCAGGTTACCGTATTGCTGGAGTTTCTTCTCGAACAGCTCGAATAGCGTGAAGGCGTCGGCCGTGCCGCCCGCGAAACCGGCGACCACGCTGCCATCATGCAGCCGCCGCACCTTGCGGGCATTGCCCTTCATGATCTGGTGGCCCATCGTCACTTGGCCGTCACCGCCGACCGCAACCTTACCGTGCCGGCGCACGCACAGAATCGTTGTGCCGTGGAATTCGTTCATCTCGTCATTGTTGCTCGTCGTTGGGTGCGCAGCAGGTGGTCGCTGCAGCATGCAAATCCGGGGCCCCGGGTCCATTTACGGGTCCATCCGCGGCGTCGACTGCGCGGCTCAGCGGCGCCGCGCGCGCGGATGCGTTCGATCGTAAATATGGGCCAGATGCTGGAAATCAAGGTGCGTGTAGACCTGCGTCGTCGACAGGCTTGAATGCCCAAGCAACTCCTGCACCGCGCGCAGATCGCCGCTCGACTCGAGCAGATGCGAGGCAAAAGAATGGCGCAGCATATGCGGGTGCACATGCACCGGCACGCCGTGCCGGCGGGCCCACGCCTCGACGCGCAGCTGAACGGCGCGTTGACCGAGCCGGCGACCGCGCCGCCCGATGAACAGCGCTCGCTCGTCTGGCCGGGCCAGTGCGTCCCGTACTCCAAGCCACGTGCGGAGCGCCTCGGCCGCGACCCGCCCGACCGGCACGACTCGCGCCTTCGAGCCTTTGCCGACCACCCGCACCGTGAGATCAGTGAGATCGACATCGCCGAGATCGAGGCCCGTCAGCTCGGACAGACGCAGGCCGGAGGAGTAGAAAAGCTCGAGAATCGCGGCGTCGCGCAGCTCGAGCGGGCTCTCCGGAGCGGACTTCAGCATGCTCGCCATTTGATCCGTGTCGAGCGTCGCCGGCAGCCGGCGTGAGGGTCTCGGCGCCTGGACATGCACTGCCGGATTCGTCGCGGCGAGCCCATTTCGCAGCAGGAAGCCATAGAAGGTACGTACGGCGGACAGCCGCCGCGCGATGCTGCGCGGCCCGAGCCCGCGGCGATGACACTCCGCAGCGAAACGGCGGATGTGATGGACGTCCGCCGCCTCGAGCGTCGCGACGCCGTCGCGCACGAAGTATTCGAGCAGCGCGCGAAGGTCGCGCTCGTACGCCGCCAACGTATGCGTCGACAGGCGTCGTTCCGTCCCGAGCTCGGCAAGGAACGCTTGCAGCGCGTCAGACGGCGACACTCCGGGCCTGCTGCTCGGTGATGGCGACGCAGATCAGCTCGCCGATACGGTTCAAAAAATCCACGCGCTTGCCGGGATGAAAATGGGCCGGGTCGCCGCTGCCGATGACCAGGAAGCCGAGGCTCATGTCTTTGCCGAGCGGCAGCATCGCTGCCGATGCGACCGCGTCGGCCTCGGCGCCGAACAGAAGCGCTTTTTGCCGATCGCGCAACGGGCCGCAACGCGCTCGGCCGCTCTGCATGAACGTAGCGAGCGGTTTCAGCTCCGGGTCTTCCCGCGCGAACGTCTTCAAGAACTCGTGGCGTTGTCCCCCGGCGAAGCTGGCGCTCGCGAACAGCACCAGCGTCGCGCAGTCCGCACCGAAGTCTTCGCGCAGGCTCGTTTCGAGCTGCTCGAGGCGCTCGGCCGGGCCGTGCGTGCGCAGCAGCCGCACCGACAGCTGGTGGATCTTCTCGACCAGCGAGTCGTTGTCCTTGGCGACCTCGATCAAGTCCTTCAGCTGACGCTCGAGCTCGCCGTTGCGCTGGCGGAGCATCGAGACCTGCCGCTCGATCAGCGAGACCGCGGAGCCGCCCGTCTCGTGCGGAAGCTTCAACCGCAGCAGCAACGATTCGTGCCGCTCGAAGAAATCCGGTCGCCTTTGCAGGTAGGCGGCGACCGTGCCCTCGGGGAACTCCTCGCCGAGCGTCGCCTCGTTCTTCTGCTGACTCATAGTTCGATCACACCTTCATAGACGAGGGTCGTCGGCCCGGTCTGCCACAGCGGCTGACCCGGCCCCGCCCAGCGGACCGTAAGCACGCCGCCGCGGAGCTCCACCGCCACTACCTCATCAAGCGCCCCCCTGCGGCGTCCGATCGCGACGGCGGCCGCCGCCCCGGTGCCGCACGCCGGCGTTTCGCCGACGCCGCGCTCGTAAACCCGCAACCGCACCCGATCCGACCGAACGACCTCGAGGAACCCCACGTTGACGCCCCGCGGAAAGTCGGGATGGATGGCGAGCTCGGCGCCCAGTATACCGACCTCGGCCTCATCGACCGAATCGACCAGCGTGACGGCGTGCGGATTGCCCATCGACACCGCGCCGATCAGAACCTCTCGGCCTGCGGCGCGAACGACGTACTCGTCCTGCTCGTGCGGTGCGCGAAACGGCAGCGATGCCGGCGCGAAGTCCGGCACGCCGAGGTTCACGCTGACCTGCCCGTCGGCGCGGACCCGGGCGGCGATCGGACCGGCGACGCTCTGCAGCCGGAGATCGCCGGCCGGCGCGGCGCTCCGGCCGGCGCTCCGGGCCGCTACGAAGCGCGCGATGCAGCGCGCACCGTTGCCGCATTGCTCGACTTCGCCGCCATCCGCATTGAAGATGCGGTAGGCCGCGTCGATGTCGCGGCCATCGAAATGCACGAGCAGGAGCTGGTCGAAGCCGACGCCCAAACGGCGGTCGGCGAGTCGGCGCACGACCTCCGGAGTCGGCATCGGACGGTCGCTCGGCCAGTCGACGACCATGAAATCGTTGCCGAGACCGTGCATTTTCGCGAAGCGGATGGGCATGCATGGCTCCGGAGGGCGGCTCGCATCTGGCCACGAGCCTTGGCGAAGGTTAAGGTCCGCCCGGGCATCACATTTATGACCGGCGCGAATGTCGGAGCGGAAGTATACGTGGAATCGGCTTGGCCTAAACCGCAGAAAACGTGTCGCGACCTCCGCGATTTCCTTGCTTTGCTCGAAAGCCGCGGCGAGCTGCGGCGGGTCGCCGCGTTTGTCGACCCGAAGCTCGAGCTGACCGAGGTCTCCCGGCGCACGCTCTCCCACGGCGGGCCTGCATTGCTCTTCGACGACGTCGGCACACCCGGCAAACGCGCGCTCACGAACCTGTTTGGCACGGAGGCGCGGATCATCGCGGCCCTCGGGGCCGAGGGCCCGGACGCGCTGCCCGAGCTCGGCCGCCTGCTCGCGGCGCTAAAGGCGCCCGAGCCGCCGCGCTCCGTCGGCGAGGCGTTCCGCAAGCTGCCTCTGCTCAAAGAGATCATGAATATGGCGCCGCGTGTGCTGCGCACCGGGCGGACTCAGGAGGTGCGCATCGAAGGCGGGGAGGTGGACCTTGGCGCGTGGCCGGTGCAAACGTGCTGGCCGGACGACGCCGGCCCGCTGATCACCTGGGGCCTGACGACCACGCGAGGCGCCGGGAACGGCCGGCAGAACCTCGGCGTCTATCGCCAGCAAGTCATCGATCGCAACAAAGTGATCATGCGCTGGCTCGCGCATCGCGGCGGGGCGACGGATTTCGCCGCTTGGAAAAGCGCCCATCCGCGCGAGCCGTTTCCGGTCGCAGTCAGTATCGGCGCCGATCCGGCCACGATCCTCGCCGCGGTGACGCCGATCCCCGATACGTTGTCGGAGTACGCATTTGCCGGGCTGCTGCGCGGCGAGCGCACCGAGCTCGTCGAATGTATCGGCTCGAGCCTACGCGTGCCGGCGCATGCGGAGATGACACTCGAGGGTTTCATCGCGCCGGACGAAACCGCCGTCGAAGGGCCGTTCGGCGACCACACGGGCTACTACAACGAGACGGAGACCTTCCCGGTGATGACGGTCGAGCGGATCACGCACCGCGGCGATCCGATCTACCATACGACCTACACCGGGCGGCCGCCCGATGAGCCCTCAGTGCTCGGGCTCGCGTTGAACGACGTATTCGTGCCGATCCTGCAAACCCAGTTTCCGGAGATCACCGACTTCTACCTGCCGGCCGAGGCGTGCTCCTACCGAGTCGCCATCGTCAGCATCAAGAAGCAATATCCCGGGCATGCGCGCCGGATCATGTTCGGCATCTGGTCCTACCTGCGCCAATTCATGTATACGAAATTCGTGATCGTCGTCGACGACGACATCGATGCGCGGAACTGGCAGGACGTGGTCTGGGCCATCTCGACCCGCGTCGATCCGACGCGCGACAGCGTGCTCGTCGATTCGACGCCGATCGACTATCTCGACTTCGCATCGCCCGTTGCCGGCCTCGGCTCGAAGCTCGGTATCGACGCGACCGGCAAGTGGCCGGGCGAGGTGAGCCGCGAGTGGGGCCGGGCGATCACCATGAGCAGCGACGTCATCGAGCGAATAAATCAGCGCTGGGCCGAGCTTGGCATCGACTGAGCGGCGGCCGGCGGCGGCACGCGTCAGAGGACTGCAGAAACATCCCGCTCGTTGGACATTTGTGAGCAGTATCGCTAAGTTATGCTACTTGGCGGCGTGCCGAGTCGCACGACAAACAGACCGAACGCCGTTCGGGAGCAGGCCATGAGAAGCATCCTGATCATCAATGCCAAAGGTGGCTGCGGCAAGAGCACGGTGGCGACCAACCTCGCCGCGTACTATGCCTCGGAAGGCGCGGCCACCACCCTGGCCGATTTCGATCCGCAGCGTTCCTCGCTCGCATGGCTCGAGGAGCGCCCGGAAACCCAGAACCCGATCGTCGGCATCGAGGGCTACCAATCGGGGCTGCGCAGCGTGCCGCGCAGCACGGAGTATCTGATCATCGATGCGCCGGCGCGCTCGCATGGCCGCGAGTTCACGGATCTCGTCAAGCGCGCCGAGACGATCATCGTTCCTGTGTTGCCGTCGCCGATCGACATCAAAGCCGCCGCCCGCTTCGTCGAGGAGCTGCTCGGCGCGCCGAAGGTCTCGGGCCGCAAAGCCAAGGTGGCCGTCGTCGCGAACCGCGTGCGGGACAACACGCTGATCTTCGACGAGCTCGATGCGTACCTGAACGCGCTCAAGGTGCCGTATGTCGCGGCGCTGCGCGAAGCGCAGAACTACATCCGGGCTTATCAGCGCGGCGTCGGCATCCACGAGCTGCCGGCATATCTCGCGTGGTCCGACTGGGAGCAGTGGGAGCCGCTGCTCAAATGGCTCGGCTCGAAGCGCTCCCAGCCGCGCTGACAGGGTCGCGTCAGTCGCCTGGCGGCTCGAGCGCGGGCAACGTCATCGATCGCCCGTCGACCAGCGCGAGCCCCGAGCGGAACGCGAGCGCGGCTTCCTCACTCTCGCCGAGACCGTCCAGCAGCGTTCCATAGAGCGCATAAGCTTCCGGGGCCGGGTCGATGGCGATGCTCGACTCGAGATAACTGCGCGCTTTACCCCACAGCTCGTTCGCTATGCATAGCCGTGCCGCCGCGATCAACAACACGGCATCGTTCGGCCGCTGTCGGAGCCAGGTTTCGATCTGCTTGAGCTGCTTCGCCTGGTCCGCGCCCCGCACTTTGCCGTACGCGGCAATCAGCACCGGGTCCCAGGTCCGCTTCAGCGCGACTCTCAACTCGCGCTCCGCATCGTGACCGCGGCCCAGCCGGTCGAGCGCCGCCGCGCGTAGCACCGTCACCCCCGCATACTTGCGGATCTCGCGCGGCAGCTCGCCCCACATGCGGGCGAGCGACTCGGAGGTCAACTCCGGGTCGGCCCATGGCGCGGTGAGCCCCTCGACGGTTAGCGCCTCGATGTCCGCCGCCGGAAGCCGGGCGCGATGCAGCTTCGGCAGTAGCGCGCCAAGCTCGTGCGGGGCGCCGAGCGCCGAGCACGCCCGTGCAGCCAGCGCCAGCGCGACAGGATGCTCCGGAGATCTGCCGAGCACGCGCTTGGCGGCGGCCAGCGCGCGCGCGTGCTCGCCCGTCGCAAGCTGCAGCTCGGCCTGAGTCAAAAGGACGGTGTTCTCGGCGTCTGGCAGCGCCTCGTGGGCGATGCGCAGCCACTGGTCGCGGCGTGCCGTCGAGCCTTGCTGCTGTGCCGCACGCGCCGCCATCAAGTAGTGAATCAACGGCGCATCGCTCGCCCGGGCGCCGCGCATCAGCATCCGCTCGCCCTTCGCCCAGTTGCCGTCGGCGATCAGCATCAGCCCGCGCGTCAGCTCCCGCCCGGAGTTACGCTGCCGGCGTTCCGCGAGCGACGCGCCGAGCCGCTGCGGAGCCTTCCATAACGCTGCGACCGTACGCACGGCCACGTATAACAGCGCGAGCACGAACAGCAGCGCGGGCACCGACATCTCGATGAGATAGCCGCGATAGTCGATCAGCACATAGCCGCGGTCCTCGAACAAGAAGTGCGCGCCGACGGCGCCGAGGAACAAGGCGACGAGCAGTGCGACCCCGACCCGCATCAGTCCGGTCCGGCGGCGAGATTACGCAGCAGCGACAACGAGCGGCTGATGTCGGGACGCGGCGGTGCCATCTCTACCGTTGCAAGCTCGCCGACGAGCGCCGCCGCCGCGCGCACGCCGGGATCGGCCGGGTCGAAATCGCGCTCGAGCAGCCCCGCGGCCGCCTGCAGGCTCGCCGCATAAGCCGCCGCATCGGCCTGCAGGGCGCTCGCCCGCGCCAGGGACAGCTCGGTGCGCAGCTCGCGGCGGGCGAGCGCACGGCGCTCCGCGGACGCCACTCTCGTTTCGGCGTCGTCACGCCGCTCGACCGTGACGAGGCTGCCGAGTGCGCGGCGCGCGCTGGTCAGCAACCGGTCGAGCCCCGGCTCGACCTCATCGAGCGACGGCTCCTCGGCGTTGCCGCCGACGCCGCGCAATGGCAAGAGCTCGACGCGCTCGGCGAGGCTCGCAAGCTCGAATACCACGCGCTCGAGGTCCGGTCGAGCCACGCTTTCCAACGCCAGCAACTCAGTCGCGATCTGTCGGCGCACGGGTGCGACGGCGGGGTCGGCGAGCGCGCGCAACCGCCCATCGGCAAGCTCGAGCGCGGTCGCGGCGTTGTCCCACCGGCCGGCCAGGCCGAGCTCGGCATTCGCGATCGCGAGATAATATTCGGCCTCCGCCCTGAGCCAGCTCGCCTGCGCATCCAACGAGCCGCCCTGCAAGGACGAGACCTGGCGCTCGGCCGCAGCCATGCGCGCCGGCACGTCGCCGAGCTGGCGTTCGAGCTCCGCCATCCGGTCGGGCACGCCCTCGAGCTGGTCCGCAAGACGCTCAGTGCGCTCGCGCGTGCCCTCGGCGGCCCCGCCGAGCTCGTCGATGCGATCCGACAACGCCCGTTGCGACGCACGCACACGCTCGAGCGATGCTTCGATGCCTACATCGGTCTCGTGCAATGCAATATAAAACTGCCGGTATTGCCACCACAGAAACGAGATCCCCGCTGCGGCCAGCAGCGCGAGCGCGAAGGCGAGGCCCGCGGCAAATTTCGGCCACGCCGATCGAGGCTCGGGCGGCGGCTCAAGCGGACTCGGCGGGGGCGGGGCGTGATCGTGCCCGTAGGGCGGCGCTTGTTCGGTCATGATCCGTGGCGGGGCTCGCTGCGGCGTATTGTCCATGCCGCCGAGTCCACATGCCAGCCGACGGAAAGAAGAGACACGATCTCAGGCGAGGCTCAACCTGCGCTTGAGCTCCGCGAGCTGACGGCGACTGACCGGCAGCGTTTCGCCGTGACGTAGGCGCAGCGCATAGCCGTCGTCGCGCCGCTCGAGCGCGTCGATATGCGGCACACTGACAAGCATGCTGCGATGGATACGCACGAAATCATCCGCGAATTCGTCCTCGAGCCGCTTCAGCGGCTCGTCGATCACTTCCTCGCCGCGCAGATGCCGGACGGTCACATATTTTTGCTCGGCGCGGAAATACAACACGTCCTTGATCGGAATCAGGCGCAGCTCGTCGCGCACGCGCGCTGCCACGTGCCGGCGCGGCGCGGCGACGGGGCCGGCAGCGCCGTCGAGCAGCGCCGCACTGACGCGCGACGCGTACGCCAGCGCCGCCTCGAGCCGCTCGCGGCGCACCGGCTTCAGCAGGTAGGCGACGGCGCGCGTTTCGAAAGCATCGATCGCGTACTGATCGTACGCGGTCGTAAAGATCACGGCCGGCGGCGTCTCGAGCCGGCTCAAATGCCGGGCGGTCTCGACCCCGCTCATGCCCGGCATGCGAATATCGAGCAGCGCGATTCCCGGCTTGAGCCGCGCCGCCTGCTCGAGCGCATCGGCGCCGCAAGCGGCCGTGCCGGCGACCCGCCAGCCGTCGAGCTCGGTCACGAGCCGTTCGAGCCGCTCGCGCGCAGGGGCCTCGTCGTCGACGATTAGAACACCGATCCGCGCGGTCATGTTTCGAGCGGCAGGCTGACGGTGATACGGAACTCGGCCGCGCTGCGCTCGATTGCAACCGATCCGCGCGCGCCGTAGGCGAGCCGCAGTCGCTCGCGCAGGTTATCGAGCGCTTGCCGGTTGCCAGGCCGCGGCGCGTCGTCCGCGCCGACCGGGTTGGTCAGCGTAATCACGAGCCGATCGGCGTCGATCTGCGCACGCACCGCTACCTCGCCGCCGGCAGGCAACGGCTCGATACCATGATAGATCGCGTTCTCGACCAGCGGCTGCAGCGTGAGGCGCGGCAAGCGGGCGCTCATCGGCACGGCGTCGACATCCCAGACGAGCCGCAGACGATCGCCGAGCCGCAGCGCTTCGATGCGCGCATACGTCCGCGCAAGGTCGAGCTCCTCGTCGAAGCGCACCGGTCGATCGGAGTCGCGGAAGCTCACCCGCAAGAGATCGGCGAGATCTTCCACCGCACGCTCGGCGACGGCCGGCGCGCTGCGGGTCAGCGCGGCGATCGTGTTCATCGTATTGAACAGAAAATGCGGCCGCATCCGAGCCTGCAGCGCCGCGATGCGGGCGCGCGTCTCGGCGCGCACGTGCCGCCGCCACTCGTGCGCGACGAAGAAGTAGCGCAGCAGCAGCGCGGTGACGATGACGCAGATCGCCTCGTTGCGCAGCACGAACGACCAGGTGGGCAGCGACCACGCAGGCTGCGCCTGCGGGCCGTCGCCGAGCACGACGGCCGCGACCGAGAGGAGGGCGGTATTCAGCATGACCAGCGCAAAGACCGCCGCGGACGCGCCCGCGACCGGCAGCCGGGCGAGCGACGAGCGCGCCGCGCATAGCAGTGCCGCGCTCGTGAGGCCAAGCCATTGCATGAACAGCGAGATGCTGCCGAGATCCGTCCAGAACGCCCCCTCCGCGCCGCGCACGAGCGCGAACACCAGCGCCAGGAGCTCTGCGATCAGCACCACCGCAAAGACCATTCGCGGTTGACAGAAATCGGGCAGGAAGCTCTCGACGTCCTGCCGGACAATCGAAGCGGGAGCGGGCCTCAGCCTCTCAACTGCACCAAGCCTCGACATCAGCCGCTGCTTGAGCCCGCGCCTCGCCGATCTGGGCGTCGTCGAGGTATTCGCGCTCGCCATTCGGCAGCTCCCGGTAGAGCCGGTGGGCCGCGGTGTAGTTCTGCGCGCGCAGCTGTGCGATCGCGCAATTGCGCTCGCGCTGCTCCGCGAGCTCCCGCTCGAAGCGCCGCGCATCGGCGGCGCTCTCGATGGTCGCCGGCGGCTCTGCCGCCGCACGTTCGGGCTCCAAGGCTGGGGACGGCGAGGTCGACCCCTGGACCGCGGCGACGAACACCGGCTCGGCATCCGGACCGCTCGGACGATCGCTGTAGATCACCGTTCCGTCTGCAGCGACGGATCGATATACGTCGGCCGCCCAAAGACTTGGTGCCGCCAGCCCGAATAAGAGAAGAGCGACGAGGCGCACGGATCCACCTCCCTGCAAAGTGCCGCGAAGTTTAGCACGCACAAATTTCTTGCCGATGTGAACGCCGTCTCCTTTTTACAGCGGGCGGGCCGGCGACGCGGTCCGGCGTTATCATCGAAGCATTCCCGGCGATTCAGCCCGGAAATCGGGCTGGCCCCAGCAGCCGAAGAGGACATCAAATGACCGACAAGCCGAATCGCTTAAATCTGGACGACCTTGCCCGGCAGCTTGCGCAATCCCTCCCGCAGAATCTTCGGGCGCTCGGAGACGACCTCGAGCGCAACTTCCGTTCGCTGCTGCACACCGGGCTCGAGCGCATGGATCTCGTCACCCGCGAGGAATTCAACGTCCAAAGCGCGGTGCTCGAGCGCACTCGGGAAAAGCTCGAGACGCTCGACGCACGCCTCGCGGAGCTCGAGCGCGAGCTCGCTCCGCGCTCAAACGACCCGCAAATCTGATTCGCCGGCGGCCGCGCGGGGTCCCGCGGGCCGCCTCGTCGAGCCGCAGGGCCCATGGCGCTCGCGCGGCTGCTGAGTCGCGGGCAACGCGCGCTCGAGGCGTACGAGGTGACGGTCGAGCTGTACCTGTCGGGCGGTCTGCCTGCCTTTACGATTACCGGCCTGCCCGCCACCGCGGTGCGCGAGAGCAAGGACCGGGTGCGCGCCGCGCTCGAAACTGCCGGCCAGCCCTATCCGCAACGGCGCATCACCGCTCATCTCGGCCCCGCCGATGTGCCGAAAGACGGCGGCCGCTTCGACCTCGCCATCGCCGTCGGGCTCGTCATGGCCCAGCGTCACCAGTCATGGTCCGAGCAGCGCACGGAGCTCATCGGCGAGCTCGCGTTGTCCGGCGAGCTGCGCCCGGTCACCGGCGCGCTGCCGGCCGTGCTCGCGGCCAGAGACGCCGGCCGCGCGATCATCGTGCCGGCCGCGAATGCCGCCGAGGCTGCGCTGGTCAGCGGCGCAGAGGCGTACGCGGCCCCCGACCTGCGCGCCGTGCTGAGCCACATCGAAGGCGAGCGCAAGCTGCCGCGTGTCGAGCCGCACGCGCCCGAGCCCGATTCGTTCGACGCGGCGGATCTCGCGGAGGTGCGGGGCCAGGCTCAGGCGAAGCGGGCGCTGCTGATCGCAGCCAGCGGCGCGCACAACGTCCTGCTCATCGGCCCCCCGGGCAGCGGCAAGAGCATGCTCGCGGAGCGCTTCCGCGGGCTGCTGCCGCCGCTCAATATCGACGACATGCTGCTGGTCGCCAGCATCGCCTCGGTCGCCGGCGATCGCTCGATGCTGGCGAACGGCTTGCGACCGCCGTTCCGAGCTCCGCATCACACGGCATCCGCCGCGGCGTTGGTCGGCGGCGGCGGCCGCGTCCGGCCGGGCGAGATCTCGCTTGCGCATCGCGGCGTGCTGTTCCTCGATGAGCTGCCCGAGTTCTCCCGCATCGCGCTCGAAGCGCTGCGCGAGCCGCTCGAAGCGGGCGTGGCACGCATCTCGCGGGTCCGCGACCACGCCGAATTTCCGGCGGAGTTTCAGCTGATCGCCGCGATGAACCCGTGCCCGTGCGGCTATCGGGGTGACGGCACGGATCGCTGCCGATGCACGCTCGCGCGGCTCGAGCAGTATCGCTCGCGCATCTCCGGCCCGCTATTGGACCGCTTCGACCTGCATATCGAGGTTCCGCGTGTGCCGTTCGACGGCCCGTCGCAGCACGCCGCCGGCGAATCCGCCCGGCTGCGGGCGCAGATCGCCGCGGCGCGGGCTCGCCAACTCGAGCGGGCCGGGCGCCTGAACGGCCGGCTCGCGGACCGCGCGCTCTGGGACAACGCCCGCGCGACGCGCGATGCGATCGCCGTGCTGAAGCGCGCCGTCGACCACTGGCAGCTCAGCATGCGCAGCGGAGTTCGAATTATTCGCGTCGCCCGGACGATCGCCGACCTCGACGGCCGCGAACGGGTAAGCGCCGCGGATGTCAGCGAAGCGCTCCAGCTGCGCCATCTTGACCGGCCGACGCACGGCAGCTCCGCATAGCCTCGGCCGGGCGAGATACCGAGCCGCGCCAGAACCGATCGATGCGCTATAATCGCGCCCGCTCTCGCCATCCGATCCAAGAGGACTTTCAGCTTTGCGGGACCAGGACCAGCAATTCTTCGACAGCTTCATGCTCGTCATCGGCCTTCTGATGGGCGTTGCCGTGGGGCTGTTCTTTCTCGCGCGCGCGATCGCGATCGACACGCAGGGTGAGTTCGTGTTGGCGGACCCGCGGGTCCGGGCCGAGATCGATATGCGCATCGAGCCCATCGGCCGCGTGATTCTGCTCGGCGACGACGAGCTCGCCGCGGCGCAACAGGCAGCGGTCGCGGCACCGGCGCCTGCCGACATGCCGCTTACCGGAGCGCAGGTGGCCAATACGCGCTGTCAGACGTGCCACGGCGAGCCCGGTATTGCCGGCGCGCCAGTCGTCGGCAACGCCGAGCAGTGGGCCGATCGCATCGCTCAGGGCATGGACGTGCTCAACGAGCATGCTCTGCTTGGCTACACCGGGCAAACGGGCTTCATGCCCCCGAAGGGCGGTTTCCTGAATTTATCGGATCAGGAAGTGATCGACGCCGTGCAATACATGGTCGATCAGCTCGAAGGCGGCGGGGCAGCGCCGGCGAGCCAGTAGGGCGCTCCTCCGAGCGCCATCCGTCCCACCTTCGCTTCAGCCGGCTGGGCCGCTGCCCGGCTCGCCGGCGATCTTCGCACCGGCAAGCTCCTCGCGCGGCAGCAGGCTGCGCCGCGGCGGCACGTCCAGGATATGCAGATCCATCTGCGGGAACGCGATCTTGATGCCGAGCTCGCGGAAGGTCTTGACGATCGAGAGGTGGAGATCGCTCGTCGTCACCAGCCGTTCGCGCAGCTGCGCGACGTAAACGCGCAGCTCGAAGGTCAGCGCGCTCTCCGCAAACCGCAGGAATAGCGCAGCCGGCGCCGGGTCCGCCAACACCGCCGGATGCTCCTTGGCGATCTGCAGCAGCGTCTCGATCACGAGATCCGCGTCCGCGTCGTAGCGCACGCTGATCGGCAGAACGATGCGGGTCACCGTATCCGACAGCGTCCAATTGATGAGCCGCTCCGTGATGAAATTCTTGTTCGGCACGACCACCTCGCGGTTATCCCAGTCGATGATCGTCGTCGCACGCGTGCGAATGCGCGCCACCGTGCCGCTGAACTCGCCGATCGTGATCGTGTCGCCCACCCGGACCGGACGCTCGAACAGCATGATCA
>CAZFJU010000103.1:0-14164 GCA_964518995.1 uncultured Gammaproteobacteria bacterium
GTTCGGCATGTCGACGGCACCGCCCGAGTGCAGACGGTGAACCGCGAGCAGCACCCGCTCTATTACGATCTGCTCACTGCATTCGAGCGGCGCACCGGCGTCCCGGTGCTCGTGAATACGTCGTTCAATACTCGCGGCGAGCCGATCGTCTGCACGCCGCGTGATGCCGTGGAGTGCTTCTGGACGTCACCGCTCGATGCGCTCGCGATCGGCTCGTGGCTGCTCGAGAAGGAGGCGCCGTGACGCTGCGGGTGTCCGTCGTCATGCCGAGCTACGAGCGGCCGGCGATGCTGCAGCGGTGCCTCGCGGCACTCGCCGCGCAGACGTTGGCCGGCGACGAGTATGAAATCGTCGTGGTTCACGATGGCCCGAGCGACGCCGCTCGCGAAATCGTCGCGCAGCACGCGGCCGAGCTCGCGGCGCGAGGCGGGCCGCGCCTCGAGTTTCACGCACCGCCGCATCGAGGCCCGGCGGCGGCCCGCAACGTCGGCTGGCGCCATGCACGCGCCGACATCATCGCGTTCACGGACGACGACACGGTGCCCGATCCCGGCTGGCTCAGCGCCGGTCTCGCCGCGCTGCGGCCGGACGTGGACGCCGTCTGGGGCCGGGTCGTGGTGCCGTTACGGCCGTTGCCGTCGGACTACGAGCGCGATGCTGCGGGCCTTGCGAATGCCCGCTTCGTCACCGCGAACTGTTTCTGTCGCAAAGCAACGCTCGAGCGGCTCGGCGGCTTCGATGAGCGCTTTCAGCAGGCGTGGCGTGAGGACTCGGATCTTTACTTCCGGCTCATCGATGCCGACGCAACTATTGTGCATGCGCCCGCCGCGATCGTCGTGCATCCGGTTCGTCCGGCGCCGTGGGGTGTGAGCCTGAAGCAGCAGCGCAAGGTCATCTACGATGCGCTGCTTTTCAAGAAACATCGTCTGCACTATCGACGCATGATTCGCCGGCTACCGCGTTGGGATTATTACCTGATCGTCGCCGCACTCGTCATCGCGGTGACAGCGCTGATCGCGGACGCACCGCGCGGCGCCGCAGTTGCGGCGGGGCTGTGGCTTCTCCTCACCGTATCGTTCTGCGCGCGGCGTCTGCTCGACACGGCAAAGACGCTCCCGCATGTCGCCGAAATGGTCGTGACCTCCATCTTGATACCGCCGCTGGCCGTCTTCTGGCGGTTGGTAGGCGCGTTACGCTACCGAGTGGTATTCCTATGAAGCGACGCAACGGCGACGGCATGTCGTCCTATCCGCTGGCCGAGCAGCCGGCGCTTTTACCCGCCACTCGGTCTTCGCCATACGAGCGCGAAGCTCAAGTGCTCGTGACCGGCGGCGCCGGCTTTCTCGGCTCGCATCTATGCGATCGGCTGATCGACGCGGGGCACATCGTGCTGTGCCTCGACAACTTCTTTACCGGGTCGCGGCTCAATGTCGCGCACTTGCTCGAGCATCCGCGCTTCGAGCTGATCCGGCACGACGTCACGTTTCCGTTCTACGTCGAAGTCGACCAAATTTACAACCTCGCGTGCGCGGCGTCGCCTGTGCACTATCAGCGCGATCCGGTGCAGACGACGAAGTCGAGCGTGAACGGCGCCATCAATATGCTCGGCCTCGCGCGACGGACCAAGGCCGGGATCCTGCAGGCCTCGACGAGCGAGGTGTATGGCGACCCGCGTGTCCATCCGCAGAACGAGCAATACGCCGGCTGGGTGAATCCGATCGGGCCGCGCGCGTGCTATGACGAAGGGAAGCGCTGTGCCGAGACGCTGTTCTTCGATTATCACCGCCAGCACGGCCTGAAGATCAAGGTGGCGCGGATCTTCAATACGTACGGTCCGCGTATGCATCCAGACGACGGCCGCGTCGTCTCGAACTTCATCCGTCAAGCGCTGACGCAAGCTCCCATCACGATCTATGGCGACGGCGCGCAAACACGCTGCTTCTGCTATGTATCGGATACGATCGATGGTCTGATGCGGCTGATGCTGAGCCCCGATGGGTTCACCGGACCGGTGAACATCGGCAGCACCGACGAGCGCACGGTTCTCGAGCTCGCCGAACGCATCATCGAGCTGACGCATTCGCGCTCCAAGATCGTGCGCCGTCCGGCCCCTCCGGACGATCCCGTGCGCCGCTGTCCGGACATCACCCTCGCGCGCGAGCAGCTCGGGTGGCGGCCGCTCGTCGAGCTCGATGACGGCCTCCGGAGAACGATCGACTACTTCGATAGGCTGCTTAGTCAAGGCCATGCACCCGCGCGAGCATTCGGCGAAGCTCCGCGCAGCGGCCTCGGCCGCGGCAGCGAGAAGGTCAGTGCGTGAGGTCCGCGCGGGCCGCGCGCGGGCGGGCGTCGCCTGCCGTATCGAGAAGATAAGCGCCGGCGCCGACGAGGCTCATCGCGATCATGAGCCCCCTGTTCAGCAGCATCGGCACGATCGACACGTCGGGCGGCACGCCATACTGCGCGAGCAGATAAATGAAGGTGCCCTCGTACACGCCAAGTCCGTTGAACGAGATCGGCAGCACGGCTGCGAGCGTCGTGATCGACAGCGCCGTAATGACCTGTGCCAGCGAAATCGCCTGGTCGGCGCCGTAGCGCAGAACGACGAGATAGGCGAACGCGACCCCTACGTGAAACACCACCGAGATGGCGAGCACGCCCAGCGACTGGCGCGGCTGACGAACGTAGTCGTCCCCGTGCTCTAGCAAGATCATGTAGATCTTGCGGATCTTTTCCGGCATTGCCGCAACGAAGCGCTGCGGCACGAGTGCGCGCAGCCGCCATGCGAGCGGCACGGCGATCACGAGAGCCGCCAGCCCGCCAAGCAACAGCAGCGTCCCCTCTGTCCCGGTATCGGCCGCGACCACTAGCGCCGCGCCGACACCAAGCAGGATCAGGGTCGCGAAGCCGGTCACTCGCTCCATGACCACCGCAATGATCGCGCTTGCCTTGCTGCGCCCGCTGCCCATCGTCTTGTAGACACGATAGCCGTCGCCGCCGATGCTGGTCGGCAGGAAGTTGTTGAAGAACACGGCGATGAAGTAGTACTTGCTGAGGCGCAGCGTCGTGTACTGGACGCCGTGCATCGAGAGCAGCACGCGCCACTTGTAGGCGCTCAGAAAGACGAGGGCGATCAGGATGGCGTACATCGCGCCGACCGTCCCGAGCCCGGTTCCGGCCAGGCTACGAGCCGCCTCGGCCCAGTCCACGTTCACCACGATGATCGCGCACAGCGTCAGACCGACGGCGATCTTCGCCAGGAACAGCCATAGGCGCTTGCGAGAGTGCTGCGGCGGCTGCGTCGGGTCGGCGTTGCCCCGCGCGCGCGGCTCGCCGGCGAGGGGCTCGAGGTGCTCGTGACTCATCTGCGTGCCGCGTTCAGCGGGACGGCGCCTCCGCCGGCTCGATCCGCAGGATCGCGCCGTCCGGATTCGGGCTCCCGTAGCGGACCTCCGTGATCAGATAGAGCAAGCCGTCCTGCCCTTGCACGACGTCGCGGAAACGCACGCCGAGCTCGGTCAGCATCGGATTTCGCAGCTCCGCTCGGCCGCGACCGCCGAACGCGATGCGCTGCACCTGCTGGCCGCTGAGCGCCGTGACGAACAGGTTGTGGCGCCACTCCGGGAAGGCGTCGCCGTCGTAGAACGCGAGGCTCGACGGGCTGATGACCGGCACCCAGTGCATCCGCGGGTTCTCCATGCCCGGGCGCCAGTGCGGGAAGTCGGAGACGAGGGTGCCCGTGTAATTACGCCCCATCGAGACGAGCGGCCAGCCGTAGTTGCCGCCCGGATAAAGAATATTCACCTCGTCGCCGCCCATCGGCCCGATGTCGACGCTCCACAGCTCGCCAGTCTCGGGGTGATACGAGAAGCCGTACGTATTCCGGTTGCCGTACGTGAAGATCTCGGGCTTCGCGCCCTTGCGGTTCACGAACGGGTTGTCGTCCGGCGCCGTGCCGTCATCGTTCAGCCGCAGCACCTTGCCGACATGGTTGGAGAGATCCTGCGACAGGATCCGGATGCTGTTGTCGTCGACCGGCCCGCAGCAGAGGCGGTCTCGATCGCCGACGCTGAGCAGGAGCTTGCCGTCCGGCGTGAAGATCATGCGGCCCGCCGTGGCATTGCTCGCATGCTCCCACGCGTCCGCAACGAAGATCTCGTCGGTATCGACGAGCCGATCCCCGTCGAGCCGCCCGCGCACCACGGCGACGGTCTGGCCGAGCTCCTCGTCGTCCTTGGTGTAGGAGAGATAGACGAAGCCGTTCTGCTCGAAGTCCGGGTGCGCGACGACGCCATGCAACACGTCACGCCCGCCGGGCGGCGGCACTTCCCACAGCGGCTCCGGCAACAGCGCGCCGTCGCGGAACATGCGCAGCAAGCCGTTCTGCTGAGTGACGAGCATGGTTTCGCCGTCGGGCAGGATCTCGAGATCCCAGGGGCCGACCAGCCCGCTCGTGAGCAGCACGACGCGGAACGCGGTGCCGCCGGATTCGAGCTCGAGCGGCTGGCCGGGCTCGGGCAACATGACCTGCGGCGGGCCGGGCTGCGCCGCGACCGTCGCCGACCACATTGCAGCCGCGATCAGGGGCAGGGACAACGTCCGTTTCATTCTGCTCTCAGCTCCTCGTCGGCCGGCGCCGCCGGGTCGGCGGATACGGGCGGTCGGCCGGTAACCGGGTGATCGTAGTGAAAAGGCGGCAAGAAAGCCTTCGGATACATCTCAAATTGAACCGACGGCGGCGAATCGGGCGGGTTGTCCGCCGTGATCCCGGGCGGGCTGCGCTGCGGCAGGTCTTGCCAGCCGGCGTCGTAGTCGGCCATGTAGGTATTCATGACGTGGTCCTTGCTGATCTGCCAGACGCCGTCCCGTTTCACGAACTCGTTCTCGTAGACGCCGCCCATCCAGGTGCCGAACTGGCCGTAGTTGCCCATGATGCTGAACGCATGCGAGCGCATGTTCGCGCTCATGCCGTCCGGCGCGACGTGGATGACCGGCTGGAATTGCATGTGGTTGTGCTGATCCCACTTGGCGTACAGATCGAGGTTGCGGCGCACGCTCGGCCGGCCGGCATAGACCCCCCGCAGCGCGATCTCGATCGTGCCGTCCTCGGCGAATAGCGCGGCGAGATTGTCCATCTGGTAGCGCGCGAGGTAGTAGCCGTAAGCCGCGTGCAGGCGCTCGACCTGGTCGGCGTCCTCGAGCAGGCCGATGCGCCGCTCCGCATCCGCGAGCGCTTCGGCGAGGCCTTCGGGGCCGGCCGGGACGCTCGCCGCGACCGGCTGATGGCTGACGGGCCTGCCGCCGGTGACTGGATGTGCGTAGTGAAACGCCGGGCTCGGCACGGCGGGATAGGGCGCATGAGTGATCGATGAGGGCCGATCCGGCTCGAGCGCGGCGGAATAGGTGGGCGCTTCCAACGCGGTCTGGCCCCAGCCGTCCTCGTACGGGGTATACATGCGGATGAACGAGCGCAGGTTGTGGATCTTCCAGACGCCGTCTTGCTTGATGTAGTCGTTCTCGTACCAGCCGACGCCCCATTCCGCGAACTCGCCGTGCTGCGCTTCCTGCGCGAACAATCGCCAGCGTCCGTGCGCCGTTTGACCGTCCGGCGCGACGTTGATGATCGGTTGCAGCTGCAGCTGGTCATACAGACGCCCGTCCTGCGGGAACTCCTCGTCGATCGCGCGCAGATAGTCGAGGATGCGGTCGCGGCCGTCGTAAATGCCTTGGCCCGCGATCTCGAGCGTGCCATCGTCCGCGAACAGGTCCGCAGCCTCGCTCCACAGGCCTTCCTCGATGTAGAAGCCGTAGATCCGCTGCAGGTTCTCGATCTCGTTCTCGTCCTCGAGGAGCTGGATGTCGTGCAGCAGCTGCGCGGCCCGTGGCTCGAGCGACGCGGCTGCGTCGTTATCGGCAGGCGCGTTCTCGGCAGGCGCGTTCTCGGCAGGCGCAGTGTCGGCTAGCGACGCCGCGGCCGGCCGCGCCTGCGCTACAGGGTTGTCGAAGTGGAACGGCGGCAGGTACGTCGCCGGCCATGGCTCATACTCGATGGTCGGCGGCGCGTCGGGCGGCAGCCGGTCGGACACCGCCTTGCCGCCGTTGATGTCCTCGTTATGCGCCCAGCCGCCTTCGTATGGCACGAGGAAGGTTTGGTACCAGTGCAGCCGCGCGATCTTCCAGACGCCGTCTTCTTTGACGTACTCGTTCTCGTACGGCCCTTGGCCCCAGAGCGCGCTCTCGCCAAGTCGGCCGGCCATCACGATTCCTTCCCAGCGCGCCTTCGCGGTCGTCCCGTCCGCGGCGACCGTGACGACCGGCATGAGCTGCATATGCTCGTTCAGCTCGCCTTCGGCCAGGCCGGCGCGGCCGTCACCGAGTGCGTAGAGATATTCGCGCACCCGCTCCTTGCCGAGATAGATGCCGTCGAGGCCGATCTCGATCGAGCCGTTGGCGGCGAAAAGATCCGCGACCTCGTCCCACAGCGCATGGTCGACGTAGTAACCATAGGCCCGTTGCAGCCGTTTGATGTCGTTCGAGTCGCGTATCCGCTGTCTGCGCTGCTCGAGCGCGCTGATCTCCGCGGCGACGGCAACGTTCGGATCGCTGCTCGCGGCCACGTCGCTCTCGTCCGCCGCGCTGTCGCGGCCCGTCGCCGTAACGAGCAGGGCGCTCATGACGAACCCAAGACAATAATGCTTCACGCTGATTTCCCCCCTGGGTGCGCGGGTCGCACGTTGGAAGAATAGCGCAAGCGGGACCAGGGAGCAGGGCGGCGGGCCAAACGGGCGCGGAGCGGGGACGGGCCAACGAAGGGGAAGAAACGGGCGCCGTGGTGAACGGCGCCCGTGCGCCGGTCACGCGGCGGGCAGCTGCTCCTCCGGCACCCACCAGCCGTGCACCTGGCCGACCGCCCGCATCGGCAGCTTGACCGTTGCGACGGGGCCGTCCTCGAGGCGTTCCGCGTCGAGGATGACCAGGTCCGCGCGGCCGTTTTCATCGTTGCGCGTCGCAAGACCCATGAGGTAGCCCTGGCCTTCGGGAGCGTCGGCGCTCTTCGGCGCGAAGCAGCACTCCGCGAGGGAGGTATCCGGCCCTGCGTTGAACAGCGTGGAGCGGCGCGTCTGATGGTCGAACCGGGCGTAGCACGCGCCGGGCCGGCCGGTGGCGTTCGGCTCGGGACAACCGAGGAAACCGAATCTATAGGGCATCGTGTTGTAGCGGTCATCCTGGCGCGGCAGCGCGCCGATATGATCCGGATACATCGTCTCGATCTCATAGCCGCGCGGCGTCGGCCCGGAGAGATCCGCCGACAGGCGCGTGATCCGGCTCGAGCCGGTCTGCGGATTCCACGCCGCACCGCCCTTCATCGGCATGAACGGGAACGGGTTCGACTGCGACATTTCGACGTCGACGAAAATGCGATTGCCGTCGTCGAACGCGCCCATCACGTGCGTGGCGCTGCGGGTCGGCCCTTCGAACCATTGCACGTCGCTGCCGTCACCGAAGCGGCGCAGCACGCCGAAATAGGTGGGCTTCGAGTCGTCCCACGCCCAGTGGATGCCGCCGTTTCTCATCTGCTCGTCGTCGAACACCATCGGGATCACGTAGAACACGATATGCCGCTCGGTGACGGCGAAGTCGTGCAGCATGCCCACGTACGGCACCTTGATCATCGTATTCCAGACGAGCCGTCCGCCTGGGGTGAACTCGAACACCGAGACGTCGTCGGCGCCGAGGCCGGTCGCCTCGTAGCCGAACGCCACCATGTTGCCGGTCTCGGAATCGAGCTTCGGATGCGCCGTGAAGGTCTTGCTCGGCAGCTGCCCGTCGAACGTGTAGTTCGGTGCAACCGTTTCGAGCGTCAGCAGGTCGAGCGCGGCGGGCGGGCTGTCTTCCTTCAGCGCGAGCAGCAGGTTGCGATGATTGATGATGTGCGTGTTCGCCGTGCTCCGCGACAGCCCCGCGACGCTCGGATCATCCATATACGGGTTCCGATACATCGGAAAAAGAATGCGGCCGGCCTTGTCCTGCGCGAGATAGCGATCGTTGCGGACGTAGCGGCTGCGGTAGTCGACGCGGCCGTTCTTGATCCGGAACATGCTCACATGCCCTTCGCCGTCGAACGGGATGTTGCCCGCTCGCAGGGGGTACTGCGCATCCGGGCCGACGCGATAGAACGCGCCGTTGAGATCCGCCGGGATCTCGCCGTCGACCTCGCAATCCCGCACGTCGGCCTCGAGCCGGTAGAGCGTCGCCGGCCGGCGCATCGACGGTCGGAGCTCTTCATCCGGCGGCACCCCGGGCGGGCGCTCGGCCGGCTGGGGCGGCTGGGCTTGAGCCGCGCCCGTGAGCAATGCCGCGCCGACGCCCGCCGCGGTTCCGAGCGCGCCGCCCATGAATGAGCGGCGGTCGAGCTTGCCTCGTGGATCAGTCATCTAGAGTCTCCCGCCAATGAGAGCAAAACATAGCGGGCATGGTACACGTTCCCGAACGGGGCCACGAAGTATGGGGATACCGAACGGTCTGGGTCGCTGTCCCACCGTTTTTGTGACGGAGCGCACAGTACGTCGCGATGGCCGTTCGGCACCATCGAACCGATATCCACGGGGGATGACTGCGTGATCAGGGGATTCGTCGTCCTGCTGGCGTGTATTGCGGCCGCAGCGGTGCACGCCGAGAGCCTGCCGCCCGGCGTCGACCGGGTGCTGCGCGGGCACCGCATCGCGCCGGCTGATGTCAGCATCGTCGTGCAGCGCCTCGACGGCGCGAGACCTGTGCTCGCGCACCTGCCGGATGCTTCGCGCAATCCCGCCTCCGTGATGAAGCTCGTCACGACCTGGTCCGCGCTCGAGATCCTCGGGCCCGGCTATACCTGGCCGACGGAGGTCTATCTCGACGGCCAGATCGTCGATACGACGCTCGACGGCGATCTGGTCATAAAGGGTTACGGCGATCCGTTCTTGGTGCTCGAGGAGTTCTGGAAGCTGCTGCGCGCGGTGCGGCGCCTCGGTATCGACGCGATCGACGGCAACCTCGTGATCGACGATAGCTATTTCGCGGTGGATGAACCCCACCCGGGAGCATTCGACAACCAGCCGTTTCGCACCTACAACGTCGTGCCGAACGCGCTGCTGGTGAACTTCAAGGCGGTCAACTTCCAATTCATCGCGGATCCCGCTACGCGAGGCGTGCGCGTGACCCACGAGCCGCCGCTGCGAAACCTCGACGTCAAGAACGTGATCGGCCTCGCAAGCAGCGCGTGCGGCGGCTACCAGGCCGGGATCAGTGTGGATGTCGTGGGCGAGAAGCTCGACGAAGTGCGGCTCGGCGGAGCGTTCCCGCAGCGCTGCGGCTCGTACGCGCTCACGCGGACCGTGCTGGAGCACGACACCTACGTCGCCGGGCTCTTCGAGGTGTTATGGCGCGAGATCGGGGGCCGGTACAGCGGGCGGCTGCGTAACGGGGCGCCGCCGGCGAACGTGCGCCCCGCGCTGACATGGCGTTCCGCGCCGCTCACCGACGTGCTGCGCAGCATCAACAAGAACAGCAACAACGTGATGACGCGGCAGCTGTTGTACACGCTCGGCGCCGAGCGCGCCGGCGCGCCCGGGACCCGCGCGAACGGCGCGGCCGCGATCCGGGCGTTTCTGGTCGAGCAGGGCCTCGATGTCGGCGCGCTCGTGATCGACAACGGCGCCGGGCTGTCGCGCAGCGAGCGGGTCTCCGCCGGGCTGGTCGTGGACGTGCTGCGTGCGGCGGCCGCGAGCCCGTACGCGGCCGAGTTCGTCTCGTCGCTGTCGCTCGGCGGCATAGACGGCACGACCCGTTCTCGTTTCAACGGCCATGCGGCCGTCACGCACATGAAGACCGGCCGGCTCGACCATGTGTCCGCGCTCGCCGGCTACGTACGCTCGCGCAGCGGCGCGGACCATGTGGTCGCGGTGATCGTCAACGCGCAAAACGCCCATCGCGGCCCCGGTCAGGAGCTCGAGGAGGCGGTCGTGCGCTGGGTCTACGACGAGCTCTGACGGCGACGCTGGAGCTGCGACGCGGGCGCGGTGCCGGCGCCCTCTTTCTCGTCCTCGCCGAATGGGCTCTAATTCACCGCCATGGAGATCGTAAAGAACAAGGTGGTCACGTTTCATTACACGTTGACCGACGACCAAGGCACCTACACGGAGAGCTCAGCGGAGCGCGAACCGGCGGTGTACCTGCATGGCCGCAATAACATCGTGCCGGGCCTGGAGGCGCAGCTTGCCGGCAAGCGCGCGGGCGACGAGGTCAAGGTCACGGTGCCGCCAGAGCTCGCCTATGGCTTGCGTGCAGACGACGCCGTGCAGCGCGTGCCGATCAAACACCTGGTTCGTCCGGGCAAGGTCGCGCCCGGGAAAGTAGTGACGGTCAATACGGCCGGTGGATACCGCCGCGCGACGGTCGTCAAGGCCGGGCGATTCCACGCCGATCTCGACTTCAATCATCCGCTGGCCGGCAAGACGCTGATCTTTGACGTCACAATCGTCGACGTCCGCGAGGCGACTGCGGAGGAAATTGCGCACGGTCATGCGCATGGGCCGGACGGCGCGCATACGCACGAGTGAGTTTCGGCAGCGCGGCCGACCGGAGGCGCCGTGGAGGGGGTCGCCGCCCGTGCGCGCCGGCGTCAAGAAGCGAGCCAGCGCGCCTGCCACTGGCCGGCGCCGCCTGCGGCAAGGCAGTCGTGCAGCCACGGTAGCACGCTCGCGAGCAGCGCATCGAGCCCATAGGGCAGGTTCGCAATGACGAGCCCGGAGCCGAGCAGCCCGAAATGGTCTGCCGGCGCGACCTGCAGCTCGACTTGGAAGAGCCGCGGCAGCTTAATCCGGCCAAGCTCGCGGGCGTAGGATCGCGCCTCCGGTTTTCGCAGGAGCGGGTACCACACGGCGTAAATGCCGTGCGGCCAGCGACGGTGCAACGCCGCCAGCATTCGCAGAACGGCCGCATGCTCATCGCTGCGCTCGTACGCCGGGTCGACGAGCACGAGTCCGCGTCGTTCCGGCGGCGGCAGCACGGCGGCGACGCCCTCGAACGCGTCGCGCCGGTGCAGATGCACCCGTCGGTCGCCGCTGAAGGTCGTCTGCAGCGCCGAAAAAGCCTCGTGATGCAGCTCGAACAGCTCGAGATGATCGTCGTCGCGGAGCAGCATGCTCGCGAGCAGCGGCGAGCCGGGGTAGCGGCGCAGCGCATCGTCTTCGTTCAACGCCCGGACGGCGCGAACGTAACGCGCTAACGGCGGCGGCACGAGCGGCGCATCGAGCACACGCGCAATGCCTGCAGCGAACTCCTGATTGTGGAGCGCTTTGCGGGAAGTGAGATCGTACGAGCCGGCTCCGGCGTGCGAATCGATGACCCGAATGGGAGCCGGCTTGCGCTGCAGCGCATCGATCAAAAGCGCGAGGACGATGTGCTTGAGCACATCGGCGTGGTTGCCCGCGTGATACGCGTGCTGGTAACTCAACATGGGAACGCTTCGTGCGTCAGGCGCTCGCGCTGTCGCCGTTGACCTGCCGCGGCGCGTAGAAACAGAACTGGCGTTTGCCTTTGCGTTTGGCCACGTACATTGCGCGGTCCGCGAGCTCCAGTAGAACTTCCGCGTCTTCCGCCTGGTCCGGAAAGACGGCCACCCCGATGCTCGTCGATACCGTGACGCTGCGCTGATCGCCGAGCTCGATCTCGTAGCTGGTCGTTTCGCTCGCTTTGCGGGCCGCTGCGGCAGCGTCCTCGCGGCTCCGAAGTCCCTCGAGAACGAGGACGAACTCGTCGCCCCCGAGTCGGCCGATGCTGTCGCCCGCGCGTGCGACAGCGGATAACCGATTGGCCACGTCCTGGAGCACCATGTCTCCAGCTTTGTGACCGAACGTATCGTTGATCTGCTTGAATTCGTCGATATCGATGATCATCACCGCGCCGCGATAAACGCTTCGATTGGCGTGGCTGATGGCTTTGCCAAGCTGGCGAAGCAGCTCGGCTCTATTGAGCACACCGGTCAGCGCATCGAAGCTTGCCGCATGGCGCAGCGCCGTTTCTTGTCGATGTCTCTCTACTGCAAGTTGCAAAACCTGGTGAATGCGTTGGACTGACGTGGTGCCCTTTTGCAAAAAATCCTGCACGCCGATTCGAACCAGCTCGAGGGCGACCGTCTCGAAATTCTTGCCGGTGAGCGCGACCAGCGGCAGATCGGGCGCCACGCGGCGAAGCGCGATCGCTGCATCGCAACCGTCCGCATCGGGCAGCGACAGATCGATGAGAGCGACTTCGAGCCGCTCGCGCTGCACCATGGCTTCAGCTTCTTTGAGTTGCGTGACACGATGGATCTCGTAAGTCTCGTCGAGAAGCGTCAACGCCTCAGCGAGCGAGGCCGCCGCGTCTATGTTGTCTTCAAGTAATAGCAGGCGCACGATTGAGAGGCACTATGTCCGTTCGGCGATTGAGCAAGAATCGTACCATTAACTCAACAACTTTGTCGCTCATCAATGTGTTACGCCGGTCGGCCACGAGCGGCTCGAGCGATCTATGTAGCCATTGCACTTTTATTGTGTGCAGCAATCGGGCGGGCTCCGCTAGGCTTTGATGACCGTCAGAACGCGCACTGTGCACGCAAGGTGAAGATATCGACCCCGTCCGTGCCGTCGCGCATCGCCGCCAGGCCTCTCGCGCGCAGAACGTGGGTCCAATCGAGCATCACTCGCACATTGTGGTTCGGATACCAGTTGGTCGCGAGGCCGATAGTCTCCGCTTCGCCGCCGCCGACGAGCTCATCGTTTAGATCGATGGCCGCGTAACGCGCGGCGAGCTCCCACGCTCCGGCACCATGCCCGGGCGCGAGGCTTCGCGCCGGCTCGAGCCGCTTGAACTCGCCGGCTTCGAGGTCGTAGGCCGCTGCACGGGTTTCGCCAGTGAGTGACCACGTTGCGGCAACATGCCAGCTGTTGAAGGAGAGATCGCCGCGCGCATGCGCCATCTGGGCACGGTTATATTCGCCTGCGATCGAGAACGGGCCGATGGCATACGCGGCTTCCGGACCATAGAGCGTCACGTGCTCGATCGGGCCGATGTCCGCCGTGTCGACCATGGCGACGTTCGAGTACGGCGTCGTCTCGGCGCGTAAGCGCATGCCGCTCGTGCCGTCAGGCTCGCGGTAGGCGGCGCGGACGCCGAGATGGAGCACGCGCTCCTGTTCGCGGAGCGGCGCGAACACGAACCGGCCGGACGTGCCCCAGCCCTCCCCGTCATCGTCGATGGGCTCGCCGTGCACGGCTGCCGCAGCGAACCAGCGGCGTCCAAACGCGTCCATGCGTAGGCCGACCGCACGGTCGACGACCGGAATGATCAGCGCAGTATCGATGCTCCGCTCCACGAACGGCAGGTCATTGGAGCTCATCTCGACCGCGAGGCTATAGGGCTGCTTTTGCTGCCCGATGGTCAGCCGTAATCCTTCGCGCACGTCGTATGCCAGCGAGAGGTCCTTGATCGTGCGGTCGCCGCCGGCGAAATCCACCTCGGCCGAGTAGTCCCAGGCGCTGCCGAGCGACCCTTCCATGAGGACGCGGGCCCGGCGCGTATCCGTGCTATTGGGCGGCGCCGATCCCGCGCCGCCGGAATGCCCGGTCCAGTCGAGGTGCAGCCGGCCGCCCAGCGCGAAGGAGAAGCGGCCATCCGCGGAGGCGATCTCGAGCCCGTCTGCATCTAAGGACAGGTCGGCGGGCTGGGCGCCATCCGGGGCGCAGGCGAGGACGAGGGCGGTCGACACGGTCAAAGGGCGGAACATCGGGATTCCTCGACGGCAAACGCGGGTTACGAACCGGCGACAATGCTATGACCGTTGTGTGACCGCTATGTGACCGACAGTGACGGCGCGCAGGCTTTTTCCCCGAGGTTCGCTGGCGGGGGCGCGCGGTCCCATCACGGCCGGCCTCGACGCTGTGGCGCTGATGTCACATCATTTTAATTCACTGATCTAGAAAGAAAAACAAGTCAGAAAGAGACTGGGTTCGCATTTCTTGCAACGGAATTCCAATTCCTGAGTCGAAGGGTGTAGTATCCGAGTCGAACTCAATGGCCGCTCTACGATTCACGGCCTAAGCATCGAACAAATCAGATTTTTTTACGGGTCAATAGCGCCCCTGCA
>CAZFJU010000104.1:0-14140 GCA_964518995.1 uncultured Gammaproteobacteria bacterium
CCAACGACCAGACTGCGACGTTGCGCAGCCAGAACAGCAGGCGGAGCGCTTCACTGGGCCCGCCGCGTTCAGTAACGCTCGGGCTCTGGGTCGTCAGTCTGTGCCACACCGGTCGATTTTCGCACAGCCCACCTCTGGCGGCCTGCGACGATTCGCCGCACCACCCGTTGTCCTTCGGCAACGTAGAATGTTCCACCGTCGCACCTCGAGCACTGTTGATGAATCGACGTCTATTGCGTGGCTCGGTGTCAGAATGACCACACTCCACGCAGCGAGGCCCGTCGCACTCTACCGCGCGATCTGGCGGTGGCATTTCTATGCCGGCCTGTTGACGCTGCCGTTTCTGGTCTCACTGGCGGTCACCGGCGGCATCTACCTGTTCGAGGATGAGCTTGGCGACGCCTGGTACGGCGATATGTTGTTGCGGCCCGCCGAAGCGGCGCCGCATACCGCTCCGCTAGGGCCCGAAGCGATGATCTCGCAGGCGGCGGCGGACGCAAGCGCCGTCGTCGCCTACGTGCCGCCTTCCGCGCCCGAGCGTGCTGCGCGTGTCGTGCTCGCGTCCGACGCGGGCCGACGCGCCGTATTCGTCGACCCGTACAGCGGCGCCGTGCTCGGGTCGCTCGCGCAGGGCGAGCACGGCAATCTGGGCGTTTTCGATCTGGTACGCCGCTGGCACAGCCTCACGCTGCTCGGCTGGCCGGGCAACCGTCTGATCGAAATCGTCGCCGGCTGGACGCTGATCCTGGTCGCAACGGGTATTTATCTCTGGCTGCCGCGCGGTCGCGGCGGCGCCCTGAGCGTGCGGGCCACACTGCGTGAGCGTGTGTTCTGGCGCGATCTGCACGCGGTCACCGGTGTGCTTGCCGGGGGGCTGATCGCGTTTCTCGCGCTCACCGGGCTGCCGTGGTCCGGGTTTTGGGGTGAAGGCCTGAAGAGCTATTTGAACGAAGCGGGGATGGGCTATCCGGCCGGGTTCTGGTCGCCGGTGCAGGCATCGGGAGACATGCTCGACGCGGAGGCGCACCACGCACATCACGGGCCCGCGCATGCCGATGTCACCGTCGGCGCCGTGCCGTGGGCGCTTGAGCTGGCGCCGGTACCGGCGTCCGCAGGCGGCGGCCAGCCGATCGGTGTCGATCGCGCCGTCGCGCGTTTCGAGGCGCTCGGCATGCCGGCGGGCTACACCGTGACACTGCCTCGAGGTCCCGCCGGAGTCTACAGCGCCACAGTCCTTCCGGATCGAATCGGCGGCGCCCGCACGGTGCATCTCGATCAATACAGCGCCGAAGTGCTGTTCGATGCCGGCTACGCGGACTTCGGGGTCGCTGCGCGCGCCATCGAGCTCGGGACTTCGATCCATACCGGCCGCCAGCTCGGGCGGCCCAACCAGTTGCTGATGCTGGCGGCGTGCGTGGCGATCGTGCTGATGGCCGTCAGCGCCGCTGTGATGTGGTGGAAGCGACGTCCGCACGGCTCGCTTGGCGCGCCCCGCTACCCGCAGGACTTTCGTCTGCCGCGCGCGGTGCTCGCCGCGGCATTGATCGTCGGCATCGTCTTTCCGCTTGTCGGGCTCTCGATTATGGTCATGCTCGCGATCGATCGCTGCCTGCCCCGCGCCTGGCGTGCACGACTCGCCTGAAGAGCAGCCGACTCTCCTCTCTCCTTCTCCCTCGCCGCAGACGTCCTCGCGTCCACGCCGCAACGGAAGCGTAAGCGAAACATCATCGTCGCTTACGCGAACCGTCATATCGGCTCCTCATGATGCGCAGGACGTCGTGTCGACCATTTCACATTCGGGAGATCGAGAACAATGACCAAAGATGCACCGTCTCTGCATACTGAGCTCGCGATGAGCCGCCGTGCGATGTTGCGCGGATCCGCGGCAGGGGCCGCGAGCCTGGCGTTTGGCGGGCTCGTCAGCCACGCGGCGTCGGCAGCGATACTGCCCTATAGCCCAGACTACGGCCCGTTGCGTCCGACCACCGACGAATCGACCGGTCTGCCGCTGCTGCGCCTGCCGGAAGGATTCAGATACCTCTCGTACGGCTGGACCGGTGATCGCATGGCCGACGGTGTCATCACACCGAGCGCGCACGACGGTATGGGCGTTATCGCTTTGAACGGCGATCGCGTCACGCTGTGCCGCAACCACGAGCGCGGCGCCGGCACGGCGTTCGCAAGCCGGCCCAACCCCTATGATCCGGCTGCCGGTGGCGGCAACACCAACCTCGTGTTCGACGTGCTCCGCGGGGAGTGGATCAACAGCTGGTCGTCGTTGACCGGCACGATCCGCAACTGCGCCGGCGGTATTACGCCATGGGGCAGCTGGCTGTCATGCGAAGAAACGGTAGTGGGCCCCGAGAATAGCTCGCATGCCTATACGCACGGCTGGGTGTTCGAGGTGCCGGCGCTCGCGACAGCCTCGGCCGTGCCGTTGACCGGCCTCGGCCGCTTCGTGCACGAGGCCGCCGCCGTGGACCCGGTGACCGGCATCGTCTATCTCACCGAGGACAAGGGTGCATCGGGCTTCTATCGGTTCCTGCCCAATGAATATGGCAACCTGCAAGCGGGCGGACAGCTGCAGATGCTCGCGATCGACAGTCTGCCGCAATTCAACACCCACGGCGTCGGCAATCAGAGCCCGACGCGGGAATGGGACGTACACTGGGTCGACATTGCCGACCCCGAGCGCGCTCACGCGCCGGGGACCCTCAACGAGGCCGGCGTCTTCACCCAGGGTTGGCAGGCGGGCGGCGCACGCTTCACTCGCGGCGAAGGCTGCTGGTACGACAGCGGTCGTGTGTACATCGTCGCGACGAGCGGTGGGCCGGCGGGATACGGACAAGTGTTCGAGTACGATCCGCGCCGCGAAACCCTTCGCCTCGTCTACGCGTCGCCGGATGCGTTGACGCTGAACTCACCGGACAACATCGCAGTCAGCCCGCGCGGCGGCATTGTGCTGTGCGAGGACGGCAGCCGCCAAGGACAGCTCTTGCACGGACTGACACGCGACGGGCAGATTTTCCCCTTCGCCCAGAATGACATCGTTCTGAACGGCGAACGCCATGGCATCTCGGGCAACTTCCGAGGTATGGAATGGTGCGGAGCGACCTTTCACGGCCGTTGGCTGTTCGTAAACATCCAGACCCCTGGCATCACCTTCGCGATCACCGGGCCCTGGGATAACGGCGCACTGTAAATCGACTGGGCATCACCCGAACAGCCAGAGGAAACTCCATATGCGTCAGCTCGTTCTTCTATTCACTTCGGTGCTGCTCCTCCCCGGGTTCGCCGCCGCAGTGCCGGTTCAAATCGATGATCTCATCGACGGTGCGCTGCACGACGGCCAGGTCAGCCGTAACGGCTGGTCGGACGGCCCGACCGCAGTCGATTTCTGGCTCTTCTCGGGCAGCGCGGGCGATAGCGTCTTGCTGAGCGCTCGCAACGACTCGGCAGATGGCGATCTGCTGTTCGCACTCTATGCGGGCCGCACGAGCCGTTTCGAGGAGTTCTTGGCCACCCCGGCGTTCTTCACTACGCCTTTCGACTGGGGCGGCCTCACCGGCCTTCTTCAGTTCGAGCTCGCGGCCGGCATGAGCTTCCTGCAAGATTTCATGTTTCCGCTCACCGGCGACTACACGATGATCGTTGGCGGCTCGGGCTTTGGCGTTGGCAACGACATCCGGTACTCCACGCGGGCCTCCGTGCAGGCCGTTCCGGTTCCGGAGCCCGGCCCGCTGGCGCTGCTGTCACTCGGAGTGATCGGTATCGCCGCCGTCCGCCGCGTGTCGGCGGCGCCGGAGACCGCTACTCAGTAATCTCGCGGATGACGCGACAGGGATTGCCGGCGGCGAAGACGCTGTCCGGCACATCCCGCGTCACGACACTGCCGGCGCCGATGACGGACCTCGAGCCGATCTTTACCCCGGCCAGGATCAGCGCCGCGCCGCCGACCCAGACGTCCGCGCCGATTTCCACGGGCTTGCCGAACTCCTCCCGCCTGCGTTGCGCGGCATTGAAGGGGTGCAACGGCGTTAGAATTTGCACACCCGGCCCGAAGAACGTATAGCTTCCGATGCGCACGGGGCAGACGTCGAGCACGACGCAGTTGAAGTTGAAGAACACGCGCTCACCGAGCTCGATATTCGAGCCATAGTCGCAATAGAACGGCGGCTGCATCCATACGGTGTCGCCCCCTGCACCAAACAGCTCACGCAGTAGCTGGTGCCGCTCCTCCTCCTGTGTTTCGCGGGTGGCATTCAATGCCTGGCAAAGATTGCGCGCTCGCTCCCGCAGCATCACGAGCTCCGGGTCCATCGGCTCGTAACGCTCTCCGGACAACATCTTTTGGTGCTCGGTCCTGGTGCTCATCGCCGCTCCGCTCGAAGAATCCCGACGACATGCAAATTCATGGCCGACGACGAACGAAACTACAGATTCAGGCACTATTGGTGCATAGGTCGGCCGACCGGCCTGCAAGCTCTCGAGCGAGGCTGAACCCACGCACCGGCAGCACACTACCGTCGACAAGGAGACCAGACATGAAGAACTACAAGGTGGGATATCTAATCGGCAGCCTGGCGAAGGAGTCGATCAACCGCAAGTTCGCCAACGCGCTGTTCAAGCTCTCGCCGCCGCAGCTCCAGTTCGAAGAAATCGTATTCCACGACCTGCCGCTTTACAGCTACGATTACGATGCGAACTACCCCGAGGCCGGCACCCGCCTCAAGCAAGCCATCGAGCGTGCCGACGCGATTTTGATCGTCACGCCGGAATATAATCGATCGGTGCCGGGCGCGCTCAAGAACGCCATCGACTGGGCGAGCCGGCCATGGGGCACCAACTCGTTCGCCAATACTCCGACCGGCGTGATCGGCACGTCGCCCGGCGCCATCGGCACGGCCGTCGGGCAGCAACATCTGCGCAGCGTGCTCGGCTTCCTAAACGCGCCGCAGATGAACTCGCCAGAAGCGTATATCCAATTCAAGGAGGGCCTGATCAACGACGCTGGCGAGATCGCCGACCCCTCCACCGCGGAGTTTCTCCGCAACTACCTGAACGAGTTTCACCAGTTCATTGCCCGCGTGCTGTCTGTGCTGCCGCGCGGGGCGTGAGCACGGCCAGAGAACGGCCGGCCGCGGGGCGCTGCGCCCCGCGACCGCGGTCATCAGGTCAAGAAGTCAGCTTTAAGCCGAGAATCCCAGTCACGATCAGGCCGACGCACGCCAGCCGCACGAGGGTCGCGGGCTCGCCGAACAGGACGATGCCGAGGATCACGGTGCCGACCGCGCCGATGCCCGTCCAAATCGCATACGCCGATCCAACCGGAAGGGTGCGCATCGCAATGCCCAGCAAGCCCATGCTGATCACGATTGCGACCACAGTGCCGATCGTCGGCCAGAATCGAGTGAAGCCCTCGGTGTATTTGAGCCCGATCGCCCAACCCACCTCGAAGAGGCCGGCAACGAATAAAATGATCCATGCCATGGATTTACCTGTAGAGCGCCGCTGCCGAGAGCCAAGCGCGCTGGGGCGGGGTCGTCCCCGTTGAAGATGCAGCGGCAGGGTCGTCCCTGCATGCGTGCCCGGCCTCGCCGATGCCGGCAGCGACTGTCGCCATTATAGGTGCGCATGGGCTATCGGCGAACCCTTCAACGGTGCCCCCGTCACGCGGTATGCTCAAGAATGGTCGACGGCCTCTAATAGCGCGCAAGCGGGGTGCGTATAGGAGGAAATCATGAAGAGTCGCCGCCTCATGCTCCTCTCGGTCGGCTGGCTGTCCATGATTGCCATGGCGCAAGGCGCACCGGCACCGTCGTCGCTCGAATTCATTGCCTATCCTCCGGCCGCCCACGCCGAGCTTACGAAACCGAGGAGTGCCGACGCCGACACGGATCCGTCGTTGGAGATCGGCGGCGAGCCTAGCGACGAGGATCCGCTCGCCCGCACCGCTGAGGAGCTTCGCGAGGCGCTGTCTCGGCGCATCGAGGCGCTCTCCGACGAGCTATCGACGAACGGACACCGCTCCAGCCTGTTGACCGACGAGCTGGCGTCCTTGGCGGCGGTCTACCAGGAGCAGGATGATCACCTCGCCGCGATCGGCGCGCTCGATTGGGCGCTCGAGAACAGCCGGTTCCACAACGGCCTTTTCTCACTCGAGCACGCACCGCTGCTCGAGCAGATGATCGCGAGCCGAAGAGCGCTGAACGATTACGAAGGCTCCGTGACACTCGAGGCGCGGCTGCTCGAGCTCGTTTACCGCAACGCAGACGATCCACGCATTACGCCGATCCTCGCGGCTTCCGCCGATCGTCGCATGGAAGATGTGCATCGGATCCTCGCCGAACGAGACGCCGGGCAGATCTTCTTTGGCGTATCCAGCGCACCCGTGCGCGTGCCGAAGCTCATGCCCGGAAATCGCTACCGAGCGCTTGCCTCGCTCCAGACTGCACGCCGACAGTACTCCGAAGCCATTTTGGCCGCCGTAAACAACGGTCGCTATGCGGTGCTGGACCTGCTCGAGCTCGAGGAGCGAATGGTCTCGACCTTCTTCATTCAAATGACACATCCCGACCTTGCGTCATCCGGTTCGAAGCAGTGGCTATGCCGATCCGGCGAGGCAATCTTGAAGAACAGTGCCGAGAATATTGCGAAGTTTCGCGAGGCGCCTACATCCGAGGCCGCCGCGCTGATCAAGCTCGCCGATTGGCAGCTGCTCTGCTCGGCGAACGGCAAAGCGCTGGAGACTTACGACTCCGCCTACGCCAGCCTGCTCGAGCGCGGAGCCGCGCCCAGCGAAGTCGCCGCGCTTCTCTCGGCGGAGGCTCCGGTTGCCCTGCCCGGCTTCGCCGATCCGCCGGACCGGCACGAGGAGGCCGAGCCGTACCATGGCTACATTGACGTTTCCTTCGTGGTCGGAAAGTTCGGCTCGACGCGCGGCATCGAGGTTCTCGGCGAGTCACCGGGCACGACCAAGGCCATTGTGAAAGCGTTGACTGCATACATCTCACGCCATCGCTACCGACCGCTTTTCGAAGATGGCGAGCTTACGGGCCGCAACCGCGTCGAGCTGCGCTATTACTACCGGTACTAACCTGCTCGACGGTACCCGCTACATTGCACATCGCAATGTAATCTCTTTAGAACCTCGATAAGACCGACAACGTCACCGTCGGTCACCGAGCATGTGCGTCATGGAAGCACGGATCTCGTGGTCCCGAGATCGCTTGTTTTAACCAGACCTTGGAGACGCCATGCCTGCTCGCACCTCGCTCGCCTTCAGCGCCCTTGCCGCCGCAATCTCGATGTCTTTACCGGCCGTCGCGCAGCGGCCTGTGCAACCCCAGACTGGTCTCATCGAAGAGGTCATCGCTGTCACCGCGGCCCGGCGGCGCGAAGAGGCCGTCCAGGACGTGCCCATTCCGATCTCGATTATCGACGGCGACCTCATTACCGATACCGGGGCATTCAACGTCAACCGCGTCAAGGAGCTGATCCCGACCGTGCAGCTCTACTCGTCGAACCCGCGCAACACAGGCGTCAATATTCGCGGCCTCGGCTCGCCGTTCGGACTCACGAACGACGGTATCGAGCCCGGTGTAGGCTTTTATGTGGACGGCGTGCTGTACGCTCGCCCGGCCGCGACGACGCTCGATTTCATCGATGTCGAGCGGATCGAAGTGCTGCGCGGGCCGCAAGGAACGATATTTGGCAAGAACACCACCGCAGGCGCGATCCTGGTGACGACCCGCAAGCCGAGCTTCAAGCCCTCGGCGCAGCTTGAAGTCGGCTATGGCGACAACCACTTCGTGCAGGCGAAGGCGTCGCTCACCGGACCGCTCGGCGAGCGCATCGCCGGCCGGCTCTCATTCTCGGGAACCCGTCGGGATGGCAACGTCTACCACGTCGTAACGGGCAAACACGTGAACGATCTCGACAACACCGGGCTGCGCGGTCAGCTATTGTTTACGCCGAACGACCGCACGGAGATCGTTGTCTCGGCGGACTACACCACACAGCGCCCCAAAGGCTTCGCGCAGACGTTCGCCGGCGTGGTCCCGACCCTTCGCTCGGAGTATCGGCAGTTCGAGGCGATCATCGATCACTTCGGCTACGAGCCGCCGAGCCGCGAGCCTTTCGATCGAGTGATCGATCACGACACGCCCTGGAAATCCGGCAACGACATGGGGGGCGTCGCGCTCAACTTCGATACCGATGTCGCTTCCGGAACGCTGACCGCGACCACCGCGTGGCGCTTCTGGCAGTGGGACCCGTCTAACGATCGGGACTTTCTAGGCCTGCCGGTGACGACGGCCTCGCAGGCGCCATCGAAGCATTCTCAGTGGACCCAGGAACTACGGTGGGCGGGTGATCTGAGGAGCAATGTTAACGCCGTGCTCGGCCTTTATGCTTTCAGCCAAAAGCTCAACACCGACCCGGTGCATACTGAAGCCGCCGGCGCCGCGCTGTATCGGTTCTTGTGGACGGCTCCGGACACACCCGCGGCCGCAATACCGGAGGCCTATGACGGGCAGCGCAGCGAGACCAGATCTGAGCTCCGCACCGTGAGCGCGGCGCTGTTCGGCCAGCTCGATTGGGCGATCACCGACAAGCTGCATGTGCTCCCGGGGCTGCGCGTCAATTACGATCAGAAGGACGTCGACTATGTCCAACGAGGGATCAACGTGCCGACCCCTGTCCCGCCTGGCTCATATGGCAACAGCGAGTTCGCCGTGGACGTGGACGACACGAACGTCTCCGGTAACCTTACAGTCAAGTATGACGCAACGGACCGGGTCAGCACGTACGCCACCTACTCCACCGGCTTCAAGTCGGTCGGCATCAACCTCGGTGGCCTGCCGCTTAACGCTCAGGAGCTGCAAAATCCGCTGCTTGTGCGCCAGATCGCACGAGTACGGCCTGAGGAGGTCCGGCACATCGAGCTCGGCGTAAAAACCAGCCCGACGCGAGCTTCGGCGGTCAACGTCACGCTGTTTCAAACAAACATCGACGATTATCAAACCGTTGTCTTCGGCAATTCTTTCTCGACGCCCCGCGGATATCTCGCGAATGCCGAGCAAGTGCGGGTACGAGGATGGGAGATCGACGCCAACGGCAATATCGCCGGTTCGCTGACGCTGCATGGTGCGTTGGTCTATGCCGACGGCGAGTATGTGTCGTTCGCCAATGCACCGCCTCCGCTCGAGGGCACCGGCGGTGCGCCCTCCGTGGACGCGTCCGGCGGACGGCTGCCCGGGCTGTCGAAGTGGGCGGCGTCGATCGGTGGCGAGCATCGAGCGCAGCTGCGCGCGTTCGGCGTACCCGGAGAGCTGTTCACCGGCTTCGACTTCTACTACCGCGACGATTTCTCATCGAGCCCGACGCCCTCGCGATACCTCAACGTCGACGGCTATTCGTTGCTGAACTTGAGGGTCGGCTTCCGTGCGCAGAACGGCTGGTCGTTGCAGCTCTGGTCGCGTAACGCGCTCGACCGGGACTACTTCGAGCAGCTGCTCGCGGCGCCCGGCGGCAACGGTGCAGGCCACTACGGGGCCGTGCTCGGCGACCCTCGCACCTACGGGCTCACATTCCGCTTCGAGCTTTGAGCCGCGCGTCTCACCCGGTGACGTGCTCTACGTTCAAGACAGCTCGGATGCGCATTCCTCGAAGTCTTCCCACGCGGCCTCGAAGCGGCGGCGCGCCTTCGCCGCCGCCCGTCGCTCGGCCTCCGCCAGACGGCCGAGCGTAAAATGCTCTTTCGGGGAAGCGCTGTCCCATGGCGCGGCTTCGCTATGCTCGGCCACGCGCGCTTCGGCGGTACATGCATCCTGATGTTCGCCGAGCACGGTTTGCAGGCGCACTGCAGCCTTGCGAAGCGGGCGAACATCGTCGGTATAGGGCTCGATCGACTCGAGCAAATAGCGATAGGCCTTGATCTTCTTGCGTAGCTCATGCAGCTCCGCCGCCGGCGAGTCATCGTCGATACGTCGGCCCCGCTTGATGATCTGCTTTCGAGCCCTGCTCGCATAGCCGAGGCCCACTTCTCGGACATCGGCTGCGTCGGCGACGTGCGTCGTGGCGGACAGCATTTGGCTGACGGCCTCGAGCACCGCAAGAAGCTCGCGGAAGCGTTTGCTCGCGAGCGCCGTGGTCACGTCCGCGCGCGCCGTTTCATGCGCTTCCGCGAGATGGCTCTCGTAACGCGCCAGCGCCTCGGCATCCGTTTCGGACATATCGGTGCGCCGGCGGCGGTAGCGCTCGGCATAGACGTCGAGATCTCGTACCGCGCCGAGCGCTCCCGCCAGCCACTTGAGCTCTTGCTGCAAACGCCGGCTCTGCTCCGGCAGCTCGTCCTTGAAAGTCTTGAGCGCTGCGCGCGCACGGCGGGTAGCGACCCGCATCTTGTGAACCCGCGATGGCGAGAAGTCATCGCCATCGGGCTGGGTGAGCACAGCCGCTTGCCGGATCAACTCCGCACCGACGATCGCAGCGACTGCCGCCGTTGGAGCATCATTGGAGGCCGACGGACACGCTGCAGCGCGCTTACCGTCCTGCGCCTTTTCCGACATCTACGCTCTCCGGTTCGATGGAATTTTGCCGTCGACCATCTTATGACGACACGAGCCCAAAAGAATCACGCCCATCAAGCGCAAAAAAGACGACCGTCCGGCGATCGAAGCAGCGAAACGGCTGCGACAGCCGCCGGGAGTAGAGCGGACCGCGTCGTCAGCGCGCGAGCTTGCGCGAACCTTGATCGGCCGCGGCCGACGCGCTGCTGGAACGGCACGGAGCTCGTGCACTAATCGGCCGGCTGCGCGCGCCGTTGAGAGCGTCGCTCAGTAGAGCAAAACGGCCGACCTGGAGGCGCGCCAGGCGGCCTCATCCGGCGCTACGAGCGCATCGAGGTCGGCGGGAGCCGCCTCCTGGTCATCGACCCATTGGCGTAACCGTTCGCCGCCGTTGACGACGTCGATGGCGAGCCTCTCGTGCTCGTACTCATACGGAAAATCGCGCCATAGCGGATAATCGGGATAGAGTCGGCGGATCGCCTTGAATGCGAGCGCCTGCACGCGCCACGGCTTGAACGCCGTGTGATCATACGCCGGCCCCTCGGTATGGATGTGCACGCCGCTGCATAATTGGCCGACATGCTTATGAAAGGTCGGCTCGAACCAGCAGGCGCGCAGCCGACAGCCGCCAAGCCACTGCGGGGCAAGATTATCCATCTCCGCAATGACCGCGCGCGCATCGATATCAGGCGCACCGAAAACCTCGAGCGGACGCGTGGTGCCGCGTCCCTCGGACAGCGTCGTGCCCTCGACCATCACGGTGCCTGCATAGCAACGCGCCATCCACAAGCTCGGCGCATTCGGGCTCGGGTTGATCCATACCCGCTCGTCGAGCGGCCAGCCGAACCCCGGCGCCGCGTCCGGCCGCCAGCCTTGCATTTCGACGACGTGGTAGTCCACGTCGAGACGTAGCGCGTCGACGAACCAACCGCCGAGCTCACCGAGCGTGAGCCCATGGCGCATCGGCAGGCGCCCCGCGCCGACGAAGCTCTCCCATCCGGCCTCCAGTAAGAAGCCCTCGACCGGGCGGCCGATCGGGTTCGGCCGATCGAGCACCCACACTGTCTGGCCGCGCTCTGCGGCGGTTTCGAGGACGTAGCGAAGCGTCGTGATGAAGGTATAGATCCGGCAGCCCAGGTCCTGCAGATCGACCAGCAGCACATCGAATGTATCGAGCATCGCTGCCGTCGGCCTTCGCACCGCCCCATACAGGCTGAACACTGGAATGTGGTGCAGCGGATCGACGAAATCCGGCGATTCGATCATGTTGTCCTGCTTGTCGCCGCGCAGACCATGCTGCGGGCCGAACGCAGCGGCCAGATCGATATCACCACACGCACTGAGCGCGTCGAGCGAATGCGTCAAATCGCCGGTCACCGACGCGGGATGCGCGAGCAGCGCCGTGCGCCGGCCTCGCAAGCGTTTGCGGAGGTCAGGCTCCGCGAGCAGTCGATCGATGCCGAACCGTGTCTCGATCATGTCGCGTAAGCGTCGAGGCACACGTCGGGCTCGATGATGCCGACCGCGGCAGCGAATCCGAGCGGATGGTGAAAGTCGGGCCGGCCCGGAGGATGCGCTAACGCCCAGTAGGACAGTTCGTCGTCCGTTTCGACCACGCACGCAAGCGCAATGCGCTGGCTCGGTGCTCCCGCGCCGAGCGGCCCGCCGTAGAGGGTCGCGTGCAGGACGAAACACGCCGATGAGCGTTCCAGAGTGATCCGCGGCGCATCGATCTCGAGCGCCTCGACGCCGGCCCGATACCCGCTGAACCGGTACGCCGCCCAGTCTCCGGAAGGCGCGAAGTTGTACTCGCAGTACGCTGGGCCGTCGGCATCGCGGACGTACACCTCGCAACACGTACTGCGCCATAGCCCGTCGCGCCGCGCTGGCCTGTGTTCGACCGGGTAGACCTGCGTCTTCACCCGGGCCGGGCGGCCGCTCAGCCGGTACGAAATTCGGGCGCCGCGCCGCGCGCGCACGAGCTCTACGTCGATCTGCTCAATAGCCGTCGAGGGTGTACGCGGGTGGCGAATGAGACGGTGCGCGAGCATTCTCCCCCCAAGAGTGGAATTGATACTTCAGCGGTCGGGCGAATGATATCGGAGAGCTTCATTATCGGCCCCTTCCTTCTCCCCGGGCTCTCGATCGTTCTACACTGTCTGCGATCGATGCGGGAGTATTCACAATGCCCAAGACTTGGCCTTCGCTCGACTTTGCGGCCTGGCGCGATACCGGTGCAGCCCTGCATCTCTATACGCAGATCGTCGGCAAGTATCGCTTGGCACACTCACCATGGGTCAATCATTCTTGGCACGCGACGTTCTATGTGAACTCCCGCGGCCTCACGACCGCACTGATCCCGGACGGCGTCGGCGGCATCGAAATTCATTTCGACCTCGTCGATCACGCCGTGGCGGCATGGTCTGCGGACGGCCGCACGGCGCGCTTCGAGCTCGGGCCGATGTCGGTCGCCGAGTTTCACGGGCGTTTCGTCGAGCTGGTTCGCGAGCTGGACGGCCGGCCCGTGTTCCATGGCCGGCCCAATGAGGTGATCGATGCGGTTCCGTTCACTGCCGATCGCGCGCCCCGCCCGTACGATGCGGACGCCGTAAGCCGCTTCTTTCAGGCGCTCGTGCGCATCGATCGGGTCCTGCAACGCTTCCGCACCGGCTTCATCGGCAAAGTCAGCCCGGTTCATCTTTTCTGGGGAAGCTTCGACCTGGCCGTCACCCGCTTCTCCGGGCGCCCGGCGCCGCTGCATCCGGGCGGAGTGCCGAATCTGCCGGACGAGATTACCCGGGAAGCCTACAGTCACGAGGTGTCTTCGGCGGGGTTCTGGCCCGGCGGCGGAGCCATCGATTACGCGGCCTTTTACGCCTATGCCTATCCCGCGACGCCCGGCTTCAGCGAGGCGACCGTTGCACCCGCCGAGGCCTTCTATCACGAAGGCCTCGGCGAATTCGTGCTCCCGTATGATGCCGTGCGCGCGTCCGGCGACCCTGAGGGCACACTGCTGGCGTTTCTCGACGCTACCTACGGCGCCGCAGCCGAGCTCGGCAGGTGGGAGCGCCGCGCGCTCGACTGCCCCCTAGGCGAGCCCAGGCGCCCCAGGCCGCTAGCCGCGCGCGCGGAAGCGCGCTCCTCAGGTCTCTAACGGAGCGCGGAAGCGCATGAGGCGGCAGGCCGATCAGGCGGGCTTGCGGAAGTGTAGGATGCCCCAGGCCAGGTGGCCGTTCCGACCGCCCTCGACCCAATGCCCAAGCCCCTGAATCATTCGCTCGATGTAAGCATCCGAGACAATCTCGCGCAGCTCGTCGCGCCGTGATTCGAGCTCGGCGCGCACTCGACCGTAGTGCCGGACGAGCTGGTCAAGCAAATCGGTGTAGCCCACTTCCTGCCAACCGAGCCGCTGCGCTTCGGCGCGATAGAAGCTCGGCGAGCCCAGTGAATCGAGGTGAATGCGCTCGAGCACGGGCTTCAGAACGCCGGGTGGGCAATCGTCCGCCTGCATCGGATCGGTGAAAATGAACTCGCCGCCGGGCTTAAGCACACGGTCGATTTCTGCAAGC
>CAZFJU010000105.1:0-14107 GCA_964518995.1 uncultured Gammaproteobacteria bacterium
GTGAGCGTCGTGCCGCGATTCGTGAATGCGGGCCGATCCGGCGCACGCTCGAACGCGCTTTCGATGAGCGCGGCGAGGGACGCGTATTGGTCCGCGTCGATCTCGGCAGGCACACCTTTCGGGTAGGCGTCGAGCCAGGGCTTGTTCCGCATGCAAACGTCCTCGGGGTCAGGGGCGCTCGACGCCTTGCCGCGGGCGGCGTCTCGAGCATCGACGGGCGGGGGAAGCATGCCGAAAGACGCGGACCGGCTCAATCCGCAGCATCCAAAGTGAGCACTCCGTCAAGAACGCTCCATACGTTCTCGAACATCACTGCATGACCATCGGCGTTCGGATGCACGCCGTCGCTCTGCATCAGCGAGCGCTCGAGCGCCACGCCTTCGAGCAGAAACGAGACGAGCGTCACGTCATGGGTGTCGGCCAGATCGGTATAGACGCGCTCGAATGCGCTGGTATAGGCGGCGCCGTAGTTCGGCGGCATCTTGATGCCGGTCAGCACGACCTCTGCGCCGTGATCCTTCGATAAGCGAATCATTTGCTCGAGGTTGCTTCTCAGCGTGCCGACCGGCAAACCGCGCAAGCCATCGTTGCCGCCGAGCTCGAGGATCACGACCGCCGGGTCGAGCGTCTCGAGCAAGCTCGGCAGGCGTGCAAGCCCGCCGGCCGATGTATCGCCCGAGATGCTGGCGTTGACCACCTCGTGCCCGTACCCTTGCTCGGCGAGGCGCCGCTCGAGCAGTGCGACCCACGCGAGCTGCTCGTCCGGCAGCCCATAGCCGCTGCTGAGCGAATCACCCACCACGAGAATAGTGCCCTCCGCCGGCCAGGCCGTCGGAGCCCAGAGGGCTGCAAGCACGAGTGCAAGGATAGGGCGTAGCATGAAGGATGACGCGACGATGCTCTTGCAAGCCGAAGCTTTGACCAAGAAGGTTAGCAGCCCCGAAGGGGAGCTGACCATCCTGGAAGATGTCGACCTCGCGATACGGCGCGGCGAGACGGCCGCGATCGTTGGGCCTTCAGGCGCCGGGAAATCCACGTTGCTGGCCCTGCTCGCCGGCCTCGACCAACCGTCGGCGGGCCGAGTGTTTCTGAACGGCGCGGAGCTGACCGCGCTCGACGAGGATGGCCGCGCGGAGCTGCGCAACCGCGAAGTCGGCTTTATTTTTCAGTCGTTTCATTTGTTGCCGTCGCTGACGGCGCTCGAGAACGTGCTGCTGCCGCTGGAGCTCTCCGGCACGCCGCGCGCGGCCGATAAGGCCCGTCAGGCCCTTGCCGATGTCGGGCTCGAGCACCGGCTGCGGCATTATCCCCGGCAGCTGTCGGGCGGAGAGCAGCAACGCGTGGCGATCGCCCGCGCCTTCGTCACGTCTCCGTCGCTGCTTTTCGCGGACGAGCCGACCGGCAATCTCGACCACCGCACCGGCGAGCGCATCCTGCAGCTCTTGTTCGACCTCAACGCGGCGGCGGGCACGACGCTCGTCATCGTCACCCACGACCTCGACGCCGCGGCGCGCTGCGCACGCTGCATCGAGCTCGTCGGCGGGCGCATCGCCCGCATCGACGCGGTCGCCGAGTAAGCGCGGTCAAACGACGCGGCGCAGGCTGCGGCCATCGAGAAAGGCCGCGATATTTTCGACGATCTGGTTCAGCGCACGTTGCCGCGCCTCGAGCGCGGCCCACGCGATATGCGGCGTGACGATCAGGTTCGGAATATCCGCCGCGAGCAGCGGTTCATCGTCCCCCGGCGGCTCGACCGGAAGCACATCGATACCCGCGCCGCCGAGCCGGCCAGCGCGCAGCGCTGCGGCGAGCGCCGCGCCGTCGATCAGCCCGCCGCGGGCCGTATTGATGAGCAGCGCATCCTGCTTCATCCGCGCAAGCTCGGCCGCGCCGATCATATGATGCGTCTCATCGTTCAACGGGCAGTGCAGGGTTAGCACATCGGCTTCGGCGAGCACCGCCGCAAACGGCACGCGCCCTTCGGGCACGTCTTGCGCTCGGGCCTGCGGCCGCGCCGAAACGCACACCCGCATGCCGAAGCACCGCCCGACCTCGGCCACCGACCGGCCGAGCGCACCGAACCCGACGATACCGAGCGTGCGGCCGGAGAGCTCGCGGATTGGGTAATCGAACAGCGCGAAGCTGCGGCTTCGAGCCCATTCGCCCGCGCGGGTCAGCCGATCGTACGCGATCAGGTTCTGCGTCAGGCCGAGCACGAGCGCAAACACCTGCTGGACCACCGAAGCCGTGCAATACTCACGGCTGTTTGCGACCGCGATACCACGACGCTGCGCGGCGACCGTATCGACGTTGTCGGTGCCGGTCGCGGACAATACGATCAGGCGCAGGTCGCGCGCGTCTGCGATCATTGCAGCCGTCAGGGCCGCCTTATTGACGATCGCGATCTCGCAGTCGGCAATGCGCGCCGGAATCTCGGCCGCGCTCGAGTACGGGTAGTACTGGACGGCCGCGAGATCATCGAGGGCGGCCGTGTCGATACCGGGCCCGAGCGTGGCGAAATCGAGGAACGCCGCCTTCGGCTTGTGACGCATGCGCGGCAGCTTACACCATCGGTCGACCCGTGCGGCGGCCGTCTTTGGAACGAGCCGAATGACTCAACAGCCGCCACCCTTTTGGCAGACCAAGCCGCTATCCGCGATGACCGAGGACGAGTGGGAATCGCTCTGCGATGGCTGCGCCCGCTGCTGCCTGCACAAGCTCGAGGACGCCGACACCGGCGATGTGCACTACACCGACATCGCGTGCCGCCTGCTCGATCTCACGCACTGCCGGTGTCGCGCCTATACCGCACGCGCCCGCCTGGTGCCGGACTGCATCTCGCTGCGCGACGCACCGCCCGAGGTCTTTCGCTGGCTCCCGAGCACCTGCGCGTACCGGCGGCTCGCGGAAGGGAAACCGCTCGAATCGTGGCATCCGCTCGTGTCCGGCGATCCTCGAACCGTGCACCGCGCGGGCATCTCGGTGCGCGGCCGCGTCGTGCGCGAGCGTGACGTGCGTCCCGAGGATGCGGAGGAGCGGATCGTGGACTGGCCGGAGTAATCAGCCGGTGTTCTGCATGCCGTGCGCGATGCCGTTCACGCTGGCGACGAGCGCCTGCAGAATCGCCCCGTCCTCGCGGCCTGCCGCGCGCCAGCGCCGCAGCAGATCCGCCTGCAAGAAGCTCATCGGGTCGATATAGGGGTTGCGCAGCCGGATCGCACGGCGCAGCGTTTCCTGCTCGGCGAGCAGCGCATCACGGCCGGTTAGCGCGAGCACGAGGCGAACGCAACGTTCGTACTCGGCGCGGATGACCGGGAAGAACGCGTCGTGCAACGTCGACAGCCGCGAGTATTGGGCCGCCACGTCGATATCGGCTTTCGCCAGCACCGACTCGACATCGTGCAGCAGCACGCTGAAAAACGGCCACCGCTCGAGCATCTCTTCGAGGAGCGGCGCCCCGTGCCGCTCGACCGCGGCCTCGAGCCCGGTGCCGAAGCCGAACCAACCCGGCAGCAGGCAGCGATTCTGCGTCCACGCGAAGACCCACGGAATCGCCCGCAGGTCTTCGATACGGCCCCCGTCGCCGCGGGCCGCCGGGCGCGAACCGATCTTGAGACGCTCGATCACGTCGATGGGCGTCGCGTCGCGAAAGTAGCGCACGAAACCGGGGTCGTCGTACACGAGCCGCTTATAGGCAAGCCGGCTATCGTCCGCAATCTCGTGCATCACGGCCTGCCAACGCCGCTGGCTTGCCGGCGCGACGGGCGGCCGTGCCGTCAGCCATAGCACCGCGCCCAGCGTCTGCTCGAGGCTGCGCATCGCGATGCCGTGCAAGCCGTACTTCGCATTGATCGTCTCGCCCTGCTCCGTCATCCGCAGCCGGCCATTCACCGCGCCTTCCGGCGCTGCGAGCAGCCCTTCGTTCAGCCGGCCGCCGCCGCGGCTCACCGTGCCGCCGCGGCCGTGAAAGAGAGTCAGCCGGATGCCAAAGTCCGTGAACGCTCGGACCAGCCGCTGCTGCGCCTGCTGCAAACCCCAGCGCGCCGACACCAGACCGCCGTCCTTATTGCTGTCCGAATAGCCGATCATGATCATCTGCGCGTCGCCGCGCGTCGTAAGATGAGCGCGGTAGTGCTCGTCCGCGACGAGGCGCTCCATGATGCGATCGGCGTTGCCGAGATCCTCGACGGTCTCGAACAGCGGCGCGATATCGAGCGGAATAGCAGCGCCTTTCGGCCCGAGGCCGCCCCAGCGCGCGAGGAGCAGCACCGACAGCACGTCGTCCGGGCCATGCGTCATGCTGACGATATATTGGCCGATCGCCTCTTTGCCGTACTTGCGGCGTGCATGCGCGATCGCCTGGAACACGGCCAACGTGCGCCGCGCTTCGGACGACAACCTGCCGACCGGCGATTCCCGGCGCTCGAGCGCTTCCTTCAGTCGAACGGTACGCCGATCGCTGTCCAGATCGAGCCACCCGGCCTCGGCGAGCGCCTCGCCGACGACGCGCCGATGCACGAGCGCGTTCTGGCGCACGTCGAGCGTCGCAAGGTGAAAACCGAAGGTCCGCAAACGCCGCAGCAGCCGCCGGACGAGCTGCAGCCCCGCATGGTGTCCCTTGTTCGCGCGCAGGCTGTCCGCAACGACCTCGATATCTGCAATGAGCTCATCGGGCGACTCGTACGGGAGCTGCTCGTCGTCGTACGTGGCCTGGAGCCGCGCAGCGACGAGCCGCAAGAACACCCTGTACGGCATCTGCCTGTGCCGCGCCGGCACGGCGTGATACGCGTGCGGAAACTGCGCGGCATAGCGTTCCGTTCTTGCCGTCAGCTCGTCCGATACGCCGACCCGGCTCGCATTCTGGCTCAGATGCCCGGCCAGCGTGCGGCACTCGCGATAGTAGAGGTCGAGCACGAGCGCACGTTGACGCGCGAGGGTCTCACGCAAAGTCTTCGCGCTGACGGACGGATTCCCGTCCATGTCGCCGCCGACCCAGGACGAGAACCGCAGCACGGTCGGCACGCGCGGCCGCGCGCCGTGCCCGGCGAAGGTTCCGGCGAGTGCGGCCTCGAGGCTCTCGTAGAACTCCGGCAAGATTTGGTAGAGCACCTCGGTGACGAAGAACAGCACGTGCTCCGCCTCGTCGCCGATCGTCATCTGCTCCGACGCGTATTCTTCCGTCTGCCAGCCCGTCGTCATCTCGAGGCGGATCCGGTCGAGCGTCGCGTCCACCTCGTGCGGCGTCATATACGGGTCGAGCATCGCGAGCAGATGCCGCGCGATGCCCTGCTGCTTGCGGAGCAGCGTTCGGCGCACGACCTCGGTCGGATGGGCAGTGAATACCGGCTCGACACAGGTCTGCTCCATCACGCGCTCGATCTCGAGCGCGTCGACGCCCGCAGCCTCGAGCTGCGAGAGCACGTCCTTGAAGCCGAACGGCTGCGGCGTCGCCGCATCTTGCGCATAGGCACGGCCGCGGCGGATGCGATGCATCTTCTCGGCCATATTGACCATCTGGAAGTAGGTCGAGAAGGCGCGGACGAAGTCGCGCGCCGTGCTCGGCGCCAGCGCCCCGAGCAGCGTCATGAGCTCGGTGAACGCGGCCTCGTCGCCCTCGCGGCGCTGGATCGCTGCCCGCCGCGCGGCTTCGACCAGATCGAACAGCGCCTCGCCGCCCTGCTCGCGCACGAGCTCGCCGACCAGCTCGCCGAGCCGATGCACATCGTCGCGAAGCGCTCGATCCTTCTCGGCAAAGACGATATCGGCCCGCATGACCGTGAACCCTCGCCGTTAGCCGTCGCCGTTAACGATAACCGCTGGCCTGTAGCTCGAATAGTCGGGCGTAGCGCCCGCCCGCGGCCACCAGCTCGTCGTGCGTGCCGTGCTCGACGATGGTGCCCTGGTCCATTACGACGATCTGATCGGCACGGCGCACCGTCGAAAAGCGGTGCGAGATCAAGATCGTGATCTTGTTCTCCGTCATCGAGCGGAAGTGATTGAAGACCTCGGCCTCGGTTTCCGCATCCATGGCGGCCGTCGGCTCGTCCAGCACGAGTATCTCGGCACTGCTGCGCATGAACGCACGGGCGAGGGCGATCCGCTGCCATTGCCCGCCGGAAAGCTCCTGACCCTTATTGAACCACCGGCCGAGCGACGTATCGTAGGTCTCCGGCAGCGTCTCGATGAATTCGGCCGCTCGACCCTTATCCGCCGCGGCGCGCCACCGCTCGGAGTCCGCGAACAACCGCACGTCGCCGACGCCGATATTCTCGCCGACCTTGAGCTGATATCGCACGAAGTCCTGAAAGATGATACCGATGCGCTGGCGCAGCTCTTCCGGGTCCCAATCGGGGAGCGGCAAGCCCTGGTAGAGGATGCGGCCCGAATCGGGCTCGTAGAGCCCAGCGAGGAGCTTCACCAGCGTGGTCTTCCCGGAGCCGTTGAGCCCGACGAGCGCGAGGCTTTCACCCGGCCGAATGGCGAGGTTGACGTCCCGAACGGCGGGCGTATCCGAGCCCGGATACGCAAAAGTGACGTGCTCGAACACCAGCCCCGCGGCGGGCTCGGGCCCCTCGATGGCGCGGCCGAGGCGGGGCCGCGGCGGCTGCTCGAGGTATTCATAGAGATTCGAAAGGTAAAGATTGTCCTCGTACATCCCGCCGATCGCGGAGAGCATTGACGACACGGCGGACTGCCCCTGTTTGAAGACGAGCAGATACATTGTCATCTGCCCGAGCGTAATGACGCTCTGAATCGCCGACACCGCGATCCAGGCATAGGCGCCGTACAACGCAGCGTTGCTGATCAGCCCGAGCCCGAGGCCCCAGGAGTCGCGCCGCACGGCGAGCCGCTTCTCCTCCTCGTAGAGCCGGCGGAAGATCTCCTTGTAGCGGCCGAGCAGCTTTGGACCCAGCCCGAACAGCTGCACTTCCTTCGCATGATCCTCACGCGCGAGCACGATCTCGAGGTACATCAGCATCCGCCGGTCCGGCGAGCGCCAACGGAACACCCGAAACTGCTCGCCGGAGAAGCGCGTCTCGGCGAAAAACGCCGGCAGCCCGGCGACCACGAGGATCGCCACGGCCCACGGCGAGAACTGCAGCAGCAGCACGGCATAGCTCGCGAGCGAGATGCCGTTACGCGCTAACGTGAAGGTCCGCGTGACGAGACTCAGCGGCCGCACCGACGCTTCCTGACGCGCGCGATTCAGCTTGTCGTAAAACTCGGAGTCCTCGAAATGCGCCAGATCGAGCGTTTGAGCCTTCTCGAGGATCATCACGTTGACCCGCTCGGAGAGCTGCAGCCGCAGCAGCGACTGACAGAAATCGATGCCGCGCTGCGCCGCCGCGATGCCCGCCACGAGCACGCCTTCGAGAAGAACCAGGCGCAGCACGCCGGCATAGTCGGGCGCGGCTCCGGCCGCATACACGTCGATCGCGGCGACGACCGCGTCGACGATCAGCTTACCGACGTATGCGGCGCCGGCGGGCAGCAGCCCTGCGGCAAGGGTCAACAGTGCAAATGCGATCGTCAGGGGCCGGCTGGTCGACCAGACCAGCTGCATCGCTCGCCGGCTGTAGCGCCAAACGCCTAGCGGGCCGGGCAGAGCATCGGCGTCCGCATCGGCGGGGCTTGCTGGCGCGCCCTGCCCGCGCATGCTATTAGGACCGGCACGACTCGACATTGGCCGCGATCATACCCCGTGCTCGATCCTCACGCGCTCGTCGCGCTGCTGTTAACCCTTGCCGCGCTGATTTTGTTCGCGCGCGACCAGATTCCCCTCGAAGCCTCGTCGCTCGGGGTCTTCGTCACGCTGTTGCTGTTTTTCCAGCTGTTTCCGTACGAGTCGGCCGACGGCCAACTGGACGCGACCGCGTTTCTAGCCGGCTTCGGCCACGAAGCGCTGATCACCGTCGGCGCGCTGCTGATCATGGCCAAAGGGCTCGAGATCACCGGTGCGCTGCAGCCGCTCGCGCTCGGAATCGCCGGTGTTTGGGCGAGTCGGCCGAAAATCGCGCTGCTCGGCACGATCGTAGTGACCGCGGCGATCAGCGCTTTCGTCACCAGCGCGCCGGTGATCGTCATGCTGCTGCCGATGCTCGTCGGCGTTGCGACCCGCAATAAAATGCCGCCGTCGTCGATTCTGATGCCGGTCGGCTTCGCGACGCTGGTCGGCGGCACGGCGACGACGATCGGCTCATCGACGAACCTGCTGATCAGCGGAATCGCCGAGGATTCCGGGCTCGCAAAGTTCGACATGTTCTATTTTACCGTGCCGGCGCTGCTGGTCGGCTCGATCGGCCTGCTTTATCTATGGCTGATCGCGCCGCGGCTGCTGCCCACGCGCAAGCCGCCGCTCGGCGACACGTCCCCGCGGGTGTTCAACGCCACGTTGCACATCAACGAGAGCAGCATCGCTTGCGGCAAGACGTTCGCCGAATGCCTGGCGTTGACGAACAACCAAATGCGCGTCGATCGCATCGAACGCGGCGAGGGGCTGGTGGTCACCAAACTGCCGATCGTCCGGATCCAGGCCGGCGACCGCTTTGTCGTCCGCGATACGCCCGAGCGGCTGAAGTCGTTCGAGGAGCGGCTCGGCGCCACCCTGCACGACGCGGGCCACGCCGAAGTCGCTGCCGCGCAACCGCCGGCGGAGCAGGAGCAGCTGGCCGAAATCGTCGTCACCCGCGGCTCGATGCTGCATCGTGCGAGCCTCGCCGCGACCCGCTTCACGGCACGCACGGGGTTGCTGCCGCTCGCGTTGCACCGCGCGCGCGCGGCGGACAGTGAGCCGCTGGCGAGCCATATCGGGCTCGTGCCGCTGCGCGCAGGGGACGTCGTGCTGGTGCAGGGCCCGCCGAGCCGGCTCGAGCGGCTGAAACGCTCCAACAATGCGCTGGTCGTCGACGGCACGATGGATCTGCCGCGCACGCACCGTGCAAATCGCGCGCTGACCATCATGGTGCTCGCGATCGCCGTCGCGGCCGTCGGCATCGTGCCGATCTCGGTGAGCGCCGTGATCGGGGTGGCGCTGATGCTCGCGTCCCGCTGCCTCGAGTGGCGCGACTTCGGCAAGGCGTTGTCCGCGCCGGTCGTGATGATCATCGTCACGAGCCTTGCGCTCGGGCAGGCGCTGAGCGGCACGGGCGCGGCCGCCTTCGTCGCGCAGCAGACCGTCGCGCTCGCCGGCGGCCTGCCGGATGCCGCGCTGCTGAGCGGGGTGATCCTGATCGTCGCGGTGCTCTCGAACTTGATCTCCAGTAATGCCGTCGGCGTCATCAGCGCACCAATTGCCATCCAGCTTGCTTACGCGCTCGGCGCGCCGCCGGAGCCGTTCGTGCTCGCCGTGATCTTCGGCGCGAACATGAGCTACGCGACGCCGTTCGGCTACCACACCAACCTGCTGCTGCTCTCGGCCGGCGGCTACCGATACGGAGACTTTCTGCGCGTCGGCGTGCCGCTGGCCGTGCTCATGTGGCTCGGATTCTCGATCGTGCTGCCGGTCCTGTACCCGCTGGCTTGACCGCCGTCCGGGCCGCCGACATACTTCGCCCCCATGAAAGACCTGCGCTGGCATCGTCTCGACCGCACCCGCTGGTGGCGACGCCCACCATCGGAGAGGGTAGTGTGCGCCGGGTGAGCCCGGGACGATCGAAGCTCTGAACCGCAAGAGGTCGTTTCGCAGGCAGCCATAGCACGGATCGAAACCTGGTCCGTGCCGTCCGGGATCCAAGCAAAACCCGTCTCCGCCAGAATCGGAGATGGGTTTTTTTCGTTTTGGCAGCCGTAATCGAGAGCATTTGATGGAGTCCCCCTTCGACATCGCGGCCGACCTCGATACCCCCGTATCGGCCTATATCAAGCTCGCGCCGTTCAAGCCGCGCTTCTTGCTCGAGAGCGTCGAGAGCGCCGAGCGGCTGGCCCGCTATTCCTTCATCGGTTTCGGCGAAGGGCTGACACTCGAGATGCGGCCGGACCAGGTCCTGCGCAACGGTGTCGCGCTGCCGCGACCCGAGAGGCCCGCAGAATGGCTCGCGATGATGCGCGATGCGCTGGCCGCCGCGCCGCAGCTCGCGCCCGCAATCGATGCACTGCCGTTCACCGGCGGCCTCGTCGGCGCGGCGGGATACGATATCGTGCGGCATTTCGAGCGGCTGCCGCCGCATCGCACGGCGCTTGCGGACCTGCCCGAAGCCGTATTCGTCGCGCCCGAATCGCTGCTGGTGTTCGATCATCTGACACGCCGCGTCGCGCTGCTGCATGCGGGCACGGAGAACGAGCGGCGCGAGCTCCGCGCCGAGGTGATCCGAGCGCTGCGCGGCGGCATCGAGGCTCCGCAGCGGCGCGGCGGCTTCGCGCGCGCCGAGCCGAGCTTCTCGCGCGAGGCGTTCATGGACGCCGTCGAGCGCGCCAAGCGCTATATCGCCGCCGGCGACATCTACCAGATCGTGCTCTCGGAGCGGTTCAGCGGCCGCGCCGAGCTCGACCCGTTCCAGACCTACCGCGGTCTGCGCCTGCTGAACCCCTCGCCGTACATGTATTTCTTTGAGCTCGGCACGCTTGCCATTGCCGGCTCATCGCCCGAGGCGCTCGTGCGGCTCGATCACGGCCAGGCGAGCCTGCGGCCGATCGCCGGCACGCGGCCGCGCGGCGCGAGCCCGGACGAAGATCGCGCTCTCGAGCGCGAGCTGCTCGCGGACCCGAAGGAGAACGCAGAGCACGTGATGCTCGTCGACCTCGCACGTAACGATCTCGGCCGCGTCGCCCGCGCCGGCTCCGTGCACGTCGAGCCCTATAAGAGCATCGAGCGATACAGCCACGTCATGCATATGGTCAGCGGCGTGCGCGGCATGCTCGCCCCGCAGCGCGATGCGTTCGACCTGTTCGCGGCGACGTTTCCGGCGGGCACGCTGGTCGGTGCGCCGAAAGTGCGCGCGATGGAGCTGATCGCGGAGCTCGAGCCCGTCGCCCGCGGCCTCTACGGCGGCACGGTCGGTTACTTCGGCCATAACGGCAACATGGACCAGGCGATCACCATCCGCACGATCGTCTTCAACGGCGACGAATACAGCTTCCAGGCGGGCGCAGGCATCGTCGCAGACAGCGTTCCCGACACCGAGTATCGCGAGGTGCTCGCCAAGAGCGCCATCCTGCGCCAGGCACTCGAGCTCGCGGAGGAAGGATTGTGAGCGTCAAGCTGCTGCTGATCGACAACTACGATTCATTCACCTACAACCTGGTGCAGGCCTTTCTGGTGCTCGACGCCGACGTGCACGTCTACCGCAACGACGCGCTGTCGGTGGCCGACGCCGAAACGCTTGCGCCGACCCACCTCGTGATCTCGCCGGGCCCGGGGCGGCCGGAGGACGCCGGCGTCTCTCTCGCGATGATCGACGCATTCGCCGGCCGCATTCCGCTGCTTGGCGTGTGCCTTGGCCATCAATGCATCGTGCAGCACTTTGGCGGCCGGATCGTCTCCGCCGCAGCGCTGATGCACGGCAAGACGTCCGCCGTGCGGCACGACGGCAAGTCGATCTTCCAAGGGCTGCCCGACCCGTTCGAGGCCGGCCGTTATCACTCGCTCGCCGCGGAGCGCGCCGGCGTACCCGACGTGCTCGAGGTGAGCGCGCGCACGGAGGACGGCGAAATCATGGGCGCGCGCCACAGGCATCTCGATGTCGAAGGCGTGCAGTTTCATCCGGAGAGCGTGCTCACACCCGATGGCCCGACATTGCTCGCGAATTTTCTCCGGAGAGCGCAATGAGCGCCGCGGATTTGCGGCCGTCCGAGCTCCTCGAGCGGATCGCTGCGGGCCAGCATCTCGAAGAGTCGGATGCAGACCGTCTGCTGTGCGCGATGGCGGAAGGCACGCTGCCGCCGGCCCTCGCGGGCGCATTGCTGATCGCGCTTAGAATGAAAGGCGAGTGCGCCGCCGAGATCCGCGGCTTCGCGACCGCGATGCGGCGATTGGCCCGCCGCCCGGATCTGCCCGCGGACCGCCGCTACGTCGACATCGTCGGCACCGGCGGCGACGGCTCGGGCAGCCTCAATCTCTCGACCGGCAGCGCGTTGCTCGCGGCCGCCTGCGGCGCCGCAGTGGTCAAGCACGGCAACCGTTCGGTATCGAGCCGCTCCGGCGCGGCCGATGTGCTCGCCGCGCTCGGGCTGCCGATCCCGCTCGATGAGCGCCAGGCGGCGGAGTGCTTTGTCGAGCACGGTTTCACTTTCCTGTTCGCGCCGCATTATCACCCGGCGATGAAGCAGATCGGTCCCGTGCGCTCGGCCCTCGGCGTGCGGACGATGTTCAACATCCTCGGCCCGCTATCGAACCCGGCATCGCCGCCCTATCACGTGATCGGCGCATTCAGCGAGTCGATGGCGGCGCTGATGGCGGAGACGCTGTCCGGCATGAGGGTCGAGCGTGCATTCGTGATTCACGGCGCCAACGGCTGGGACGAGGCGACGCCGATCGGCCCGTTCGTGCTATTCGATGTTCGCCCGGGCCGCGTCGAGCGCTCGGTTCGCGATCCGGAGAACTACGGGCTCGCGCGCTGCGCACCGGCCGCGCTCGTCGGCGGCGATGCGGCGGAGAATGCCGCTCGACTCAAGGCCGCGTTCGCAGGCCAAGACGACCGCGCGCATCGCGACACCCTCGCGCTCGGCGCCGCGCTCGCGCTCGAGGTCACAGGCAGCGTCGACAATGCGCGCGAGGGCGTCGAGCGCGCTCGCCGCGCCATTGCGGACGGCTCGGCCGTACGGCTGGTCGAATGTCTGGCGCGGATCGGCCAATGAGCCGCCTGCTCGAACGCATGGCCGTAGCGAGCCGCGCACGCGTGCAACGAACGCGCGCGGCCGAGCCCGAAGGCCGGCTGCTCGCGCGCGCGCAAGCGATGCCCGCGCCTCCGCCGCTCGAGCTCGGCACCTTCGATATCATCGCCGAGCTCAAGCTGCGCAGCCCGTCCGCCGGGGCGCTGGCGCGGCAGAGCCTCGACCGCGACGCGCAGATCGCGGCGTATGCCGCCGGCAACGCGGCCGCCGTATCGGTGTTGACGGAGCCGGACGAGTTCGGAGGATCCCTCGAGCATCTGCGCGACGCCGCGGTCCTGCTCGCACCGCATCGCGTGCCCGTCATGCGTAAAGATTTTCTTACCGATCCCTATCAGATCATCGAAGCTCGCGCCGCGGGCGCGGGCGGCGCGCTCGTCATCGTCACGATGCTCGATGATGCCGAGGTGCGGGCGTTGCTCGACGCGGCGCGCGACCTCGGCCTGTTCGTGCTGCTCGAGGCGTTCGACGCCGAGGACCTCGCCCGGATCGGCGCGCTAGACCTGCCCGCCGCGGGTCCGCCGGTGCTCGCGGGGCTCAACTGCCGGAATCTGCGTACGCTCGAGGTCGACTTCGACCGCTTCGCGGCGCTTGCGGCGCAGCTGCCGGCGGATATGCCGGCCGTTGCAGAGAGCGGCATCGACGACGAAGACGACATCAGGACCGTCGCGGAGCTCGGCTACCGGCTTGCGCTGGTCGGCTCGGCGCTGATGCGCGCGGACGATCCCGGCGTGTCCGTCGCATCCTTCGTTGCCGCCGGACGGCGCGCGCGCAAGACGGGGAGTCGCACCTGATGTTCGTGAAAATCTGCGGCATCACGACGGCAGCCGCGATCGAAGCCGCGGTCGCGGCCGGGGTCGATGCCGTCGGCTTCGTGTTCGCACCGTCGCCGCGGCAGGTGTCCCCGCGCGACGCGCGTGCGCTCGCGGCCGGCTTGCCGCGGCACGTGCAGCGGATCGCCGTATTTCGCCATCCCGAGCCGAAACAGGTCGCCGAGGTCCTCGAAATCCTCGAGCCCGATGCGGTTCAGACCGATGCCGCCGATTTCGCGAGGCTCGAGCTGCCGCCGGCTTGTCGAGCCCTGCCGGTATACCGCAGCGGCGCGGCGCCGGCCGGCACCGATCTTCCGGCACGGTTGCTATTCGAAGGGCCGCTGAGCGGCAGCGGCGTCACCGCAGACTGGCACGCCGCGCGCGAGCTGGCGCAACGAACGGAGCTCGTGCTCGCAGGCGGGCTCGCGCCGGACAACATCGACGCGGCCATACTCGCCGTGCGGCCGTGG
>CAZFJU010000106.1:0-13905 GCA_964518995.1 uncultured Gammaproteobacteria bacterium
CCTTCTGTGCCATCAGCCCCACGTTCGCGACGTTGCCCATCGTCGGCACGTCGACTGCACCCTGCCGTTTGCAGTCGTCGATAACGGCTTGGTAGATGCCTGCATAACAGCGATCGGGGATGACCGCTTTGGTGTCGTGCAGCTTGCCGTCCGGGCCCCACATCTTGCCGGACGCGCGGATGGCCGCCGGCATGGATGCATCAATGATTACGTTGCTTGGCACGTGGAGGTTCGTAATGCCCTTATCCGAGTCGACCATCGCAAGCGGCGGCCGGGAGCGATATGCCGCCTCGATGTCTGCCTCGACCTCGGCGCGCTGCGCTTCCGGCAGCGACTCGAGCTTGGCATACACATCGCCAATTCCGTTGTTCGGCTCGACGCCGAGCCGATCGAACAGCTCCGCATGCTTGGCGAAAACGTTCTCGTAGTAGACGGCGACGGCGTGGCCGAACATGATCGGATCCGAGACCTTCATCATCGTCGCCTTCAGATGCAGCGACAACAGCACGCCCTCGCTTCTCGCATCGGCTGTAACCTCGGCGTAAAACTCGCGCAGCGCGCGGCAGCTCATGACGGCGGAGCCGATCACTTCGCCGGCAAGCACGTCGACGCGCGGCTTCAACACCGTCGTCTTCCCTGCATCGTCATTGAGCTCGATGCGCAGCGCGCCGGCCCGCTCAATGACCGCCGCTTGCTCGCTGCCATAAAAATCACCGCCGGCCATATGGGCGACGTGCGTCTTCGAGTCTGCGCTCCAGTCGCCCATCGAGTGCGGATGCTGCTTCGCATAAGCCTTGACTGACGCGGCCACCCGCCGATCAGAGTTGCCTTCGCGGAGCACGGGGTTCACGGCGCTGCCGAGCACCTTCGCATAACGCGCCTTGATCTCGCGCTCGGCATCGTTCTGCGGCTCCTCCGGGTAATCGGGCAGCGCATAGCCCTGCTGCTGAAGCTCCTTGATCGCGGCCGTCAGCTGCGGAACCGACGCGCTGATGTTCGGCAGCTTGATGATGTTGGCTTCGGGAGTCTGTGCAAGCTCGCCAAGCTCGGCCAAGTCGTCCGAGCGGCGCTGCTCCGCCGTAAGGCGCTCGGGGAAGCTCGCGAGAATACGCCCGGCGAGTGAAATATCGCGGGTCTCGACCGCAACATCGGCTGCGCGCGTGAACGCTTCGACGATCGGCAGCAGCGAATAGGTGGCGAGAGCAGGCGCTTCGTCCGTGAGCGTGTAGATGATCTTTGCGGTCATGCCGGTTTCCACGTCCTCGTGTCGGTTGGTGCGCATTATAGCGGCTGCCGCCGTCGACCCGCCGTACCGCCGGCGCCTCCTCCGGCGCGCTGCTCCGGAGCCGCCGGCATTCCCTGCCCTGCCTCATTCTGCTATACCGGAGCCCCGGCCGACGCTCGACGACGGCCTTTGACGAGGCACGAAGTTGAGACGCACACGTACGCCCGAATCATGGACCTGATCACACTCGGGTTTGCCATCTTATTCACCGTGATGACGGCCGTTATCGTGCCCGTCTATTGGGTGAAGCATGGGCCGACGAACTTTTTGTGGTTCTCGGACATTGCGCTGTTCGGTATGACGATCGCGCTATGGCTCGAGAGCCCGCTGATCGCGAGCATGATGGCGCTCGCGGTGTTGATTCCAGAAACGGTGTGGGTGGTGTCTTTTATCGGCGGGCTGCTGTTTGGCCGCAGCGTATCGTCGCTCGCCGGATATATGTTCGATCAAAACATCCCGCGCTATCTGCGCGGGCTGTCGCTCTTCCATCTTGCGCTGCCGCCGGCGATGCTGTGGATGATCTACCGCTACGGATACGACGCTCGGGCGCTGCCCGCGCAGGTGGCGCTAGCCTGGCTCGTCGTGCCCGCCAGCTACCTGCTCGCGCCTGCGGCGAAGAACGTCAATTGGGTTCGAGGCTTTGGCCACCCGGCGAAAACGCCGTTACGGCCGAGCGCGCACATGCTGCTGATGATGCTGGTCTACCCGCTGGTCATCTACCTGCCGACGCACTGGCTGCTGAAGGCGTTCGCACGTAGCGCTGGCGCCGCGGCGCATTGACGCCCGCGCGCTGGCCGGATAGCGGCGCGGCCGCCCGCCGCGCAACCCCATTGCGCAGCGGACGGCCCCATACGTTAGCTCGCTTGAGCCTTGGGCTTGCGGCTTTGCGTAAGCTGAACGCGGCCTCGACGGGGCGAGCGGCGCTCGTTCAGCGCGACAACGGTTTCACGGAGGTCGGCCTCGATGGCCTTGCGAGTGCCTTGGCGATAACCGGTAATCGTATTCGTGCCTTGGGAAATCTGATAGCTGTACCAACCGCTGCCTTCGCTACCGGTCGGCGGCGCGCTCTCCCGCACGGACAAGAGCTCGTACGGATGGTCGTTGGGCGCTCGTGCATTCATTCAATCGATACCACGCGAATGTCAAACTGCAGGCTCTGGCCTGCGAGGGGATGGTTGAAATCGAGAATGACCACGTCATCCTTGACCTCGGAGACTCGGATCGGGCCCTCATACCCTTCGGCGCTGAGTTGCGCACCGACTCGGCGAGCATCCGGCGGAATCTGCTCGGCTGGCACCTCCTGGAACGCGTCGGCCCGGACGTCGCCGTAGGCGTCGCCGGCCGGAAGGTTGACCTCCTTACGGTCGTCGACCTCGAGCCCTTCGAGCTGGCGCTCGAGTGCCGGCAGGATCTGATTCTCGCCGTGCACGTAGGTCAAAGGCTCGTCGCCCTCGTTGCTCTGCACGACGGAGCCGTCCTCGAGTCTCAGCGTATACGCGAATCCGACGGTTTTTCCGGCTTGGATCATGGAGTAGAACTCCTCTTAATGGGCAGCCGAGCGTGCTCGCCTGGACCGACACGACTCGCGGTAATCGGAGAAACGCGGCGGCGATCGATGGCGTGATCCTCGGCTGACTGCTGACCCGGCGCGGCAACCGGCTCAGCGTTGCAGGGCGGCCTGGGCGGCCGGCGACTTCGACTCGGTGTCGAATGCACTACGCCCCAAAATACGTGGCGACGCCTGCCAGGATAGCAGCCGGAGACCTAGTGCCGCAAATGAGACACTCGGATCGCCGCCGCAAAGACTGGACGCAAGCGGCCGTTTCGCGGCCGGCAAGCCTGACCGAGCGCCCGAATCCGCGATGATGGAGCTTCGGCGACCGCCGCATAAGCGAGGAGAAGCTTGCTTGTACCCGCAATCGCGCGTTCTCTATACTCGGGACGCGTCTCGCCCTCGCGGACGCGGGCGACGCCCACAAGGCGTGTCGACCCGTCGAACAGAACGAAAAGGGGGTTCTTTGATGGCGATTTCCATCCACCCAGCCGTCGACAATGGGCTGCAGACAGCCGCCGAGAGCTTCGCTAGCGGAACATTGCGCTGCCGCTGCGCGTCCGACCGGGTCGAGGTGCAGATTACCGGCCAGTGCGCGCACAACCATGTCTGCGGCTGCACAAAGTGCTGGAAGCCGGATAATGCATTGTTCTCGCAAGTAGCCGTGGTGTCGCGCGATAACTTACGCGTCACGGCGAACGAGTCAAAGCTCGAAGTCGTCGATCCGAGCGCGGTCATCAAGCGTCATGCGTGTCGGCAGTGCGGTGCGCATATGTATGGGCGCATCGAAGACACGAACCATCCGTTCTACGGCCTCGATTTCATCCATGTCGAGTTATCCGAGGAGCCCGGCTGGGCGCCGCCCGAATTCGCGGCATTCGTGTCTTCGATCATCGAGGCCGGTGCCGATCCAAAGCAAATGCCTCAGGTTCGCGACCGGCTGCGCGAGCTGGGTCTCGAGCCGTACGACTGCCTATCACCGCCGCTAATGGATGCCATCGCGGCGCACACGGCCAAGCAGCGCGCGCAAGCCGCCTGATCGGCCCGCCTTCGCCGGCGCTCGTCGAAAAGCCGAAAACGTTGAAGGGGCGGCGGGAGCTTGTTCTCCTCGCCGCCCCTTTTGAGCGGTCTGCTTCAGCGCGCCGACTTGTATGGCAGCCGTAACCGCTACGGTCGTTGCGTCTCGTCCTGAATTTCGTCGGACATGCCCTCCTCAAACGTGCTCCAGCCGGAAAGCATGCCGTACGGGACGCGGTCGAGCGTGGCCTCGATACGGCGAATCTGCCCATCGGTGATTTTGAAAGCCTCGGCGATATACCACGTCCATGGCTGCACCGGGCCGGCGGTGATCGAGCGGCCATCCGGCGTCTCGAAATTTCGCCAGTCGCCGCCGGAGTGATCGAAGAACACGAAGCTGAACACATTACCGCGTTCCTGATCGACCGCGACGAAGCGGCGATCGCGGATACGGTTCACGAAGTGCAGCAGGCCGGATTCGAACTGCTCGCGGCAGCTCCATTGCCCCGAGTAACCGGTCGCCGTGGCCGGGTTGGGCCGCGTCTCGCCGGGCGGGGTCGGCGCGTTGGTGGCCTGCGCGCCGTTTTCGATGCGGTTGCAGTCATCCGCGAACGGATATTCACCGCGACCGTCGTTCTGCTGCATGCCCGTGAAATACATGTTCGCGATCTCGATCAAATCGCTACGCGACATGCGCTCCTCGGCCGGCACGGTCTCCAGAAAGAGCGGGTCCGGGCCGCCGAGGGCCTCGATGCGTTGCGCCGCGTCCTCGTTACGGAGCACCTGCTGCTCGGCCTCGGTGATCTCGCCGTTCTCGACGCGCAGGCGCAGTGCGATCACCGCGGGGGTCTGCTGCGCCGGGTCGCGATGATCCTCGTAGATCGTGCCGATGAACGCGACGCTGCCGGCGTCCACATCCGGCACGAAAAAGCGGTAGGTACCCTTGCCCTTCATCGTGTTCCACAACCCGTCCCCGAGCTCGAGCTGTTGACCATGCTCAGTGAAGCGCGCGTCGGCGGCGAACGGCACCGCGTCGACGTCGTTGTCGATCATCGCATCGAGATAACGATCCACGAGCGCCTCGAGGCAAGCACGGTCGCATTCCTCCTGCTGCGCCCACGACGGCGCGCCCCCTAAGGCTGCCCATAGCACCGCTGTCGCGAGCGATCCGTATAACGTCGTTCTCATCATGCTCGTCCCCTTCATGTGTTGGTGTCGTTATTGGAGCGCGCGAGCCGTTACGGCCGCGCAGTGATATTCGTCAGCGGGGCTCGATATAGTCGGAGAGCGTCTCCGTCACGAAGTTGCGCGAATTCTCCGCATCGTAGGGCTCGCCGGCGTGCAACCGCTCGGCGTACTCGAACATCGGCACGAACAGCTCGCGGCCCTCGGCCTCTTCCGCAAGCTCGAACGCATCGTTAGCGCGGTAAATCTCGCGCCACGCCGCGCGCACATCGGCCCAGAATGCCTCCGTGCGCTCCCAGTAAGTCTCGGCCGGCGCGAAATCGAAATCTACGATGCGCTCGTAACGGTTGAGGCCCACCTCCCGCGCGACCACCGACTTGCGCTCGCCGCGCTCATCGAGATCGACCTTGAGATTATCCTCCTCGTGAACCCAGCCATTCGGCGTCAGCGCATGACGGTTGGTACCGATGAGCACGTCATAGTCGTCACGCACGCTCGACTCGCGCCGCGGCAACGGTCGCGCCGTCCGCTCACTTTGCCATGCCGAATAGTTGCCTTGATGATCCCACGTGCCGATGGCTTCGTAGCGCGGCGAGTCGTCGACCTGGTACACCGACTGCGACCAGCGCCCCTCGACCTCGTCGGCATCGAGCTCGACACGCTCGAACTGCCCGTGCCCCGCGTAGACGTGTAAGTCAGTATCCTGGTAGCGCCAATCCTGTCGCCAGTGCTTCTGCACGAACGGCCCCTGCACATGACCGGCTCCATCCACATACGACATGACGATGATGTGCTGCAGGCTAATGAATTCGGCATCGTCCTCGATGACGAAGATGTATTCGGTGGCCCAGGACTGATAAGGCCGGGCCGGGGTGTAACCTGGCGAGAACCCGGTGGTCTCGATGAAATCGAATGACGTTCGGTAGCCGCCGGCCATCGCGAGGATCGCGCGCCGGTCGCGCTCGAAGGCGGTAAGCCCAGGCTCCTGCACGGCCTCCCACTGCGGGCTCGCACCTTCGAGCAGCTCCACTGCGGCGCCGGTCGTCGTGCCGCCGCGAGGACGCATGTCGTCCGCCGCGCTGTACGGCCAGCTGAAGGTGTATTGCCGGAGCGGATCTTCGTCCGCGCAGGCGGCTGCTGCAACCAGCGCCGCGCCGAGCGTGACGACCCTGAGCATCAATCCCCCGTTAACCATCGGCGTCCTCCATGTGTGGGCTTCGAGCGCTGCGCGGCCAACCAATGCTGCCGGCGAGCGGCAGCTTCACGGCAAGATCGAGAGGATCGACGCCGAGCGTCAAGCCGAGGATATTCACTTCCAGCCCTTCCTCGACCCCGACGAGCACGCCGAGCACACCGAGAACGCTCAGCTGAACGCCGGTGCCGCTCGGGCTGCGGGCGAAAATGGCCGCGCCGAGATAATCCTTGCCGATCGCCGTGGGCGGCAGATCGGCCTTGAGCTCCGGCACGGCGCGCAGCACATGCGCAACAAAGGTATTGGAATTGGGGCCGGGCCAGACACGGTATCGGTCAGCGTACGGGTAAGCCTTGACGGCCTGCTCGATCTTCGGGATCGCCGCCGCCGCAGCGTCGCCGCGCAGCTCAGCGATCAGCTCGGGCGCGTTGCCGAACCAGCGTGAATCGGGCGGCCGATCGCCGATTGCGACCGACGTGCCGGCACGCCGCAGGCGCCAGCCGTTGACCTCATAAACGGTGTAGGCGTTGGCCTGATATGGCTTTACGGCGATCCACGCATGCACACCGAAGTAGCCGCGCCAGCGAACGGCTCGGGCTGCATAGACCTGGATGACGGCTTCGGCCGCCTCATGCGGTAGCGGCGCGAGGCCAACGGGCGCGCGACTCGCGATACGCCAATTATCGCCGGCCGCACTTTGCTGCTTATCGACGTAGGCCAAGCCGAAAATCAGCACCGCAAACAACGAGAGCCAGGTTGCCGGCGATTTCAGTCTCACCCGCACGAAGATAGACGGTGGCCGGCGCCGCGGCAAGCCGGGAATGCCGGCGGCGTGGCCGCCGCCGGCATCGTCACGGGTCAATTAAAGCTGCGGACGCGGAGAGCGTCTGCAGCGCGGTCAATTCTTCTTGGCCTTCTTCAGCTTGAAGACCGAATTGCCGTAATAATCCACCATCGCCTTCTCGAGCGCCCGCAGGTGCGGCGACGACTGCTTGAAGATATCGAAGTCGATTTCGATATGCTTCCGCCGGCGATCCTGAGTGTCCGGCACCAGCTTCAAAATGCCGCCTGGTGCTGCCTCCGATGTCAGTGAAAAGACGATTCTGGATACGGAGGTATACGGAATGCTCAGCTTCTGCGATAGCGACTTCATTGAGTGCGGCTTGCCGTCGATTGCCGCATCGATGACCTCGAGGGCCACCAGGACCTCGGCCAACGTGCCGTGCCGCCCTGATTTGTGAAACACAGTCAGCAATGCAATAGCGGCCTTGCGCACGCCATTCGAATCGAAGAGCGCTTTGCTGCTTGCACGCCGCTGCGAAGTGGAAGCTCCTGCCGATACATTTTCCCTAGTCACGGTAACTCCATGTAGTCTCGACGATAAGAAAGGTGCGAATCATACGCGGTCGAATGGCGATCTCAAAAACCGGACGGTCCGGTACGCGTCGCACACCCGGATAGCCAACTCTTTGAGTATCGCGAAGCCGGAAAGTTGCCGACTCACCGGCGATTTTTTCCGTTATTTCAGGGCGAAGAGATCCCTAAAGCGTTGAGCAAGGGTACGTCGACGTGGCCGTCAGCGATGAGCCCGTGCTCCTGTTGCCAATCGCGGACAGCACCGCGCGTTGCGGGGCCGACGATACCGTCCGGCGTGCCACTGTCGAAGCCGAGCTCGTTGAGCTCTCGTTGCACGGCAGCGATTTGCTCGCGCGTGAGCCGCTCGCTGCTCGGAGGCGGCACGGCAAGCTCGCTGCCGCCGGCGATGCGATCGGCAAGATGACCTACGGTCAGCGCGAAAAACTCCGACGGATTCCATCGCATGATGGCCGCAAAATTCTCGTAGACGAGAAATGCAGGCCCGCGATGGCCGGCCGGCACGAGCACGGCTGCGCGCTGCTCGAGTGCCGGTAACGGCGCGCCCGCAGTCGTCACGATGCCAAGTGTCCTCCATTCCGCGAGCGGCCGCGCGCGATCCCGGCCGGCGAGCGCGTAGTCGAAGGTTTCGGGCAACTGCACCTCCCGCCCCCATCGCCAGCCTGGCTGCCAGCCGAAAGTGCGCAGCAGATTGGCGCCGGACGCGAATGCATCGGCCACGCTTCCCCAAAGATCCACGATGCCGTCACCGTCGCCATCTATCGCGTAGGCCAGGTAGTTCGAAGGCATGAACTGCGTCTGACCCATCGCGCCGGCCCACGAGCCGATCATCCTATCCGCGTCAATTCCGCGCTCGACGATGCGCAACGCGTTGACGAACTCCGTCGTGAAGTACGGACCACGGCGGCCTTCGCAAGCGAGCGTGGCGAGCGAGTCGAACACGGGCACGTCCCCGATCACTCGGCCATAGTCGGTCTCGAGCCCCCACAGCGCGAGAATGACATGGGCGGGCACCCCATGCTCCGCGGTCACGCGCTCGAGCAGAGCGCGATGGCGGGCGAGCATGTCGCGGCCCATCATCACGCGGTTCGCGTTGACACGGCGACCCAGATAGGTCGCAAAGGTCTCGACAAACTCCGGCTGATCCCGGTCGGCCTGGACCACCCGCGGTAGCTGCCGAACCGTCGGCAGCACGCTATCGGCCGTGGCCGCGGCGACACCGCGCGACACGGCCTCGCTACGCAGTCCCTCGAGGCATGCGTCGAACGGCTGCTGCGCCGATGCGCCGAGCGGGGCGAGCAGAAGACCGAGAGCTGCGATGCGTCGGGACCGTGAAGAGTGCGTCATCTGTCCTGAATCCGAGGGGGTTGCTGCTGCGAAATGTAGGGCCTAATACTACATAACCGTTGCTGATGCCAGTGCGCCGCGCACGTGAGCGCTCAACGGCATTTCGCTGGTGTGCGTTTCGGACGCCCCCTTTATACTGCTCCGAATCGATGGAGGCGTTGGACAAGGATAGGTGCGAGCGCTCTTTCTCGTCATATCGGGCATTCTGCTCGGAAGTTGCTCGGCTCCTCCACGAGTGCTGGATCAAATCCTCGCGCTTGGTGAGCTACGTATTCTCACGTATAGCGGCCCGGCCACTTTTTACTTCGGCGCCGATCAGCCTCGCGGCGTTGAGTTCGAGCTCGCGCGCGGCTTCGCCGCACGGCTCGGCGTCGATCTCAAGATCGTGGTCGACGACCGCATCGGCACCCTGCCTTCGAGCGTACGCGGCGGCGGACGCGCTCATATCGGTGCAGCTGCCGCCGTCGCGGCGCCGCACGAGTCGCTAGTGATGTTCGGCCCGGCCTATGGCGAGGCGGAGCAGCAGGTGATTTATCGCCGCGGCACGAGCCGGCCGCGCAGCTTTGCCGACCTCGCGGGCGGACGCATCGAGGTGCCCGCGGGCTCTTCGCACGCTACGCTGCTCGAGCAGGCACGAGTCGATCACCCTGCGCTGCTCTGGCGGGAAGATCCTCGCGCGTCCGTCGAGGAACTCGTGCGTCGCGTCAGCGAAGGTGTCATTGATTATACTATCGTGTCCTCCAACGCTTTCGGGCTGCTGCGCCATTCTTATCCCGAGGCGCGCGTCGCATTTGCAACCGGCGACGCTCATCGGATCGCGTGGGCGCTGCCGAACGGCGCCGATGCGCTCCGCGAGCGGGTCGCGGCCTACTTTGCGGAGCTCGAGGCGACCGGTGAGCTCGATCGGCTGCTCGATCGCTACTACTTCACCGGCCGCGAGTTCGACTACGTCGGCTCGCGCGCTTTTTTGCGCCACATCGACACCCGCCTGCCGGCATACCGGCCGTACTTCGAGGAAGCCCAGCGGCGCACAGGGATCGACTGGCGTCTGCTCGCCGCCATTGGCTATCAGGAGTCGCACTGGAACCCCGCGGCCGTGTCACCGACCGGCGTGCGCGGCTTGATGATGCTGACGGAGGATACGGCGTCGATGATGAACGTCGAAGATCGGCTCGACCCGCGCGAGAGCGCGATCGGCGGCGGGCTCTATTTCGAGAACGTGCTCGGGAAAATTCCCAAGCGAATTGCGAATCCCGATCGGACGTGGCTTGCGGTCGCCGCCTACAATCTCGGCTTCGGGCATGTTGAGGATGCGCGAATCATCACGCAGATTCAGGGCGGCGATCCGGACCGGTGGGATCATGTCCGCGAGCGCTTGCCGCTGCTGGCGGACGAAGCGTGGTACTCCCGGGTGCGGCGCGGTTTCGCTCACGGGCACATCGCCGCTCAGTACGTCGACAACGTGCGGCGTTATCACGAGCTGCTCATGTGGCTCACCGACCGGCAAACGGTCGCTGAATATCACGCCTCGTTGGCCGAGTCGGCGGACGCCGTCGAGACGGCGGCAGAGCACGCGGAGCTCGCGGAACCGGCGCAGCCTGCGAGCTGAACGCCGCCGCGGCGCCCGACGCAATCGCTGTCCGCCGATGCCGGTCGTAGCGGCATTCTGCGCTGCAGATCGAACGCGTTCAGCGGCGCGCTGCGAAAAAGGTACGCAGCAACGCCGCCGCGTCGTCTTCGAGCAGACGCGCTTCCACTGCCACCCGGTGATTCAGCCGCTCGCTGCCGAAGATGTCGAATACCGATCCGCACGCGCCTGCTTTCGGGTCGGGCGCCGCATAGACGAGCCGAGCCACGCGTGCATGCACGAGCGCGCCTGCGCACATCACGCACGGCTCGAGCGTCGCGTACAAGGTGGTGCCCGGTAAGCGGTAGTTACCGACACGCTTCCCCGCCGCCCGCAGCACGAGCATTTCGGCATGCGCACTCGGGTCATGCTCGCGGACCGGCGCGTTGCCTGCTTCAGCCAGCAGAGCGCCGCCCGCGTCAATCAGGACGGCGCCAACCGGAACCTCGCCGCGTGCCGCGGCGTCGCGGGCCTGCTCGAGCGCGCGGCGCATCCAGTACGCGTCGTCGAAGTTCGACATGGGCTCAACAATCTCCCGCACCGAAGTTCGCACGCATTCGATGACCGGACACGCTCCAGTATCGAAAGTGCCGTCATTTAGCTTCATTTCTGATTGACGAGCGCTCGATCGCATCGAGCGTCTCGTGTAGCGCTACGGCATCGCTAAAGCTCGGAGCCGATCGTGTGCCCGAGCGGATATCGTGCGCCACCCGGGCATAGATCCGGGCGACATTGCGCGGGACGGGGTCGTCCGGCCAGCCCTCATAGCCCGATGCGGGCACGGTCAGCGGCGCCAGTTCGTTCGAGTCACCGTTTGCCCCACGGATCGACAATTGCACAAGCTGAGCATGGCCGTTTGCGCCCGTCACCTGGATGTCGCCCTCGGTGCCGTTGATCTCCCAAAGCAGATTCGTCCCTCGAGACATGCCCCCGCGATAGTGGATCGATAAAGCCGCGCCGCTTTCCAAAGTGCCGTGCACAAGGACTTGGTCGGGCGAGGTCACGGGTATCGTCTCGCCCGTATCGGCAACATGCACGGTATCGCGTCGGGCAACCGTGCGCGCGGAGACCTCGTCGAACCCGCCGAGCACGTCGCGCATACCGGCGAGGGTGTGCCCCAACGGAATCGTGAGCATCGTTGCGCCGTTGCTCTTGTCATAGAGATAGGCGTGAGCGGCATCCGTTTCGGCTCCCCACGAGCTGCCGCTTCCGACGAGCGTCGTCGACAACACCTGGCCGACGTAGCCTTCGGCGATGAGCTGGCGGAGATACTCGACCTCGGGAGCAACGCGCATTTGAGTCCCGACCGCCGCCACCACGCCTTTCGACTCGGCTAGATCAGCCAGCTCGCGCGCCTCTGTCAAGCCATTCCCCAGAGGCCACTCGCAATAGACATGCTTGCCGGCGTTCAGCGCCGCCGTCACCAGCTCTCGGTGATGCGGCACCTTGACGGTGACCACGACCAGATCGACCTCCGGCGAGCTGACCAACGCCTGCGCATTCTCGAACGCATGCGAAAGACCGAACGCTTCGGCCGCCTTCTTGGCGCTGGCGACGCTCGTGTTCGCAACACCGACGACCTCATACTGGCCCGGCAGGGCCTTCAATGCCGGGATGTGCGCGGTCGCGGCCCAGTGAATGCCGGGATTCAGGCCGATGAATCCGACACGGATCGGCTTTTCTGTCATGAGCTACTCGAGTTGCTCCATCGCTTGGAACGTGCCGCCACGCCCGCATCTCCTTGGATCATCCCGCTGCGTTGCAAGAAACGTGCATCGCTGCGCTTATGTCATGTATGTCATTCCCACTCGATCGTTGCCGGCGGCTTACCCGAGATGTCGTAAACCACGCGCGAGATGCCGGCCACCTCGTTGATGATCCGGCGCGCAACGTGATCGAGAAACTCAGGAGGCAGCCGCGCCCAGCGCGCGGTCATGAAGTCGACCGTCTCAACGGCGCGCAGGGCGACCACGTAGTCGTAGCGCCGGCCATCCCCCATGACGCCGACGGAACGCACGGGCAGAAACACGGCAAAGGCCTGGCTTACCGCGTCGTAGAGCGACTGCGCGCGCAGCTCGGCGATGAAGATGTCGTCCGCTCGGCGCAGGAGATCCGCGTACTCCTTGCGGATCTCGCCGAGAATGCGCACCGCCAAGCCCGGGCCTGGAAACGGATGCCGGTTGACGAGCGGCGGCGGCAAACCGAGCGCGACGCCGATCTTACGCACCTCGTCCTTGAACAGATCGCGCAGCGGCTCGATCAGCTCGAGCTGCATCCGCTCCGGCAACCCGCCGACGTTGTGATGCGATTTGATCAGCGCCGCCTTGCCGGTGGCGGAGCCGGCGGACTCGATCACATCGGGATAGATCGTGCCTTGCGCGAGCCACCTGATGTCGTCGAGGCGCTTCGCTTCCGCTTCGAAAACCTCGATGAACAGCCGACCGATGATCTTGCGTTTGTCTTCCGGATCTTCGACGCCCGCCAAGGCCGTAAGGAACTGCGGCTCGGCATCGACGCGCACGACGTGGACGCCGAGATGCTCGCGGAAAACTTCCATGACCTGATCGCCTTCGCCGAGCCTCAGCAGCCCGTGATCGACGAACACGCAGACGAGCTGATCACCGATCGCGGCGTGCAGCAGCGCCGCGACCACCGACGAATCGACGCCGCCGGAGAGCCCGAGCAGCACACGGCCGCGGCCGACCTTGGCCCGGACCCGCTCGATGTGATCGGCAATGATGTTCTGCGGCGTCCAGGTCGGCGGGCAGCCGCAAATGTCGCGCACGAAACGCGTCAGAATCTCGAACCCCTGCTCGGTATGCGTGACCTCCGGATGAAACTGCAGGCCGAAGATCCGGCGCTCGGCATCCGCGATCGCGGCAAATGGCGCATTGCGTGACTTCGCGATCGCGCTGAAGCCGGGCGGCAGACGCTCGACGCGATCACCATGGCTCATCCAGACCCGCAGCTCGGCATCGCCGCCGCCGAGCCCGCCGAGGAGCGGATCGTTTTCGGTCAGCCGGACCTCTGCGTAGCCGTATTCGCGCTCGTTCGACGGACGCACTTCGCCGCCGAGACGCGCCGCCAGCGCCTGCATGCCATAACAAATGCCGAGCAGCGGCACGCCAGCCTCGAGCACGGCATCGGCCACCGTCGGCGCTCCAGTCGCCACGACGGAGTCGGGCCCGCCGGAAAGAATAATGCCGGCGGCGCCGAACGCCGCGATGGCGTCGTCCGCGACGTCGTGAGCGTAGATTTCGCTATACACGCCGGCCTCGCGCACACGCCGCGCGATCAGCTGCGTGTACTACAAACCGTAGTCGAGG
>CAZFJU010000107.1:0-13599 GCA_964518995.1 uncultured Gammaproteobacteria bacterium
TCTTCCCTTCGCGATACGACTCGCGAAGCAGGTAGGCGGGGCGGGAGTTGCGGTTCGGCACGACATCGATGTGCATGGGTGCATTTTACACATCCACCGCCGTAGTGCAAGATGCATAACCCACATATACATGGCTACAGCGGCACATCAGCAGCACCGGCGTCTCGCCTACTCCCCTGTTCGCGCAGGGAATACGGCTCATCAGCGGGTAAAAATGGCGCGGGAACTTCAGATTAAAGAGAGGCGCCCGAGCGGGCGCCTCTTCAGCCTGATATTGTTATTGCTAGCGTCGTTATTATAGTTGTGAGTGCTACGATGACTCTTCGCGGGGAAAACTGCAAGGCCGAGTATAGATTTTACGTTGCTCTGCGCCGTTTGCGCGGTTAAGGCACTGGCTCAATTCGGCTTCCGGGCGAGAACGAGAATCTTTTGCGTCTTGCCGGACACGGCCGGATCACGCACGCCGACCGTCTGCGGGTCGTCTGGATTCGCGAGGATGTCCGATTCCGCCTCGACGACGAAGCCTGCCGCCTCGAGCGCTTCTTTGGCATCGGCGAGTGGTATGCGATGCAACGTGGCGTTATCTTGCCCCGCCGCGCCTTCGTGGTCGATCAAACCGAGCACGCCGCCTGGCTTGAGCGCCGCGAGGATGTCCTCGAGAAACGCCGTGCCGGCTTCGAGCCCGCCGCGATTGTACTGATCGTGGAAGTTGTTGGACGTGATGGCGACATCGACCATGCCGGCCGCCGCTGAATCCCCGATATCGCCGTGCAGCGGCTCGACGTTGCCGAGACGCTCGACGATTTGCCGTTCCCGCTCGAGGAACTCCTCACCGCCGCGCTCGATCATGAACTCCGGGCTGTGCATGTATACCGTGCCGGACGGGCCGACCGCCGCGGATAGCACCCCCGTCCAGTACCCGCCGCCCGAGATGACGTCGAGCGCCGTCATGCCGTCTTCGACGCCGAGGAACTGCACCACCTCGATCGGCTTGTCGTTCCGATCCCGTTCCTTATGCTCCGCCGAGCGCTCCGCGGCTGCGAGCGCCTCCTGCATTCGAGCCTCCTGGTCCTGCGCCTGAACGACCGCCGCGCTGCCGAGCGCCAGCACGGCCAACGGCAGCCAACTTCTTTTCATGGTTCTCATCAAAGCTCCTTGTTTCGCCTGCGACTCTCTTGCCATCTCCCTGCCGACCGATCACTCCGGATCGTGTCGAGCGGCCCGTCGGCGCGCACTTCCGAGTGCGTCTCGTTCTTGAGTGGTCAACCTTAACGCAAGTGCTCACGGCGCGGGAGGCGCTGCGGACGAAAAGCTTTCGATGGGTCCGCCGCCAGGCAAACAGCCGGGCGGCGTTTCAGCGGCAATGAGAGCGAGCCCCTTGAGCACCAAGTCTGCCTCGACATGCACATCCGTTTCGAGCCACGGCCTCAGCGCATTGGATTCGCCGCCAGCGAGATACACGACCGGCGGAACGCCCAGCTCCTCGCCGACGATCCTGGACATCCGGTCGAATGCCGCGGCGGGCGCAAGCAGCGCACCGAACCCGACGCCGTCCTCTGTGCTGCGGCCGAGCATGCCGATCCCGGACGGTGCGCCGGTGGTGGGCCGCGTCGCGCCGATGCCGTGCGTCTGTTTCGCCAGCATGTCCGCTGCCATGCGCGGACCGGGCAGAATCAGACCGCCGATGTGCCGTCCGCGGGTGTCCACCGCATCGAAGGCCAGCGCCGTGCCGGCGTTGATGACGCACGCAGGCCGCGGGCCATCCGGCCGCGCGGCCGCCGTGCGATAGGCCGCGATGACGGACACCCAACGGTCGACTCCGAGCCGCGACGGATCCCGATACGCGCAGCGCACCCCGAGCATCTCGGCGGCCGTCCGCACGATCTCGGGGGTGACACCGAAACGTTCAGTGGTCACTGTCGCAAGCTTCGCCGCGAAGCCTTCTCCGGCCACGTTCGCAACGACGATACGCTCGACGGGCGCGTCGTGAAGCGCTTCGGCAAATGCCGCGAGCGCTTGATCGACATCGTCCGCATGCAGCGCGTGGTGCCGTTCGCCGAGTCGCCCTGCTTCTGCATGCGCCCATTTGATGCGCGCGTTGCCGATATCGACGACGACGGTCGTCATGATTGCCCCACCGCGGCGGCGGCCGGCCGAATCGAGACGTCGCCTCCGAGCACGCGCCGCCGCGAGCCGTCCGACGTCTCGATGATCAGGGCGCCGTCCGCATCGGCGCCACGGGCGATCGCATCGATGACGGCAGCATCATCGACAACCTGAACGGCGCGATCGAGCAGCGTGTCGGCCGCATCGAACTCCTCTCGGTACGGCGCAAAGCCGTGCGCGGGGAACTGCACGGCGAGCGCCGCGAGCTCGGCGATGAGCGCAGCCGCCAGCGCGCTGCGCGCCGGCGGCTGCTGCGAGGTGGCCTCGGCCAGATCGACTGCGCCGCCCGGCCGGTCCGCGAGCGTCGCAAGCGCCGCCGGCGGAACCGCCACATTGATACCGATCCCGATCACGACGTGACCTTCGGCGCCGGCCGCCGCAGTGCGCTCGACGAGAATGCCGCCGAGCTTGCGGTGCGCCCAGATCAGATCGTTCGGCCATTTGAGCCCGATCGCGACGCCGCAGCTCGCAGCAACCGCGCGCCGGGTCGCCACGCCGACCGCAAGCGGTAACGCGGAGAGGCTATGCGAGCCCGCCTCGGGCACGAACGCCACAGACAGGCACAGCGCGGCGCCGGGCGGCGCGCTAAAGACGCGACCGCGCCGGCCCCGTCCGGCGTGCTGAAAGTCCGCGAGCGCGATGCGCAGCGCGGCGGGCGACGGCGGGCGGGCATCGATCAGGTATCGGTTCGTCGAGTCGAGCGAGGCAAACACATCGAGGCGCTCGATGCGCGCCGCGACATCGGCTGGGATCGCCGCGAGCAGCGCATCCGCATCAAGCGGGGGCTGGACCTCATCGGCCCAGCTCGATCGAGATGATCGCGATGATCGTGATCGACGCGGCATAACCGTGTGCTCCGCAACGAAATTACTTGCTGCCTTGAGCGCGCCCAAGACGCGGCTCCGTCCGGTCCAGCATGCGGCGGATATTGCTGCGGTGCGTATAGATGATCAGCATCGCGACACATGCCGAGAAGACCAGCAAACCGCGCTCGTCCGGCCAGCGAATGGCGCCGATAAAGAATACAGCGAGCACGGACGCCGCCATCGTTGCAAGCCCGACAAAGCCCGTTATTACGATCACGCCGACCCAGCAGGCGACGACCGCCGCGCCGATCATCGGGTCGTACCACAGCAGGAGCCCCGCCGCGGTCGCGCCGCCCTTGCCGCCTTTGAAATCGAACCAGATCGGGAATACATGGCCCAGAATGGCGCCGAAACCGACCGCATAGAGCACCCATTCACGGGACACGGCCGGATCGAAGCCGACGCCCGGGATGTCGAGACCGGGCAACCACGCGACGGCCGCGATCCCTTTGCCGATATCGATCAGCAGCACCCAGAACGCGAACCACTTGCCTTGCGTGCGCAGCGCATTCGTGCCGCCGGGATTACCGCTGCCGCTCTTACGGATGTCGACGCCGCCCTTTACATAGCCGACCACGAGGCTGCCGAGAACGGAGCCGAGCAGATACGCGATCGTGAACTTGAAGCCGAGCTCGATCATGGCCGCTGTAACGTCATTCGCCGAGCCACGCGTCGCGGCGGGCGACGGCAGCCGGACCCGCCTCCGCAACGACCCGTAGCCAGCAGGTATCGGCCGGCGCCTCGCCGAGCACCAGGTCGACCTCGAGCAGCCGGTCGCCGCGAAACACCGCGGCCGTCACCCGCTGCCCGGCCTCGCAGCGCGCGAGGCGACGCCGCAGGTTACGCTCGTTCACCTTGAGCCGGTCGAGCGCGACCAGCACGTCGCCCGGCACGAGCCCGGCATGCTGCGCGGGGCCGCTGTCGAGCACGGCCGTGAGCTCGACGCCGTCGGGGCGGGCGCGATAGGTTGCGCCGAGCGTCGGCAGCGGCGCCGCATCACGCTGCGGCGGCGCACCGCCGCGGTCGTCGAGGCCGAGCTGCGGCCGCAGCACCAGCTCGATACCGAACGCCGCAAGCAGGTCACCGAGCGGCAGCTCCTGCGTGCTGCGGATCGCCCGCTCGAAAAACTCGCCGAGCTCGACCCCGGCCACCTCCTCGGCAAGCCGCTCGAAGCCGTCTTCGGGCACGCCGATCCCGACCGCTCCGTAGCGGCGCCACAGCTCGCGCACGACGTCATCGAGACTCGACGACGAACGGCGGCGCAGCTCTAGATCGAGCGCGAGCGCCACGACTGCGCCCTTCACGTAGTAGTTGACGCTCGTGTTCAGCGCGTTCGGCTCGGGCTTATAAAGCACATCCCAGGCGTTGAAGCTCGCGTCCGCAAGCGTCTGCCTGAAGCGGCCCGGCGTGCGATAAGCCCGCGTCAAAGTTTGCCCCAGACGCTTGAGGTAGACGTCGCGGTCGATCAGGCCGCTGCGCCGCACGAATAAATCCTGGTAGTAGCTGGTGATGCCTTCGAACACCCAGAGCAGCCGTGTGTGATTGCGCCGATCGAGACGATACGGCAGGAAGGCGGCAGGCTTCGTGCGCTTGATGTGCCACGCATGAAAATACTCGTGGCTCGCGAGCGAAAGAAAGCGCTGATAATCGGCCGGCACGCCCGACTCACCGCGCTTCGGCAGATCGTCCCGGTCGAACAGCAGGCTCGACGACGCACTGTGCTCGAGCCCGCCGTAGCCATCGCCGATCGCGTGGCCCAGGAACCAATAACGATCGAACGGCGCCCCGCCGAAGAACTCGATCTGCGTCGTGCAGAGGCGGGCGAGATCGGCCGCCACGCGCTCGAGATCGGTGTCGAAGCGCCCCGATACGACCAGCCGATGCGGCACGCCGGCGGCGACGAAATCGACGCGCTCGAAATGGCCGATCTCGAACGGATGATCGATCAGCTCGTCATAGCTTGCGGCCCGGTAGCGGCCAAAGCCGCGGTCGTCGATCTCCGCCGGCTGCATTGCCGTCGCGACCCGCCAGCCCGCGAAGCTCTGATCACGCGGCGGCTCGAGCTCGAGCTCGACCGGCTCGTCGTCGCGGCCGTCCGGCTGCAAAAAGAGAGACGTGCCGTTGAAGTAAGCCCGCTCGCGAGTGAAATACGCGCCGCGGATGGATGGATCGAGCGCATGGACTTCGATCGTGACGACCAGCTCGTCGGCTGCGCCGCGAAACACCCATGTGCCCTTCGCGGCCTGCACCGCATCGACCGGGCGGCCGCCGCTCTCGGCGCGTATCGATACGACGTGGCGCGCAAACTCGCGCAGCAGGTAGCTGCCCGGGATCCATGACGGCATCTGCACACGCTGCTGCGCATCGGGGCGATCGAGCCGCAGCTCGACCTCGAAAAGATGGCGGCTCGGATCGAGCAGCCGCACGCGATAACGAATCAGATTCCGCTCCTTTCACCCTGCGAACCATCCGTGCATTCTCGCATAGTCTTGCAAATCACCATCGCGGCTCCTATCGTTCCGGCAGGCGGTGCTCTGCCGGAGTGAAAAGGGAACGCAGTGCGAAGCTGCGGCTGTCCCCGCAACTGTAAACGGTGAGGGTTCGCGTTCTGCGGCCACTGGAGTAACCCTCTGGGAAGGCCTCGCGAAACCGTTCGAGCCGTCAGCCAGGAAACCTGCCGCCGATGTCGTCCTTCCGTGTGCCGGGGAAGCATGCGGTGCGGCCAATTCCGTCGTGGCGACAACTCTTTGCAGTGGATGCGGGCGAGCCCGCGCACCGCGGCGTCGCCGTCGGCGCGGCTCCCGCTCAGCGAGCTTGGGAGTTGCACATGTCGAAGCGGTCTGCCGCTGTCACCGCGTTGGCCGGTATGGGGATGCTGCTGGCCGCTGCGTTTGCACGCAGCGAGTCACTGCCCACCGTCGCCTCCATCAACCTGTGCTCGGATCAGCTCGTGCTGCAGGTCGCCGACCCCGCTCAAATCGTCACGTTGAGCTGGCTGTCGGCCGACGCGGAAGAATCAACGCTCGCCGCGGCCGCCGCCCGCTATCCGCTGAACTACGGCTCCGCCGAGGAGCTGCTCGGCTTCGCTCCGGACATCGTGATCGCCGGCCGCTACACGAACCATTTCACGCGCACGCTGCTGCGCCGGCTGGGCTACACCGTCATTGACTTGGAGCCCGCCGAAAGCCTCGAGGGCATCGTCACGAACGTGCGTCAGGTCGCCGCGGCGATCGGCCGCAGCGAACGCGGAGAGCAGCTGATCGGGATCATGCAGGCGCGCATCGCCCGCCATCGCGCCCGCCTCGGCGAAAGCCCGATCGACACCATCGTCGTGCGACCCGGCGGCTTTACGGTCGAAGCGCCGTCCCTCGCCCACGAGCTGATGACACTCGCCGGCCTGCGCAATCTGCCGGCGGAGCGCGGCCTCGATCGCTGGGGCAGCCTGTCGATCGAAACGCTGCTGCACGATCCGCCGGAGTTGCTGATTCTGACGGCCTATCACAATGACGCTGCATCGCTCGCGAACGCCGTGCTCGCCCATCCGGCACTGCAACGGCTCGCGGAGCAGGTCGTCAGCACGCACGTGCCGGCTTCGGTCTGGAGCTGCGGCCTGCCGAGCAGTCTCGACACCGTCGAGGCGCTCGAGCGCGCGGCGGATGACGCGCGCCGCGCGCGGGCCATCCGCCTGGCGGAAAACGCCGCCGTGACTCGATGAGCGACCTCGACGCCACGCGCGGCCGCGTCGGCGCAGAGCCCGCAGCGGGCGCGCCGAGGGGCCGGCGCGGCCTCGCATCGTATGCGCTGCTGGCGCCGCTGTTGCTCGCGGCGGCCGCGCTATCGATCTGGGTCGGGCGGACCAGCTCCGGTCCGACGATCGGCCTCGGCGACGCGGCGATCGCCGGCACCGTGCTGCTCGAGATCAGGCTGCCGCGCACGCTGCTCGCGCTGCTCGTCGGCGGTACGCTGGGGTTGTCCGGCGCGGCGCTCCAAGGCCTGCTGCGCAACCCGCTCGCCGAGCCCGGCTTGCTCGGTGCGTCGAGCGGCGCGGCGTTCGGCGCCGTGCTCGTGTTCTACTTCGGCCTTGCGGCAGCCGATTCGCTTTGGCTGCCGCTCGGCGGCGTCGCAGGTTCGATCGCCGCGCTCGGCACGCTCTACGGGCTCGCGGGCGGCCGCGCCGACCTCGTGACGATCGTGCTCGCCGGTATCGCGATCAATGCTTTGGCCGCCGCACTGACCTCGCTGGCGCTGAACTTCGCGCCCAGCCCGTACGCGGCGCTCGAGATCCTGTTTTGGATGCTGGGCTCGCTGGCCGACCGCAGCCTGGTTCATGTCTGGCTCGCGCTGCCGCTGATGGCGCCCGGCTGGTTGCTGATCGCGGCGGCCGCGCGCGGGCTCGACGCGCTGACCCTCGGCGAGGACACGGCCGCGACACTCGGCTTTCCTCCGGCGCGAACGCAGTGGCTCGTGATTGGCGGCACCGCGCTGTCGGTCGGCGCGGCCGTCGCCGTGACGGGCGTGATCGGCTTCGTCGGCCTCGTCGTGCCGCACATGCTGAGGCCGTGGGTCGGCCATCATCCGCGGCGGCTGCTGGCGCCGTGTTTCCTGGCCGGCGCCGTGCTGACGTTGGCGGCGGACATCGCAATCCGGCTGATGCCGCCTGGTCCGGAGCTCAAGCTCGGCGTCGTGACCGCCCTGATCGGCGCGCCATTCTTCTTACACCTGATCTTGAAGCATGGCAGGGAGCAGGCGGCATGAGCCTGGAGCTTACGCAAGTCGGCGTGCGCTATGGGCCACGAATGGCGCTCGCGGCGGTTTCGCTCGCGCTCGGCGACAGCGGGCTCGTCGGGCTGGTCGGCCCGAACGGCGCCGGTAAGAGCACGCTGCTGAAGGCCGTCGCCGGGCTCGTGCCGCATGCTGGCTTCGTTTCGTGGCGAGGTCGGCCGCTGGCCCGCCTGGGCCGGCTCGAGCGCGCTCGGACGATCGCGTATCTGCCGCAGTCGGCCGGCATCCACTGGCCCATTACCGCGACCGAGCTGGTCGCGCTTGGACGGATGCCGTATCGCGCGCTCGGCGAGCAGATGCGGCCGGAGGACGACGAAGCGGTCGCCTGGGCGCTCGAGCGCTGCGCGGCGACTGCCCTGTCCGAACGTCGGGTCGACCGGCTGTCCGGCGGCGAGCGCGCCCGGGTGCTGCTCGCGCGTGCGCTCGCGGTCCGCGCGCCCGTGCTGCTCGTCGACGAGCCGATCCAAAACCTCGATCCCGGGCATCAGCTGAATGTCATGCAGGTGCTGCGCGGCGCTGCGGAGCACGGCACGCTCGTGATCGCCGTGCTGCACGATGTCGCGCTCGCCGCCCGCTATTGCACACGGACCGTGCTGCTCGCCGGAGGAACCGTCGTCGGCGATGGCCTGCCGGCGGAGGTGCTTACGGCAGACGCCCTGGTCCGCTGGTATGGAGTCGAACCCTACATCGCGCAGCATGGCGGCCAGCCGGTGATCTTGCCGTGGCGGACGGCGGACCGCACCTAGCGGTCAGCGCTTCGGTAGCCGTCGCGACCCGGCCGAAGAGAAACGCATGGGTATAATCGGAGGCTATGGCCAACCTTGTCACGCTGAGCCGGCTGGTCCTGCTTCTCTTCGTCACTTGGCTGGCGTATCAGCCGATGAGCGCTTGGCATTTCGCAAGCTTCTTTCTGATCATTCTGATCTTCGTCTCCGATGGCTTGGACGGCTACATTGCCCGCAAGCGCAATGAAACCAGCCTGTTCGGCGCGCTGTTCGATATCGCCGGAGACCGGGTCGTCGAGCTGACGCTGTGGGTGGTCGCGGCCGACCTCGATCTGATCCCGATCTGGGTGCCGCTGGTGTTCATCATCCGCGGCGTGATCGTCGACACGATTCGCTCGAGCAATTCCGTATCGCGCGGTGTCGCACCGTTCGCGCTCATGCAATCCGCGCTCGGCAAGTTCCTGGTATCGGGCAAGTTCATGCGCGGCTTCTACGCGGTGGTGAAGGCGGCGGCGTTCTGCGGGCTCGCGCTGCTTCGCCCCTTCCCGGCGGTGCTGCCTGAAATCTGGGCGGCGATCGACGTCGTGATCGTGACGCTTACCTATGTATTCGTGTACTTGGCCGTCGTGATCTGCGTCGTGCGCGGTCTGCCGGTAATTATCGAGTTTGTCCTCTCGCAGAAGGAGGATATTCTGGGACCGATGGGGCAAAAGCGATGAAGCTGGCGATCTTCGACATCGACGGCACACTCGTCCGGGGCGGCTCCGAGCGGCTGTTCTGGCGCCGTTTATTGCTGCGCGGCAAGCAGGGCCCGCGGCAGATCGGCGCGTTTCTGCTGTTCATGGCCCGTTATCTGCCGATCGGCGGCATCCACACCCCGCGGAAGAACAAGGCGTATCTCAGCGGGCTGCGGGCCGACGAGGTGGAAGCGCTCGCGCGTGAGTTCGTTGCCGAGAAGCTGGTCCACCGGCTATACGAGCCGGCCGTAGCGCGCCTGCGGCAGCACCTGCAGCGCGGCGACGTCGTCGTGCTGATGTCCGGCACGCTTTATCCGATCGCGCGGGCGCTGGCGGATCATCTCGGCGTCACGTACGTCTGCGCGACCCTGATCAGCCAGCGCAACGGCCGCTTCCTCGCGCAGCCTCCAGAGATGCATCCCTACGATGCAGCGAAGCTCAGCATCGTCCAACAGCTGGCAGGCGAGCTCGGCTTCGAGCTCGAGGACGTGGCCGCGTATGGCGACTCGAAGCGTGATCTGTTCCTGCTGCGCGCTGTCGGCGAGCCGGTCGCCGTGCGTCCGGACAGCGAGCTGTTGCGCGTCGCCCTGAGCCACGACTGGGAGATCATCGCGGAGCCCGCCAAGGAATCGGCGCTGCTGCGCTGATCCGATGCCAGACAATACGCGTCCCCCGCATCTTCGCCTCGCCGAGGTCAGCAAGACCTACCGCGGTACCCTGGTTCTCGATAATGTCCATTTCGCGGCGGAGCGCGGCGAGTTCGTGGTCGTGGTGGGCCGCAGCGGCTCCGGAAAATCGACGCTGCTGCGCCTGATTGGCGGGCTCGAGGAACCCGACCGCGGCACGATCGAATACGGGCCGCAGCGGCTCGATCGTATGGGTGAGCGTGAGCGGGCTCTGTTTCGCCGCCGCGAGATCGGCTTCGTCTTTCAATTCTTCAATCTCGTGCCGACGCTGACCGTCGCGGAAAACGTTGCGCTGCCGCTCGCATTGAACGGTATGCCTAAGCCCGAAGCGGCGGCCCGTGTGTCAGCTCTGCTCGCGGAGCTGGGCCTCGACGGCAGCGGCGACCGGTTCCCGGAGGAGCTTTCCGGCGGCGAGCAGCAGCGGGTCGCCGTGGCCCGAGCGGTGGCGCACGGACCGGGCATCGTGCTCGCGGACGAGCCGACCGGCAACCTCGATCTCGAAACGGCAGAGCGGGTGCTCGCGCTGCTGGACGGCATGTGCCGGAAACATCGCGCGACGCTGGTGATGGCGACGCACAGCGCGGAGGTCATCGGCTTCGCGGATCGCGTGCTGACCATCCGCAACGCGCGTCTGATCGAATCGCCACCATGAAAGGCCTGCTGCTCCGTGCTTCGGCGCGCTTCTTCCTGCGCCACCCGTGGCAGCTCGCCTTGGCGATTACCGGCGTCGCGCTCGGGGTCGCAGTCTACGTTGGCGTGGCGCTCGCAAACGACAGCGCGCGGCGGGCCTTCGAATTGTCCTCGGAGGCGGTGACCGGCAGCACGACGCATCGCATCCTGCCGATCGGCGGCGCGCTGCCGGAACGCCTCTATACGGAGCTCGTGACGCGTGTCGGCATCAGCGCGGCGGCGCCCGTCATCGAAGCGGATATAGTGATCGGCGGTCGGCGAGCGGTGCTGCTCGGTATCGATCCGCTAAAGGACACCACGGTTCGCGGCTTCGCCGGTTGGGTACCGGGCCGCTCGAGCGATGCGCTGCGGCTGCTCATGGAACCCGGGTCCGTTCTGCTGCCGGATGCTCTCGCGGCGGAGCTTCGGGTCGACGGCGATACCCGTCTCGACGCGCGTATCGGCGGCCGCGACGCGGTCGTGCTCGCGGTCGGCACGATCCGCGACGCCGTCAGCGCGGACGTACCCGTGGTCACCGATATCGCGACCGCGCAGGCGCTATTGGGGCGTTTTGGAACCCTCGATCGCATCGACTTGCGCATTTCAGATAACGACGCGGCTCGAGCCGCGGCGGCCTTGCCGCCCGGCACGTCCCTCGTCCCTGCCGAGCGGGATACGGCTTTTGAGCAGCTCAGCCAGGCGTTCGAGGTGAACCTCACGGCCCTCGGATTGCTCGCGCTCGTTGTCGGCATGTTCTTGATTTATTCGACGATGTCGTTCGCCATCGTGCAGCGGCGGCCCGTCTTCGGCACCTTGCTCGCGGTCGGGCTTGCGCGCCGCGAATTGCTGCTCGCGGTCTGGCTCGAAGCGCTGGTGCTCGGGCTCGTGGCAACGGGCTTGGGGCTGGTGCTCGGCCACCTGCTGGCAAAAGGCTTGGTCGACCTCGTGTTGGCGACGATGGGTGATTTCACGTTCTCGTCACGGGTCAACGCGGCCGCGCCGTCGGTAGAGGTCTATGCGATCGGCGCAGCCCTCGGCATCGGCGCAACATTGCTATCCGCGCTCGGACCCGCGATAGACGCCGCGCGCGGCACGCCGGCGGCGACGATGCGCCGCGCCGCGCTGGAACGCCGCAGCCATGCCCGCAGCCGCGTCGCGGCCTGGGCGGCCGTGCCGGCACTCGCGATGGCCGCGATGCTCCTGCTCATCGACCGGCAATCACTCGAGCTCGCGTTTGCCGCCCTGTTCTTCGTGTTGCTGGGCGGCGCCCTGTTGACGCCGGTAACCACCGCCGCGTTGATGCGCGTGCTCGAGCCGGCTGCGGAGCGCAGCTTCGGCATTGCCGGGCTGCTCGCGGTACGTGGCGTGACCGCATCGCTCAGCCGGACGGGCGTGGCGACCGCGGCGCTCGCGGTCGCGGTCGCGACGGTGATCGGCATCGGCATGATGATCACGAGCTTTCGCTCGAGCCTCGTGGACTGGCTGGAAACGACTCTGACGGCAGATCTCTACGTATCGATCGACGAGCGCGTGCCGGTCGACGACACGCTGCTCGACGCGATCGCGCGCATACCGGACGTCGCCGGCACGACTCTGAACCATGTCGTACGCCTGCCCACAGCGCTCGGAGACCTCGGTTTAAGGGCCGCACAGCCAGGGCCGGAAGGCTTGAGCCTCGATATCGTCGCAGCCCTGCCCGGCGCACATGAGCGCCTCGCGACCGAGCCAGTCGTCGCCGTGGCCGAGCCGCTCGCATTCCGGTACGCGCTCGCACCAGGCGACGAGCTGTCTCTGCCGACCCGCGACGGAGAGCGGCTATTTCCGATTGTCGCCGTGTATCGGGACTACGACGCCGGCGGCAGCACGGTCTTCATGTCCCTCGTCCAGTACCGCCAGCAATGGGACGATGACAAGGTTTCCAGCATCGGCGTCCACGTGACCGAGCGCGGCAGGATTGCCGCCGTCGAGGCGGCGCTTCGCGAGCTGCTGCCGCGCACCGGCGGGCGCATCGTTTCGACAGAGGGCATCGTGGAGCTTTCGCTGCAAGTCTTCGACCGAACGTTCGAGATCACGGAAGTGCTACGCATTCTCGCGGCAACCATCGCCTTTCTCGGCGTGCTGAGCGCTCTACTCTCCATCGAGCTCGAAAAGGCGCGGGAACATGCGGTGCTGCGCGCCGTCGGGCTCGGCCCGCGCGAGCTTGCAACGTTGACGCTGACCCAGACGACACTGCTCGGCGTCGCTGCCGCTATTGCCGCGACCCCGATCGGAATCGCACTCGCCGGGCTGCTCGTGCACGTGATCAATCGCCGCTCGTTCGGCTGGACGATGTCCTTCGAGCTTGACGCGGCTCCGGTGCTCGCCGGCACCGCGCTCGCCGTCGGGGCGGCGCTGCTGGCCGGACTCTATCCGGCGATACGGATACGGCGAGCGGAGATCGGGCGGGCGTTACGCGAGGAATAGCGCCGCGTAAAAACAAAAAACCCCCGGCCGCCTGAGCAACCGGGGGTTTGTCGTTTAAGAGCCTGGCAGTGACCTACTCTCGCATGGGCAAGCCCACACTACCATCGGCGCTGGACGTTTTCACTTCCGAGTTCGAGATGGGATCGGGTGGTTCCCGTCCGCTATGGCCGCCAGGCAAACCGGTGTGCGTCGACCGACCGAATGTCGGGCTACGCGTCAATTTGGAATGATCCGTCCGAGCAGCGTCGCCGCCCGAAGTCGCCTGAATTCAAAGCTCACTTGCCCCTGGCTAACACCAAGGCCGTCAAACGCCTTTGGGTGTTATATGGTCAAGCCTCACGGGCAATTAGTACTGGTTAGCTTCATCCATTACTGAACTTCCACACCCAGCCTATCAACCTCGTAGTCTTCGAGGGCCCTTTAGGGGGATCGAGTCCCCTGGGAAACCTAATCTTGGGGTGGGCTTCCCGCTTAGATGCTTTCAGCGGTTATCCCTTCCGTACAT
>CAZFJU010000108.1:0-13455 GCA_964518995.1 uncultured Gammaproteobacteria bacterium
CGCCGTCGCGCATCGAAAAGGCCACGCGGCCATTCGCGGCCGACGCGATATCGAGCACGGTCCCGCCCGAGCCGGCGAGGTCGACGTCGAAGTCGCCGATGCCGCTGACGTTCGCGTCGCCGGTCAATGCCGTGATGATCGGCGCGAGCGTTAGCGACCTGGCTTGGCCCGTGAGTCGCAGCGCCGGCTCGGCGCGTGTATCGACCTCGAAGCGGCCGGTGAACTCCCCGCCATACAGCGTCGCGCGCGCCGGATCGAGCGCGGCGCGCCCGCCGGCGACGTCGATGCGGGTCGCGACGTCGCGAAAGTCGAGCCCCGCGAGTCGCAGCTCGCCGACGCTGACCTCGCCGTCGATCCGCAAGAGCGCGAGCGCATCGGCCGGCAGCGCCATATCGCCGGCCGTGCGCGCATTCGCGTTGTCGTCGAGCTCGGCGGCGCGCGGCGGTAGATAGCGATCGACGTCCACGCGGTCGATCGCAAGCCGGAACCGGTGCGCCGGATTCGCGAGCCCGTCGATGGCGTACTCGCCGGTGATGCGCGAGTCGTCGAGCACCAGCTCGATATCGCGGAAGCGGCCGCCGCGCGCGTCGGCGTCGAAGCGCGCCTGCACGGCGGCATGCTGTAGTGCCGTCGGGTCGGAGGCGTCTGGCACCGTTTGGCCGAAACGCTGCAGCAGGTCGCGCGGCGAGAACGGCACCACCTGCGCTTCGCCGGACGCGGTGATCGGCCCGCCGAGCCCGTCGAGCTGAGCGCGTCCGCGAGCTTCGAGACCGAACGCAGTGAACGCGGCATCGTCGAGCGCGAGTCGCCCGGCGCGCGGGTCGTACTCGAAGCGCGCGTCGATCGCGAGCACGCCGAGCTCCTGCGGCGCGATCGCGTCCGGCATGAGCTCGCCGAGCGCGCGGCCGAGCGGCTCGGGCGGGATCGGTGTCGTGCTCAGTGTGCCGCGCAGGATACCGTCGTTGCCGAGCTCGGCCGCGCCGCGTAGCACGGCACCGAGCACGTCGACCGAAAGCTCGGAGATGTCGGCCGCCGCGAGGCGATACGGGCCGACAGAGACTGCGGAAGCGTCGGCAACGCCGGCGCCGACCGGGTCTGCGAGCGTCAACGCGGCACGGAACGCTCCGCTCAAGCCGATGCCGCCGAGCGCGCCGAAGTTGACGCCGGCAGGCAGCGTGACGCCGAACGCGTCGAGCGCCGCGCCGAGGTCGGCGTCGGCGATGCGCATGCGCAACGCGCCTTCCACGCGCGGGGCATCGACGACGTCACGCACGTCGAGCTGCCACTCCGCTGCGATGCCGGCGACGCGCGTCTCGAGCGCGTCGATCGCCAAGGTGCCCCTTCGCGGATCGAAGCGCAGGCCGTTCCACGCGGCGCCGAAACCAAGGCCGCTCGGCGCGGCGGCGACGGGCGCGAGCCGGCCGTCGACCCTTGCAACGCCAAGCTCGACATGGCCGTCGTGCGCCGCATCGAGCCGGTCGGCGTCCAGCTCACCGACCGCAATCCGGCGGCCCGCCGCGTCGAACGCCCGCAGCAGCAAGCGAAAATCGTGCAGCGTCACGATCTCGTCGTCGTCGGTAGCGTCCAGCGCGGCGAGGCGGACCTGCGATTCCGCCTCGACCGCGAAGCGCCGTGCCGACGAGGTGTCCTCGGCGCTCAACGACAGCAACACGGGGATTGGCTCGCCGGCGCGGATGCGGCCGGTCTCGAGCGCGATGTCGCTCAGCACATAGCGCGGGCCGCTGGACTGCTCGTGCCAGCGCACCTCGGCGTTCCGAACGTCGATGCGCGCGATGTCGAGCCGTGCCGCGAGATCGTCTCGCGTCGGCGGGTTCGCGGCGTCGGTCTGAGGCTCGGCTCCGGATTCAGCGCCGGACGCGGCGGCGTCCGCCCGGAAATCCTGCCAGTTGCCGCGGCCGTCGGCGCCGCGGACTAGATTGACCCGAGCGCCGTCGATCCGAATGCTGCCGATCTCGAGGCGCCGCTCGAGCAGCGGCAGAAGCTCGATGCCCGCCGTGATGCGCTCGACGGTCGCGAACGGCTCGTTGAAGCGGATGCCGGGCGGCTGACCGAGCGTGACCCGCTCGCCTTCGAGCGCAAGCCGCGGCAGGAAGTCGAGCTCGAGGTCGCCGTCGATCACGAGCGTGCGGCCGGTTTGCGCCTCGAACCGCTCGGTCAGGAAGCCCTTGTAGGCATTCGGATCGACGAGAACGACGAGCGCGAACGCGGCGACGACCGCGAGCGCGAGCAGCGCCGCGATGCTTGCGAGCAGAATCTTGAACGCTCTCACGGCTGCTCCCATAGCTCTGCCGGCGCCGCAATCGTAGCGCGACGCGTAGAATGACGCGATCCGGAATCGAGCGAGTAGAGACGACTATGGAATACCGCAATCTCGGCCGCACGGGCGTCAAGGTCAGCCCGCTGTGTCTCGGCACGATGATGTTCGGCCGGCGCACGGCCGAGGCCGAGTCGATCGACATCATCGAGCATGCGCTCGGCGAGGGCATTAATTTTATCGACACCGCAAATGGTTATGGGGCCGGCGACAGCGAGCGGATCGTCGGCAAGGCGCTCGCGAAGGATGGGCGGCGCGCCCAGGTCGTGCTCGCGACCAAGGGGTATTTTCCGGAGGATCAGCACGACCCGAATGCGCGCGGGCTGAGTCGGCGGCATCTGGTGATGGCATGCGAAGCGTCGCTGAAGCGGCTCGGTACCGACTGGATCGATCTATATCAGCTGCACCGCGCGCAATCCGACATTCCAATCGACGAGACACTGCGCGCGCTCGATGATCTGATTCGGGCGGGCAAAGTGCGTTATATCGGCACGAGCATGTTCCCGGCGTGGAAGATCGTCGAGGCGCTGTGGGCCTCGAAGGAGTTCGGCTTGAACCGCTTCGTATGCGAGCAGCCGACATTCCACCTGCTCGACCGCACGGCCGAGCGCGAGCTGCTGCCGGCGGCCCAGAGCTTCGGCGTCGCGGTCATTCCGTGGGGGCCGCTCTGTGGCGGTCTGCTTACCGGTAAGTACACGCGGGACAATACCAGCGTGGAAGGGCGTTGGCAGGGCGGCAAGGATAACTTCGGGCGGCCGGTGACGGATAAGGCATTCGACGTCATCGATGCGGTCGTCGGGCTCGCAAACGAGACAGGCTGTACGCCGTCGCAGCTTGCGCTCGCCTGGAATACTGCGCAGCCAGGCGTCACGGCGCCGATCATCGGCCCGCGCACCAAGGAGCAATTGATCGACAATCTCGGCGCGCTGGACGTGTCGGTCACGGCTGAAGTCAGTGCGCGGCTCGACGAGGCGGCGCCGCCGATGTCGCAGAGTCTGCGCTACTACGACGCAGCGATGAGCGCGGACTTCCGGCCCAACCTCGGCCGCTGGTGACTAAATGGGGTCAGAGCCCAAATAGCGAGTTAATTGGGCTCTGACCCCATTTAGAAGCCGCCGCCGGTCTTGAAGCCGCCGCCGCCGAACCCGCCGCCGCGGCCGAAGCCGCCGCCGCCGAAGCCCCCGCCGCGCGGGAAGTTCCAGTTGCCGCCGCCGCCCGGCATTCGCCATGGGCCGGGTAGGCGCCCGTGCGGCAAGCGCCCGGTGCCGAAGGTCGGGTCCGCCGCGATGCGCCGGAAGCGCTGCTGGCGCCGGATCGCCTCCCAGACGTCGTCAGCGCCGACCGAGCCGCCAACGAAGCGGTCGAGCAGCGCGGCGATCAGTGCCGTGTTCACGAAGGTGGAGTGCACGTCGTCATAGCGGCTGCGCTTGAAGCGTTTGCGCACGTCCTCGAGCGCCAGCACGCGCTTGCGCTGCAGCTGATGCAGGCGTCGGTAGCGAACGCGCTCGTCCTCGAGGCGCTCGATGTCGTCTTCGAGCTGCTCGAGCCGCTCGACGAGCGCATCGTCCTCGGGGCTCTTTGTGTGGGCCGTGCGCCGGCGCAGCGAGCCGAGATCTTCCTTGCGAAACTCGTCGCTCAGCAGGCTCGCGGCACGCGCCGAGAATTCGTCCTCGCCGCTCGCGAACCGCGCGCGCTGCTCGCCGAGCTCGTCGAGCAGCGCTTCCTGCGCTTCGATGGCTTGATCGGCTGCTGTGAGCCGCTGCTCGGCCGCATCGAGCTCCCGCTCGCGCTGCGGCACCCCAGTGCTTGCGGCGGCGCGCCGCTCGAATTCTCGCGCGGCCTCGATATCCTGCTCGGCGGCCGCGCGCATTCGCGCCGCATGCGCGCTGAGCCGCTCCGGAATCTCGGTGAGCAGATGGTAGTTGCGCCGGTGCGCGTCGTAGTCGATGGTGCGCGCCGCCCAGCGGTCGAGCATCCGCGTCAACGCCCATGCGCGGTAACGCATCGTGCCGAAGCCGCGGCTCCACAGATAGCGGAAAACGGCGTCGGCCTCGTATGGCCGACCTTTCTCTTGCCGATCGCGTTCTGCGGCGCGCGCCTTCTCTTCGGCCTGCGCCGCGACGGCGTCGGACCGCTCGGCCGCCGCGAGCCGGGAGCGATAGCCCGCATCGGCCTCGAGTTGTTGCTGCGCCTCCGCTTCGGCCGCGTCGACCGCCTCGGACGCTGCGGCCACTTCCGCCTGCCGCTCGGCGCGCGCGCGCTCGAGCGCCGCAAGCTGCTTCTCGTTGGACTCGATCTCCGCGGCGAGGCGCGTCTCGGCCGCTTCACGCTCGGCGAGAATCGCGGTGACGCGGCGATCAGCGTCGTCGAGCGAGTCCGCAAGATCGCCGCGCTCGAGCTCGTCGATCCGCACGCGCGCGATGCGCGCAAAGATTGCGAGCTGCACCTGGCGCGCTTTCGTGAGCTCCGTGCCGGCGTGCTGAAAGCCGGTGTCGAGCGCATCCGTCTCGCCGCGCAGCTTGCCGAGCGCCTCGTCGATCGAGGCGAGCGTCTCGCGGCCGCTCAACATCGGCGCGCCGTCCGCGCCGGATGCATCAGGTCCGTTCGGGTGTGCATGAGCGAATCACCTCGATTGCCGATCACGGGTAGCCGGTGTGTGCTCGTCGTCACCAGTTCGTGATCGCTGCGCCCGTGGTCTCGATGCGGTATTCGGGCGTGACTGCGCCGCGGCGCTTCTCGCCGACCACGTTGTCTTGAATGATGCCGTCGTCTTCCTTATCCGCGGCGATGCGCTGGAACGTCGCCTCGTCGACGCGCAGCCCCCAGATGTCGACCTCCTCGGTGCGGCCGGTCTCTTCGTCCACGACCGGCAGCTCGAGCGTTGCGCCGCCCGGCGCGATGGCTTCAACGATGAGGTAGTAATTGGCTGCGGCCGGATTCGACTCCGGCACCCTCCAGACCCCGGAGAACTGGCCGGGCCGCGAGACGACGCGCAGCTCGTACTGCTGCTCGAGCAGCGCGCGCAGGTCGGCGAGCTCGGCGGCGGCCTGCGACGCGGCGGCGTAGTCCTCGCGCGCGAGCGCGGCCTCGCCTTCGGCCGCAAGCGTGTCGGCGCGGGTCCGGGTTGCCGGCTCGGCGGCGAGGTCGAGCACCGCCTGGTGCGCGGTCTCGAGCCGCGACGGCAACGTCTCGACCTCGCGCAGCGCGGGCCCGCGAACGGCAAGCTGATACGCCATGAGCACGGCCAGGAGGGCCGCGGCCGCGCCGCCGACCCATTTACCCCAGCGGTGACGGGTAACGTAGAGCTCGGCGAGGGTGCGTCGCAGGCCCGGCTCGGGCTCGCGATAAACGAAGCGGTCTTCCCGCAGCGCGCGCACGCCCTGCTCGATGACGTCATCGCTGACCTCGATGCCCTGGCTCGCATAGATCTCGCGCAGCCGCGCCTTCAGCTGCAGATCGCGTTCCGCCGCGCCAAGCTCGCGCTCGACGAGGCGCTCTCGGTGCCGCAACGTATCGACGACATCCATCGCGAGCATCAGCTCGTCGAGCGGGGCGGCCTCGCGCGCGTCTTTTGAAGCGGCAGCGCCCATCAGGCTCGCGGCGGCTCGAGCGGCAGCGCCTGACCTTCCTGGACCAGCTGCGCGAGCCGCTGCTTGCCTTGCTCGACGGCATCGCCGATGTCTTGGGCGTTGCGCGTGCTGAGCTCGCGCATCTCGGCGATGATCGCGCGCGAGTGCTCTTGGTAGCTGACGACCGAGTCGACCAGCTTTTTGACGGCCTCTGAGCGAATGGTCGGGCCATAGCCGGCCTCGAGCGCGGCTTGCTGGACCTTGCCGCCGATGTCCGCGAGATCCTCGAGACTGCGGCTCACGCCTTCCTTCATCGCTTCAAGCGTCTCGGTGCTTTCATGCAGGCCGTGCAGGCCGGTGAACGACGCGCTGAGCGCCGTCAGCACGGTCTCATTGGTGCCGAAGAAGCTCACGGCCTGCTTGTAGACTCGATCCTTCGCGTTCGTCGTCTGCAGCAGCCGCGCCATCACGACCTCGGAGGTGTTATACGACACCGTGAGGTTGTCGGACAGATCCTTGCAAATCTGGTAAAGATCTTCCGCGTGCTGCACGGCGCGCAATCGCTCGTCACGGGCAAGCTCGAGGCGCGCTCGCGCGACGGCGTCCGCCCCTGTATCGCTGGTGACGGCCTGCATGGCGGCGTTCAGCTCCGCCGTGCGCTGCTCCAGATTCTGTTGCGCCTTCTCCAGCACTTGCAGCGTGAGGATCTCCGCTTCCTTCAATGCGCCGCGAAAGTCCTGATAGGCGGCGAGAATGATCTGCTCGCGCTCGATCTGGTCCTGCGTGTCGCGCGCGACATCGAGATAGACCCGTTTGATCTTCTCGAAGCGGTCGGAGATATCCCCGCGCGTGGTCTTGACCCAAATGTTTTGCAAGCGCTCGAAGGTATCGATCTTGCCGTCCTCGAGCTGATTGACCATCGACCTCGCGTCCTTGCGGATGCTGTCGAACGCGGTGGTGATCTCGGCATAGCGCTCGCCGAGCTGCATCGACGAGATCTGCTCACGAACGACCTGATTGAACAATGACGCCTGCGACAGCGTGCGCGCGATGGCGACGACCTTATCCTCGTCGAGATCGGAGATTCGATTCAGCAGCGCGACGATCGGCGCTTCTTCGGTCCGCTCCGGGACCAGGCCCAGATCGCGCAGGCGGTTCATCGCCTTATCGAGATACAGCATGGGTGTGGCCATGGCGATCCTCGCTGTGTTTCGGTGACGACCCGGGTCGGCCGCGCTCGGTCGGGAATTCTCGCCGAGCGTAAGGCGATGCCCGGGCCGAGTCCATAGGCGGTCGACGCGCCGTGCTAAGCTCCCCACCGGTCGAGGAGCCGATCGGGGACGGAGCTTGGCGCAACCGGCGACAGAACGAAGCGCGGCGCGCGGCGTGCCGCTGTGGCTGATGATCGGGCCGGGGCTGCTGCTCGCGGCGACCGGCGTTGGCTCCGGCGATCTCGCGACCGGCGGCATTGCCGGCAGCCTGCTGGGTCCGGCGGTGCTGTGGGCGGTGGTGCTCGGCGCGCTGCTCAAATTCGTCGTGACGGAGGGGCTCGCGCGCTGGCAGCTCGCGACCGGGGAGACGCTGCTCGAGGGAGCTGTGCGCCGACTCGGCCCCATCGTGATCTGGCTGTTCCTGCCCTATCTTTTCTTGTGGTCGTTCTTCGTCGGCTCGGCGCAGGTCAGCGCAAGCGGCGTCACGCTGCATGCGATGTTCCCGGTTTTCGCCGACCCCCGCGACGGCAAGATCGTGTTCGGCATCGTCTCGGGTCTCGCCGCGCTCGCGCTCGTCTGGTTTGGCGGCTATCGGGTGTTCGAGCGTGCGATGCAAGTGTGTATCGCCGTGATGTTCGTGACGGTCGTCGCGACGGCCGTGATCCTCTGGCCTGGAACCGGTGTCGTGCTCGAGGGCATCTTCGTGCCGCGCATCCCGGCTGCAGGCGGCGAGGGCCTCACGTGGACCGTCGCATTGATCGGCGGCGTCGGCGGCACCTTGACGGTGCTGTGCTACGGTTACTGGCTGCGCGAGGAGGGGCGTACGGCGCCGACGGATCTGCCCGCATGCCGTGTCGATCTCGCCGCCGGCTACATCATGACCGCGGTGTTCGGCATGGCGATGGTCATCATCGGCAGCAGCATCGAGGTCGAAGGCGAGGGCACCGAGCTGCTCGTTCGCTTGTCGGATCGGCTCGTCGATGCCATGGGGCCGGGCGGCAAGTGGCTGTTTCTGATCGGTACATTCGGCGCGGTCTGGAGCAGCGTGCTCGGCGTATGGCAGGCCGTGCCCTATCTGTTCGCCGATTGCTGGACGCTGCGGCGTCGCTCCGCGGGCGCCATGCGCGCTGCGGTCGATACGGCGTCGAAGCCCTATCGTATCTACCTGCTGCTGCTTGCGACCGTGCCGATGCTCGGTCTGTTCGCGAGCTTTCGCGAGGTGCAGAAGATCTACGCCGTCCTCGGCGCGCTGTTTTTTCCTGTGCTTGCGCTCGCCGTGCTGGTCTTCAACGGCCGCGCGAGCTGGGTCGGTGCGCGCTTTCGCAACGGTCCGCTGACCGTCGTCGCGCTGCTCGGCGTGTTACTTTTCTTTGCCTACCTGGCCATTCGAGACTCCGGAGGTGGTTGAGCCGTCATGAGCACATTGTCCCGCATCGGGCCGAAGATCGAGATTCCCGCGGAGCTGCCGCGTTACGAGACCCTCGTGCATATGCTGCGCGCGGCGGTCGAGGAGCGGCCCGACGTCGTCGCCGTCATCCAAGAGGATCGGCAGGTGACGTACGCCGAATTCGGCCGCGCGGTCGCAGGCCTTGCGCGCCGGCTCGGCGATCTGCGCGGCAAGCGCGTCGCGCTGCTGATGGCCAACTCGATCGAGATGGACGCGGCGATCCTCGCGATCATGGCGGCCGGCGGCCAGGCCGCGCCGGTCAACCCGTTCTTCAAGGAGCGCGAGCTCGAGAAGGCGATGCCGATCGTCGACGCGCAGATCTTCCTTTGCGACGCCAGCATGCGCGATAAGGCCGACGAGCTCGCGCGGCGCTACGGCATCGGCGAGGTGATTACGCTCGGCCCCGGCGGGGAGACAATCGATGCATGGGCGAAAGACCCGTCGCTGACGATCGAGACGGACGGCCTTTCAGCAGACGATCTCGCCCTGATTCTGTTCACCGGCGGCTCGACCGGTATTCCGAAGGGTGTCGATCATACGCATCGCGGGCTGATGTACGGCGTGCTGCAGCACGTTGCGGTGTGGCCGCTCGACTGGGGTCAAGAACGGTTTCTGACCGTGGCGCCGATGTTCCACATTTGGGGGCTGGCGTACACGGCATGGGTGCCGATCTACGCGCAGAGCACGCTCGTGATCGTGCCGCGTTACGAGCCGGAGAAAGTCATCCGCGCGCTCGGCCGCCATCGCATCACGGTTTTCGGCGGCGGGCCCGCGCCGATTTACATGGGGCTGCTAGCGAACGCGGCGTTCGATGAGGAAGACTACTCGCCGCTCAAGTACTGCCTGTCGGGCGGCGCACCGGTGCCGGAGGATCTGCATCGCGAATGGGAGAAGCGCACGGGCTGCCCGCTGTCGGAAGGCTGGGGGATGACGGAAGGCGCGCCATTCTGTCTGAATCACTCCATGCATCCGCACCGGCTGCTGTCGGTCGGCAATCCGGTGCCGGAGACGTACGTCGAGGTCGTCGATGTCGATACCGGGGAGCGCGTGCTGCCGATCGGTGAGTCCGGCGAGGTGCGCGTCAAAGGGCCGCAGCTCATGGTCGGCTATCGCGGTAATCCGGAGGAAACGGCACGGGCGCTGCGCGACGGCTACATCTACACCGGCGATGTCGGTTACGTCGATGACGAAGGCTATCTATTCCTCGTGGATCGCAAGAAGGACATGGTCATCGTCGGCGGCTACAACGTATACCCGCGCGAGATCGACGAGGTGCTGTTCAATCATCCGGCGATTCGCGAAGCGGCAACGATCGGCAGGCCGGATCCGCGGCTCGGCGAGGTGCTGATCGCGTTCGTGGTCGTGGATCGCGGTAAGACGCTCGACGAGGCGGAGTTCTTCGCGTATTGCGAGGCGCAAATGGTCAAGTACAAGCGGCCGGTCGAGGTCTTTTTCGTCGAAGCGTTGCCGAAGACCGGCACGAACAAGATCAATCGGCCTGCGCTGCGGGAGATGCTGCGGCAGTCGTGATGCCCGCTATGTTCGACAAGCTCAAGCCACCACCGTCGCAGCGCCCCGCCTCGATGGTGGCGCTGAGCCTCGAGGCGGTAATCGTCGCAGTGACGGACGAACGCCCGAGGCTGCTCGTCTCGCTGAAAGACCCGCGCCGGCCGTCGATTCCGTCCGGGCCGCTGGATGCGGCCCAGGACGCGACGCTCGAGCGCGGCCTGCGCCGTTGGGTGCAGCATCGCGCGGGGCTCGAGCTCGGGTACGTCGAGCAACTCTACACATTCGGCGACCGGGACCGGCGGCCGGACGTCGACCAGCGGCTCCTGTCCGTCGCCTATCTCGCGCTCGTGCGCGAGGAACAGCCGTCGCCGGGCGCGGCGTGGATCGACTGCTACGATCTGTTCCCGTGGGAGGATCACCGGGCCGCCCGCCCGCCAAGCCTCGAGCGCAGTATTTTGCCGCGGCTGAAAAGCTGGGCGGGGCGCAGCGAGCTGCGTGAGGCGCGGGTGCGCGAGACGTTCGGGATCGCGCCGATGCCGTGGGACGCGATCCGCGTGCTCGAGCGTTACGAGTTGCTGTACGAAGCGGGCCTCATCGCCGAGCATTATGCGGACAAAGACGAGCCGCTGCCCGACGACCTGCGCACGGGCACGCCGTTGGCCTACGATCACCGCCGCATCGCCGCGAGCGCGCTCGCACGGCTGCGCGGCAAGCTGACGTATCGGCCGGTAATCTTCGAGCTGCTGCCGGAAGCGTTCACGCTGACGCAGCTGCAGCAGACGGTCGAGGCGCTCGTAGGCTTACGGCTGCACAAGCAGAATTTCCGTCGGCTCGTCGAGCAGGGCCGCCTCGTCGAAGGCACCGGGCGGCTTTCGGCGGCGACTGGAGGCCGTCCTGCCGAGCTGTTCAAGTTCCGCGAGGAGGTTCGCGGCGAACGTCCGCGAGCGGGGCTGCGTCTGCCGCGGCGCTGATCGGCGTACGCTTCTCTTACGAAGCGTACCGTTTAGATCGCCCAAAAGTTCTTGCTATCGAGGCCGTTCTGTCTTAACCTCCGCGTAATGCTCAAATTGAGCATAACAGTTTCGAGGGACCGCAAAATGGTGGCAGTACCGAGCACGATAGATCCTTTCGGCCGACTCGGCCACATCCTGCCGGATGTCGAGATCGCGGCGATTGCACCGATCATGGACGAGATCGCGCGTCTCAAGCGCGAGCGGAACGCCGTGGTGCTCGCGCACAATTATATGACGCCCGATATCTTTCATGGCGTCGCCGATCTCAAGGGGGATTCGCTCGCGTTGGCCAAGCTCGCTGCAGACACGCACGCTGATGTGATCGTCATGGCGGGCGTTCACTTCATGGCCGAGACCGCGAAGATCATCAACCCAGAGAAAACGGTGCTGATTCCGGATACCGCGGCCGGCTGCTCGCTGGCGGAAGGCGTCACGGCGGCCGACGTGCGGCTGCTGCGCGAGCGCTATCCGGGCGTGCCGGTCGTCACGTACGTGAACACGTCGGCCGAGGTGAAGGCCGAGTCCGACATTTGCTGCACGTCGTCGAATGCTGTCCAGGTCGTGAACTCGCTCGGCACGGATCGCGTGATCTTTCTGCCGGACCAGTACCTCGGCAAGTGGGTCGCGTCGCAGACGGATGTCGAGGTGATCCTGTGGCAAGGCAGCTGCATGGTCCACGAGCAGTTCACCGGCGAGGAGCTGCGCGGGTATCGGAAGTCGAATTCCGGCATCAAGATCATCGCGCACCCGGAATGCCCGCCGGACGTGCTCGCCGAAGCCGACTATGTCGGGTCCACCTCCGGCATGATCTCGTGGGTCAAGCGTGAGCGTCCGGCCAAGGTCGTGATGATCACGGAGTGCTCGATGAGCGACAACGTTGCCGCCGAAGCGCGCGAGACGGAGTTCGTGCGCCCGTGCAATCTGTGCCCGCACATGAAGCGCATCACGCTCGAGAACATTCGCGATGCGTTGCGCGATCTGAAGCATGTCGTGGATGTGGATCCCGCGATCGCGGCGCGGGCGCGGACGGCGGTCGAGCGCATGCTCGAAGTGCGCGTCTGAGGCCGCGCAACGGCAAAGCCTAACACTCTCCTGAACGGAGCGACGATATGAATGCGGCCGAGCAGCCTGTGGAGATTCGGCGCGCGCGCGCCGTGGTCGTCGGCTCCGGCGTGGCGGGCTTGTCCGCCGCGCTCGGTCTCGAGGGCGCGATCGTCTTGACGCGCGGTGCGCTCGGCAGCGGCTCCAGCCGACACGCGCAGGGCGGCATCGCCGCAGCGCTCGGGCCGGACGACTCGCCCGCCGATCACGCGCTCGACACGCTCGCCGTCTCGGCCGGGATCGCCGATCTCGAGGTCGCCCGCGCCGTGGCCGAAGGCGCCGCGGGCCGCGTCGAGTGGCTGCAGGCGCTCGGCGCGCGCTTCGATCTCGACGCTGAAGGCCAGCTTGCGCTCGGCCGCGAAGCGGGCCACCGCACGCGCCGCATTGCACACGCGGGCGGCGACGCGACCGGTGCCGAGGTCATGCGGGCGCTGGTCGGCGCCGTCGAAGCGCGCGCCGATATCGAGGTGCTCGCCGGCTACGAGCTGGTCGATCTGGTCCGGCATGGCTTCCGCGTCGTGGGCGTGCTCGCTCGCTCGACAGGGGGCGCCCTCACAGCGATTCTTGCGCCCGCCGTGGTGCTCGCGACCGGCGGCATCGGCGGTCTTTATGCGCGCACGACCAACCCTGTCGAAGTCGCCGGCGACGGCCTCGCTGCGGCCGCGCGCGTCGGCGCCGAGCTCGCCGACCTCGAATTCGTGCAGTTTCATCCCACTGGCCTGGCCGTGGACGCCGATCCCGTCCCGCTGTTGACCGAGGCGTTGCGAGGCGAGGGCGCGATCCTCGTCGACGACCGCGGCGTGCGCTTCATGCTGGATGAGCACCCAGATGCCGAGCTTGCGCCGCGCGATATCGTTGCGCGTGCGATCTGGCGACAGCGCGCCGCCGGTCGCGAGGTGTATCTCGACGCCCGCGCGGCGATTGGCGCGCGGTTTCCCCAGCGGTTTCCGAGCGTCTGGCAGACCGCGCGGCACTACGGCCTCGATCCTCGCACGGAGCCGCTGCCTGTCACGCCGGCCGAGCACTACTTCATGGGCGGCATCGTCACCGATCTCGACGGTCGGGCGTCGGTGCCGGGCCTATGGGCCGTCGGCGAAGTCGCGGCTACGGGGCTCCATGGCGCGAATCGCCTCGCGAGTAATTCGCTGCTCGAAGGGATGGTGCTCGGCGCCGCGGCGAGCCGCTCGATTATGGCGTCGAACGCGATGCCGCCGCCGGTTGCGGGGCTCGACGTGCCTGCGGGCGCGCTGGCGGCGCACGGCGCGGGCGA
>CAZFJU010000109.1:0-13440 GCA_964518995.1 uncultured Gammaproteobacteria bacterium
GCATGTGGACGAGGCGATGATGGCCGAAGTCCGCGAGATCCACGCGGCGGTCGAGCCGGTCGAGACGCTGTTCATCGTCGACGCGATGGCGGGCCAGGATGCGGTGAACTCCGCCAAGGCGTTCCACGAGGCGCTGCCGCTCACCGGAGCCATTCTGACCAAGGTCGATGGCGATGCGCGCGGCGGCGCCGCGTTGTCCGTGCGCGAGGTCACCGGCGTGCCGATCAAGCTGGTCGGCACGGGCGAGAAGCTCGATGCGCTCGAGGCATTCGTCCCGGATCGGTTCGCATCGCGGATCCTCGGCATGGGCGATGTCGTCGGCCTGGTCGAGCAGGTTCAACAGCAGGTCGATCGCGAGAAGGCCGAGCGGGTGGCGGCCAAGGTCAAGAAGGGCCGTGAGCTCGATCTCGAGGACTACAAGGACCAGCTCGAGCAGCTGATCGGCATGGGCGGACTCGCGTCCGTGCTCGAGAAGCTGCCGGGCGTGAAACCCGAGGCGCTCGCGACGAGCGGCTTCGACGACGGCCAGCTCAAGCGCCAGATCGCGATCATCAACTCGATGACGCGCAAGGAGCGGCGCCATCCCGCGCTGATCGACGGCTCACGCAAGCGGCGGATTGCGGGCGGTGCAGGCCTGCCGGTGCAGGATGTCAACCGGCTGCTGAAGCAGCACAAGCTGCTTGCGAAGACGATGAAGCGGGCCTCGAAGGGCGGCCTGCAGCGCGCGCTCGGCGGCATGATGCGCGGCCGGGGAGGCCCAATGGGCTTCGGCCGCTAGAACGGCAAGCCTCGGCGAGCTTCGGCGCGCTTCGCAGGCGGGATGTTGACACTTTTGCATTAAAACACAGTAGAATTCCGCGCTTCACGGAGCGGTCATCGGCCGCTCTCGGCTTTTGTGCAGGTCGACCTAGGACCCAGGATTTCCAAGCTTATGGTCACGATACGTCTGTCGCGCGGCGGCGCGATGAAGCGCCCCTTTTATCACATCGTCGTCACGGACCGCCGCAACCGCCGCGACGGCCGTTACATCGAGCGGCTCGGCTTCTTCAATCCGATCGCCCAGGGCGGCGAGAAGGAGCTCGAGGTCAATTTCGAGCGCATCGACTATTGGCTGTCGAACGGCGCCCAGATCTCCGAGCGCGTTCAGCAGCTGATCAAGCAGCAGCGGAGCGCTGCGGCCGCCTGACGCACGAGTCGATCCGCGGGTGAGCGGCGGCGAATCCAGGCGAGTTCGTGTCGGCCGCGTGAGCGGCCTGTTCGGCGTAAAGGGCTGGCTGAAGATCCACTCCTACACCGAGCCGCGCGAAAATGTCGTCGAATTTACCGAGTGGATCCTCGAGCACGAGGACCGCGAGCACCGGGTCGAGGTCGAGGACGGCCAGCCGGCCGGCAAGCATATCGTCGCGAAGATGCGCGGCATCGACGACCGCGACGAGGCGCGCAAGTGGATCGGCGCTGAAATCTCGGTGGAGCGCGATGCGCTGCCGCCGTGTGCGCCGGGCGAGTATTACTGGGTCGATCTCGAAGGGCTCACGGTGCGGAACATCCGCGGCGAGACGCTGGGCGAGGTCGAGCACATGATGGCAACTGGGGCGAACGACGTGCTAGTCCTGCGCGGCAAGAACCGGCTGATTCCGTTCATCCCGCGTGTCGTGCAGGAGGTAAGCCTCGACGGCGGCTACATCGTCGTCGATTGGGAGACGAGCTTCTGGGAACCGTGAAATGTACCGCTTCGGCGTCGTTTCGCTGTTTCCGGAGCTGATCGAGCCAGTGGTCCGCCATGGCGTCGTCGGGCGAGGGCGCGAGCGCGGCTTGCTGGCGGTCGAGCACCTGTCGCCCCGTGAGTTTGCGTTCGACAGGCATCGCACGGTGGACGATCGGCCGTATGGTGGCGGGCCGGGCATGGTCATGAAGTACGAGCCGGTGCGGGATGCGATTCGGGCGTTGCGGCGGCGGCTGCCGGCGGGGAGCCCGGAGTTCGTGTTGAGCGCTCAGGGCCGTGTCTTCGATCAGGCGCTCGCGCGCGAGCTCGCCGCGGCTCCGGGGCTGCTGCTGGTGGCCGGCCGGTACGAAGGCATCGACGAGCGTATCGTCGAAGGCGAGCTACGCGATGAGTTGTCGCTCGGCGATTATGTGCTGTCGGGCGGCGAGGTGGCCGCCGCCGTGGTCATCGATGCGGTCGCGCGGCTCTTACCGGGCGTGCTCGGCCACGAGGATTCGTCGGTCGAGGATTCGTACAGCGAGGGTGTTCTCGATTGCCCGCAGTACACGCGGCCTGAGCAGATAGACGGCATGAGCGTGCCGGAGGTGCTGCTCGGCGGCGATCACGGGGCGATCCGCCGCTGGAGATTGAAGCAGTCGCTGGGGCGCACGTGGCTCAGGCGTCCGCGATTGCTCGAGGAGCGGGCGCTCGCGCCGGAGGAGGCGGAGCTGCTCGAGGAGTTCAAGAGGGAGCTGACGGAGCGTTGACGCGCCGCCGCACCGATGCACGCGGAACAAGCCGCCGTCCATCGGGACACGGAGCAGGGTAAAATCACGCGCCGAACGCAGGCGACCGGTGCGGAAGTCGAGGTGTGGGAATGTCAAAAATTATCGAACAGATCGAGCGCGAGCAGCTCAAGTCAGAAGTGCCGGCCTTCGCGCCGGGCGATACGGTCGTCGTGCAGGTCCGCGTGACGGAAGGCGATCGCGAGCGCCTGCAGGCGTATGAAGGCGTCGTGATTGCGAAGCGCAATCGCGGCCTCAATTCCTCGTTTACCGTGCGCAAGATCTCGCATGGTGAGGGCGTGGAGCGCGTGTTCCAGACGCACAGCCCGGCCATTGCAGACATCAAGGTTAAGCGCCGCGGCGACGTGCGCCGTGCAAAGCTTTACTACCTGCGCGAGCGCAGCGGCAAGTCGGCGCGTATCAAGGAAAAGGTCTGAATCGCCGGTAGCGTCGCCCGAACGCGCGCCGATCGCGGCGCGGCCGGACGAACCGGGGGCACTATGCGGGCTATCGAGGTGTGTACCGCGGCCATTGCCTGTGCGTTCCGCGCGGCGTGGCGCCGTATGCTGCTCGTTGCCGTTGCGGGCACGGCCGCGAGCGGCTGCTCCGGGCTCATCGGCTCGATGGCCGCCGATACGTTGTCGGCGACCATCCTCGAGCAGGAGGATCCCGAGCTGATCCTCGAAGGCGCTCCCGCCTACCTTTTGCTGCTGGACGGCTTCATCAGCCGCAATCCGGAGGACGAGGCGCTGTTGGCCGCCGGAGCGCAGCTCTACGCGCTTTACGGCTCGCGTTTCGCGGCCGATGGCGCGCGTGCGGTCGCGCTGACCGGCAAGGCGCGGCGTTACGGCGCCAATGCCCTATGCGGCCCGCACGTATGGGCCTGTAATGCCGCAGTGGCCGACTACGACACCTTTGTCGAGCAGTTGAGCCGCGTCTCGAGGCGCGATATCGACTTGCTATACGCGTATGCCGTGAGCTGGCTGAGCCATCTGGACGCGACCAGCGAGGACTGGACGGCCGTTGCCGAGCTGCCGTGGGTCGAAGCGGCGCTCGAGCGGGTGCTGGAGCTCGACGACACCTATTCCAACGGCGCGGTCCACGGCTATCTCGGGACGCTGAACGCGCTGCGGCCGCCAGCGCTCGGCGGCAGGCCAGAGGTCTCGCAAGCGCATTTCGAGCGAGCGATCGAGCTTTCCGAAGGGCGCGATCTGGCGGTGAAGGTAGAATATGCTCGTCGATATGCACGGCTCATGTTCGACCAGGAGTTGCACGATCGGCTTCTGACGGAAGTGCTCGCCGCGCCTACGAATGCGCCCGGCTTGACACTGTTCAATGCATTGGCCAAGGAGGACGCGCGGCGTCTGCTGGCAACCTCGGAGGATTACTTCTGATGGCGAAGGCACAGATTGCGACAGGCTTACGAGCCCTGTCGATCATGCTGATGGGTTGGCTCGCGGTCGCCCTGCCGGCAGCCGGCGAGGAGATCAAGGTCGCCACTGTTGCGCCGGATGGCTCGCACTGGATGCGCGAAATGCGCGCGGCGGCTGCAGAGATCAAGGAACGCACCGGCGGCGCCGTCGATATCAAGTTCTACCCGGGCGGCATCATGGGTAACGACGCCCAGGTGCTGCGCAAGATCCGCATCGGCCAACTGCACGGCGGAGCGTTCACGGCCGGCGGGCTCGCCGAGCGCTACAGCGGGCTGAATCTCTACGGTATTCCGCTGCTGTTCCGTTCGCTCGACGAGGTGGACTATGTCCGCGAGCACCTCGATCCGCTGCTTATCGAGGGGCTCGAGAGTGCCGGCTTCGTCAGCTTCGGGTTCATCGAAGGCGGCTTCGCGCGCCTGCTCGCGAATCATCCGATCCGCGGCATCGAGGATATGCGCCGGCGCAAAGTATGGGTGCCGGAGGGCGATCCGATCAGCTTTTTTGCGATGGAGGAGCTCGGCCTGTCGCCGGTGGTGCTCCCGGTGACCGACGTGCTGACCGGCCTGCAGACCGGTCTGCTCGACATCATCGCGTCGTCGCCCGTCGCCGCCCTCGTGCTGCAATGGCACACGAAGGTGAGCTATATGACCGACGTGCCGGTGTCGTATTCGATGGGTCTGTTCGCGCTCGATCGGCGCGTATTCGCGCGCCTTTCCGCAGCTGACCGCGCGATCGTCGAAGAGGTCATCACGGATACCGTCGAACGCCTCGACAGCGCGGCGCGCGACGATAATCGCCGGGCGCGCGAGGTGCTCGAAAGCTCCGGCGTGAACATCGTTCAGGTCGATCAGCGCAACGTCGAGGATCTGCGCGACGCCGTCGGCGCCATCTTTCCGCGCATCAGGGCCAGAGCGGACGTCGACGAGGCACTGCTTGATAGGCTGTTCGGTCTGCTCGAGGAGCACCGCGCGTCGCATGCCGTCGCCGAGGCCGAGCCGGTGCCTTGAGCGAAAACCGGCGGGGCTCCTGGCTCGAGCGAGCAGAGAGCTGGGGCCGCATGCTCGAAGATGCGTTACTGGTCATCGGCGTTGCCGCGCTCGTCCTGATTGCGGCCGCGCAGATCGTGCTGCGCAACGTCTTTTCAGTCGGGCTCGTCTGGGGGGACGGGGCGTTGCGTCTGCTCGTGCTGTGGTTGGCGCTGCTCGGCGCGATCGCGGCGAGCCGCGATCACAAGCACATTGCTATCGACTTGGTCGACCGGCTGCTATCCCCGATCTGGCGTCGAGGCGCTGCCGTTCTGCGCTATCTGATCACGTCCGGCGTATGCGCGGCGCTTGCTTGGTATTCCTGGGTGTTCGTCCGCGACTCGCGCGAGTTCGGTGATACGCTGCTCGGCGACTGGCCGGCTTGGTGGTTTCAGATCATCATGCCGGTGGCCTTCGTGTTGATTGCCTACCGCTATTTGCTGCGGGCGCTCGGCGCGCTGCATAAAGCAGGCTGAGCGGAATGGCCGTGTCGGGCGCCGTCCTGCTGTTGCTTGCGGTGATCGGCACGCCGCTGTTCGTCATCATCGCCGCGGGCGCGATGCTCGGTTTCGCGCGGGAGGGCATCGACCTCTCGGTGCTGGCCATCGAGTTCTTCGGCATTGCCGAGACGCCGGTGCTGGTCGCGATACCGCTGTTCACGGTGGCCGGCTTCCTGCTGAGCGCCGGCAAGGCGCCGTTGCGGCTCGTGCGCCTGTCGCAGGCGTTGCTGGGTTGGCTGCCCGGCGGGCTCGCGATGGTCTCGCTCGCCGTCTGCGCGCTTTTCACGGCGTTCACGGGTGCGTCGGGCGTGACGATCATCGCGCTCGGCGCGCTGCTGTTCCCTGCGCTCGTCGAGGCCGGCTATGAACGGCGGTTCAGCTTGGGGCTCATCACCGCATCCGGCAGCTTGGGGCTGCTGTTCGCGCCCTCTTTGCCGCTGATTCTCTACGGCGTGGTTGCCGAGGCGCCGATCGACGATCTGTTTCGCGCCGGTCTGCTGCCGGGCCTGCTGATGGTCACGATGCTTGCGGTCTACGGGTTCGTCCGCAATCGGCATACCGCGCGGCCGCCGATCCCGGCCCGCGAGGTCTTGCGCGCCGTGCTCGATGCGAAGTGGGAGCTGCCGCTGCCTGTCGTCGTGCTCGGCGGTATCTACAGCGGCTATTTCGCGGTCTCCGAGGCGGCGGCCGTCACCGCGCTGTATGTGCTCGTGGTCGAGATGCTGGTGCTGCGTGAAGTGCCGTGGCGGAAATTGCCCGGCATCATTCGCGAATCGATGGTGCTGGTCGGGGCGATTCTCACGATCTTAGGCATGTCGCTCGCGTCGACGAACTATCTGATCGACATCGGCCTGCCGCAGCGGCTTTTCGAGCTGACGAGCGAGCACGTCTCGAGCCAGACGACATTCCTGCTGGCGCTGCTGGTCTTGCTGCTGATTCTCGGTGCGTTCCTCGATATCTTCTCGGCCATCGTGCTGGTCGTGCCGCTGATCGTGCCGGTAGCGATCGGCTACGGGGTGGATCCGATCCACCTCGGCATCGTGTTTCTAGCCGCGATGGAGCTCGGCTATCTGACTCCGCCGGTCGGGCTGAACCTATTCATCTCGAGCCATCGCTTCGGCGAGGACATCGTGACCGTCTATTTGGCGACGCTACCGTTCCTTTTGGTATTGTTGGTTTCGGTCGTCATTATCACGTTCTGGCCGGCTCTGTCGTTGTTCCTGGTCGGCTGAGCGACCTTTTCACTTCCCTGGGTTTACGGCACGCCATCATGAGTAAGCGCTTCGTGTTCGGGCGAGTCATCGGCACCGCATGGATGGTGATCGACGGGTTCCGCAAGCTGTTGCATCTTTTTCTGCTGCTCGGGCTGGTGTTGCTCGTGGTCGCGGCGCTGTCGCGTCCCGGGCCGAGCGTACCGGGCGCTGCGGCGCTGATGATTGCGCCACAGGGGACGCTCGTCGACCAACTGTCCGGAGATCCATTGGAGCAAGCGCTCGCGCGAGCGCGCGGCGCCGCGATGCGCGAGACGCTGCTCAAGGATCTGATCGACGCCATCCGGGCTGCGCGGGACGATACGCGCATCAAGGCGATCGTGCTGCAGACGGACGGCATGGCGGGCGCCGGGCTCAGTAAGCTGCAGGAGCTGGCCGCTGCGCTCGCGACGTTCAAGGAGAGCGGGAAGCCGGTATTCGCCGTCGGCGACGGGTTCAACCGCGACCAGTACCACCTCGCCGCGCAGGCCGACGAGATCATGATGCATCCGATGGGATTCGTGCTGGTCGACGGGTACAGCCGTTACCAGCCGTATTTCCGCGCCGCCATCGACAAGCTGCAGATCGATTTCAACGTGTGGACGGCCGGCGAGTACAAGTCGGTCGTCGAGCCGATGACGCGCGACGATATGTCGGATGAGGATCGCGAAGCGACGCTCGAGTATTTGAGCTCCATTTGGACGAGCTACCAGAGCGACGTCACCGCCGCGCGCGAGCTGCCGGCCGATGCGTTGCAGCGCTACGCGGACGAGCTCCCGGAGCTGCTGCGCGATGCGAGCGGTAACACCGCCCAGCTCGCGCTCGAATACGGGCTGGTGGACGAGCTGTTGCCGCGAGACCGGGTGCGTGCGCGGCTGCGCGAGGTGATCGGCGTCAACGACGACGAAACCGGATTCGCCGCGATCGGTTATGGCGAGTATCTGCGGGCGACGCGAACGGGTTTGCCAGCTGCCGTGCCGCAGCGCAGCAACGTTGGCGTCATCGTGCTCGCAGGCGAAATCCTCGACGGCTCGCAGCCGCCCGGCGCGATCGGCGGGGATTCCGCTGCGAGGCTCGTGCGCGAAGCGACCGAGGACGACAGCGTGAAGGGGCTTGTGCTCCGCGTCGACAGCCCAGGGGGCAGCGCTTTCGCGTCCGAGGTCATACTTCGCGAGATCGAAGTGTTTCAGGAAACGGGCCGGCCGGTCGTGGTCTCGATGGGCAGCGTCGCGGCGTCAGGCGGATACTGGATCGCGATGTCCGCGGATGAGATCTGGGCGAGTCCGTCGACCCTGACGGGCTCTATCGGCGTCGCCGGCATGGTGCCCACCTTCCAGCGCACGTTGGGTCAGCTCGGCGTGAGCATCGACGGTGTCGGCACGACGGCATTGTCGGGTCAATACGACGTGCTGCGCGGTCTGGGTGATGACATTCGCGAAGTGCTCGGCCAGACAGTGATCGAGACGTATCAGCAATTCATTCAGCGCGTCGCGATGCATCGCGGCCGCAGCGTGGAGGAGATCGACGTGGTCGCCCGCGGCCGTGTGTGGGCCGGGGAAGCGGCGCTCGAACGCGGGCTCGTCGACGCGCTCGGCGACTTCGACGATGCGCTCGCCGCCGCCGCGGAGCTGGCCGGGCTCGAGGAAGGTCGATACGGCGTCCACTATCTGCAGCCGCGGCTCGGGTTCGCGGAGCGGCTTGCGCTCGGCATGGTGCGCGTCGCAGCGCCGCTGGTGCGCACCTGGGGCGGGTCGCCGTGGCCGCAGGATCTCGACCGACTGATCGCCGGCGCCGCCGAGCCGCTCGAAGCGTTGCGGCGGTTGAATGATCCTCGGCAGATGTATGCGCGGTGCTTCTGCGACATCCGCTAGACTGGGCGAGATGGACGCCGAATCGCTGCGCATCGACCGCTGGCTCTGGTGCGCCCGCTTCTTCAAGACGCGCAGCATCGCGGCCGAGGCAGTCAAAGGCGGCCACGTGCGCGTCAACGGCCAGCGCGCCAAGCCGGCGCGCGACATTCGGGTCGGCGATACGTTGAAGATCCTGCAAGGCGATGTCGAACGGGAGGTGACGGTGGCCGGAATTCCGGCTCGACGCGGCCCCGCCCCGGAAGCGAGCCGCTGCTACGTGGAAACGGAAGCGTCGATCGCGCGTCGGCTCGAAGCGCAAGAGCGCCGCGCGGCCGACCGTGAGCTGCATCGGTCGCCGACGGCGGGCCGGCCGGATAAGCGCACGCGCCGGTTACTGCGCGCGCGCCGGCTCAACGAGGAGTGAGCAGGCGCTCGTTGCGCGGCCTGGGAGTAATTAGCGGGCGGTGTTTTTCGGATAGTCGTAGTAGAGCAGCCGGCAGACCGCCGGCCTCAGATCGGACCAGTGCTCGGCATCGACATCGATCGCGACGACGCCGGCCGTCGGCAGATTGTCGAGCGCCAGCGTCGGCAGCAGATAGTTGACGAGCTCGGTCAGGCCGGGGTTGTGGCCGACCAGCAGCGCACGGCTTTCGTCGTCGTCCTGCTCGCGGAGCACGTCGAGCAGCTGCTCGAGGCTCGCCAGATACAGCCGCCGTTCGATGCGGATCAGCGTCGCGGGGGATTTCAACGCCGCGGCGACGGCGCGCGCCGTCGCCTTTGCGCGCCCAGCGTGGCTGGAGAGAATCACCTCCGGCCGCTCACCGCGGGCGGCGAGCCGTGCGCCCATCGCTGGCGCATCCCGTTCGCCCCGACTCGACAGCGGGCGCTCGTTGTCGGGCTTCCCCGGCTCGCTCCAGCTCGACTTGGCGTGCCGGAACACGATCAGCCGCTTCATTGGCCTGCTCTTTACAACAAGCCGGCTTCGAGCCGCGCGACCTCGGACATCATCGACTGATTCCAGGGCGGATCGAAGACCAGCTCGACCTCGGCACGCTCGATCGTCGGGATCAGCTCGATCTTCTCGCGCACGTCGGCGGCTAGAATCTCGCCCATGCCGCAGCCGGGCGCCGTGAGGGTCATTTTGACGTAAACGATGCGATTGCCGTCATCGGTGCGGTCGATCACGCACTCGTAGATCAAGCCCAGGTCGACGACATTGATCGGGATCTCCGGGTCAAAGCAGGTGCGCAGCTGCTCCCATATGACGGCCTCGATGTCGCTTTCGGTCGCATCCTCCGGAATCTCGGGCGGCAACAGCGGCTCCTTGCCGATCGCATCCGCATCGACGCCCGCTATGCGAAAAAGATTACCCTCGATGTAGACCGTGAAGCTGCCGCCGAGCGCTTGGGTGACGAAACCGTACGTGCCGGCTGGCAACGTGACCGGGTCGCCGGACGGAATCAGCACTGCGTCGCAGTCGCGGGAGAAGGTGACAGGTTCGTTTTGAGCGAAATACATAAGCTTACTCGGTAGGTCGGTAGTTCATTCCGTCGAAACGCTGGCTTTCTCGCTCGATACCGCCGTCTTCAGCGCATGCCAGCCGAGGCTCGCGCACTTGACCCGCGCCGGATACTCGCGGACGCCGGAGAGCGCGGCCAGCTTGTCGAGATCCTCCGGGGTGCTACCGCTGCCTGCGAGCATCTCGTGGACCTGCTCGAATAGGCGCATCGACTCCGTGATGCTTGTCCCTTTGACGCGCTCGGTCATCAGCGATGAGGACGCGACGGAAATCGCGCAGCCGCTGCCCTGAAACTTGATGTCGACGATACGGGTGCCGTCGAGCTTCACGTAGAGCGTCATCTTGTCGCCGCAGAGCGGATTCACACCGTCGACGACGCGGTCTGCGTTGGGCAGCTCGCCGAAGTTTCGCGGCGAGCGGTTGTGATCGAGGATCACCTCGCGATAAAGCTCCTTGAGCTCGTTCACGAAAAAATCTCCAGCGCCCGCTCGAGGCCGACCATTAGGCGGTCGACGTCGCCGCGATCGTTATAGAGAGCAAACGACGCGCGCGCGGTCGCAGGCACGCCGAACCGCTCCATGACGGGCATCGCGCAATGATGACCGGTCCTGATCGCGACCCCTTCGCTGTCGACGATCGTCCCGACGTCATGCGCATGTACACGGTCGAGCACGAACGACAACACGCTCGCCTTGTCCCGCGCCGTCCCGATGATGCGAGCGCCCGGCAGCGCGGAGACCCGCTCTGTCGCGTAGTCGAGCAGCGCATGCTCATGAGCGGCGAGCGCGTCGAAATCGATGCCGTCGAGGAAGTCGATGGCCGCGCCGAGCGCGACGGCGCCGGTGATGTTCGGCGTGCCGGCCTCGAACTTATACGGCAGCGCATTGTAGACCGTGCGGTCGAAGCTGACCGAAAGGATCATCTCGCCGCCGCCCTGATACGGCGGCATGCTCTCGAGGACTGACCGCTTGCCGTACAGCACGCCAATGCCGGTCGGTGCGAACATTTTGTGGCCGGAGAATGCATAGAAGTCGCAATCGAGCGCCGCGACGTCCGGGCGTAGGTGCGCCATGGCCTGTGCGCCGTCGACGAGCACGTACGCGCCGGCCGAGCGAGCCAGCCGAATGATCTCCGGCAGGGGATTGACGGTGCCGAGCGCGTTCGAAACGTGCGCAACTGACACGATTTTGGTGCGGGAGGACAGCAGCCGCTCGAACGCCTCGAGGTCGAGCTCGCCGCGCTCCGTGATCGGCGCCGGCACGAGCCGGGCCCCGGTGCGTTCACAGACGAGCTGCCATGGAATGATATTGGAGTGGTGCTCCAAATGAGTGATGAGCACCTCGTCGCCCGCACGGAGCACGCTGCCGCCGAGGCTGGACGCGACCAGGTTGATCGACTCGGTCGTCCCACGCGTGAACACGATCTCGTCCGTGCCCGACGCATGCAGATACGCGCGAATTTTTTCGCGCGCTCCCTCGTAGGCCTCGGTGGCACGTTCGCTAAGCGCATGCACGCCGCGATGCACGTTCGAATGATGCGTGCGCTGCTGCTCGAGCATGGTATCGAGCACGACATCGGGGCACTGCGACGATGCCGCATTGTCGAGATAGGCGAGGGGCTTGCCGTGCACGCGCTGCTCGAGCGCGGGGAAGCGGCCTCGCAGCGAGGCGATGTCCGTGATTTTGGGCTGCCCGTGCGGCTTCGCTGCGGTCGCAATCATTCCATCTCCTCCCAAGCCGGCGGCGCCGGCAGCTGGCCGGCCACGAGCCGGGTCGCCCGCTCACGAAGCTTGGCGGGCGCGAGCCGCTCGAGCAGCCGCCTCGCGAACGCGAAGCTGAGCAGCGCCCGGGCGCTTTCCTCATCGAGGCCGCGACAGCGGAGATAGAAAAGATGCTCCGGATCGATTTCGCCGACCGTGGCACCGTGGCTGCACTTGACGTCGTCCGCGTAGATCTCGAGCTCGGGTCGCGTGTTGATCTCGGCTTGGTCCGCCACCAGCAGGTTGTCGCTCTTCTGATGCGCCTCGATCTTCTGCGCGTCACGTTGCACAAGAATTTTGCCGCGGAAGACGCCGCGCCCGGTGCGGTCCGCGATGCCGCGGAACGCGGTATCGCTCGTCGTATGGGGTGCCGCGTGATCGATGTCTATCTGGTTATCGACCTGCCGGCCCGGCGCGGCGACGAATACGCCGAAGATCTCGGCATGTGCCCCAGGAGCCGCAAGCTGGACGGCGACATCGTTGCGCGCGAGCCGCGCGCCGAGGTCGGCGTAGCCGGCAACGAGATTGGCATTCCGGCCGATGCGCCCGGTAAGCAACGACGTATGGTGAAAACGCGGCCCGTGCTCCTGCAGACGATGGATCGCAAGCCGCGAGCCATCGCCCAGAGTGACGTCGACGACCGCATTTAGCCAGCCTTCGGTGTCGGCCGCGTCGATGCAGTGGACGATGACGTCGAGCCGGGCGCGCCGGCCGAGCTCGATCGCGACGCGTGGATGCTGCGCGATGCGGCCATCGCCGCTTGCGACGAGGAAGATTTCGAGCGGCTTATCGATTGCCGCGTCGTCCTCGACCTGCACGGCGATCTCGTCGCGCGCGAATGCATAGTTGAGGATGGCAAGCGGATGGCGCGGCACCTCGGCGCGGCGCAGCGGCTCTGCCGATGATTGCTTGAGTGCGAGGCCAGCGACAGCACCGAGCCGAGACAGCGGCTCGTCGACCCGTCCGTCGATGAGCACGATGCGGGCGGCCGCCGCGTCGGAATCGAGCGACCCGACGTCGTCGAGTAGCGCACTCGCCCGAGCGCGCGTCTCCGCGCTCGATTCGACCGGCGGCACGTCGAAGTCGCCTTCGGCGATCGGCCGCAGATCGGTGTAGCGCCATGCTTCGTCGCGACGCGTCGGGAAGCCGTGCGCGAGGAACTCGTCGAGTGCCTGACGCCGCTCTTCGTGCGGGCCGCGCGCAAGCTCGCGCTCGCGATCGAAGCGCTGTACGAGAACAGGCGTGCTCACGATGCTGCGGCCTCCGCCGGGATCCAGTCGTAGCCGCGCGCGTCGAGCTCGCGGGCCAGCTCGCGGTCGCCGGACTTGACGATGCGCCCGCCTGCCAGCACGTGCACATAGTCGGGCACGACGAGCTCGAGGAGCCGCTCGTAGTGTGTCACGAGCACCATTGAGCGGTCGGGGCTCCGCAGGCTGTTGATGCCGCTCGCAACGACCTTGAGCGCGTCGACATCGAGGCCCGAGTCCGTCTCGTCGAGCAGGCATAGTCGCGGCTCGAGCATCAGCATCTGCAGAATCTCGTTGCGCTTCTTCTCGCCGCCGGAAAAGCCTTCGTTCACGCTACGGTGCAGGAAGTCGCGCGACATCTGCATCGTCT
>CAZFJU010000110.1:0-13286 GCA_964518995.1 uncultured Gammaproteobacteria bacterium
TATCAGCAGGACGGCACGCCGCTGCTCATCATCGCCGGCAAGGAGTACGGCTCCGGCTCGTCGCGTGACTGGGCCGCGAAGGGCACCGCGCTGCTCGGCGCGCGCGCCGTCCTCGCCGAGAGCTTCGAGCGCATCCACCGCTCCAACCTGATCGGCATGGGCGTGCTGCCGCTCCAGTTTATCGGCGACGACACTGCCGCAAGCCTCGGCCTCGACGGCACCGAGACGTTCGATATCGTCGGCCTCGGCATCGAGCGCGTGAGCCGCGTACGGGTGATCGCCACCGGCGCGGACGGCCAACGCACCGAGTTCGAGGCGCGCGTCCGGATCGATACGCCGAAGGAGCAGGAATACTTCGTGAATGGCGGTATCCTGCACTACGTTCTGCGGCAATTGGCGGTATAGCCGCGAGATCGCCCGCAAGGAGGGCTCCGATGCTCGGCAAGTGGTTCGATGGTTGGACGGAGCCCGGGTCCGGGAAGCAGAGCGCCCTGCTCGTCGGCGGCGGGCTGCTCGGCGCGCTGCTGCTGATCTGCCTCGTGCTCGGTTGGTTCTGGTCGCGCGAGCCGGACGTCTTCTGGGTTCAAGAGGCGCCGGCCAACGGCACCCCGGTCGTCGGCTACTCCACGGTCAACACCCTGATCCGCACGGTCGACTGGCTGCTCGAGAAACCCGGCGGCTATCTCAGCAACGACGTCATGCCGCCGAGCATTTTTCTCGACAACATGCCGAACTTCGAGTTCGGCGTGCTCGTTCAATCCCGCGACCTCGCGCGGGTGCTGCGCAACGATTACAGCCGCTCGCAATCTCAGTCTCGCGAGGACCCCGATCTCGCGATCGCCGAGCCCGCGCTCAACTTCTCGAACGATTCGTGGATCTTTCCGACGACCGAAAGCAAGTATCGCGAGGCGCGCACGGCGCTGCTGAGCTTCCAGGCGCGGATGGTCGATTCGAACCCGAGCGCCCGCTTCTATGCGCGCGCGGACAACCTCCGAGAATGGCTCGCCGTGGTCGAGCGGCGTCTCGGCGACTTGTCGCAGCGGCTGTCCGCGAGCGTCGGTCAGCGGCGTGTGAACATCGACCTGGCCGGTGAACGCGCGGCGACCGGCACCACCTCGCTCGGCGACGACGTCACGGTGCAGACGCCGTGGCTCGAGATCGACGACGTATTCTACGAAGCACGCGGCACGGCCTGGGCCCTGCTGCACTTCATGCGCGCGGCGCAATTCGATTTCGAAAGCGTGCTGGAGGACAAGAACGCCGTCGTGAGCTTGCGCCAGATCATTCGCGAGCTCGAAGGCAGCTTGTATCCGCTGTCGAGCCCCATGGTCCTGAACGGCGACGGCTTCGGCATGTTCGCGAATCACTCACTGGTGCTCGCATCGTATCTGTCCCGCGCGCACTCGGCCGTCGCCGATCTGCGAGCGCTGCTGTCGCAAGGTTGAATGAGGGCTGAATGTTCGCCCGCGGCGCCCGGACGCCACTAGTCTGCGCCGCCGGCGTACCTCACCTTCCAGATACGCCCGCCGGTATCGTCGACGATGAATAGCGCGCCGTCCGGACCGACCGCGACACCGCTCGGCCGGCCGACCGCGTTCGTCGCGGTGCGCAAATGCTCGAAGCCGCCGGCAAAGACTCGCCAATCTCCGGTCACCTCGCCCGCCTCGTTCATCGGCACGAATACGACCGAGCCGACATCCGCGCGGCGCGGCGCCACGGCACCGTGGAACGCGATGAACGCACCGTTGCGGTACTCGGAAGGAAACTGCGTGCTCGCATAGAACACCAGGTCGTTCGGCGCCCAGTGCGCCGGAAACGCGAGCAGCGGCTCCTTGAAGTCGGCCGGCGTAGCCGGCGTGTCCCGATCGCCGCCGTACTCGGGCATCACCATTCGCTCACCGCGGCGCGGATCGTAATAGGTATACGGCCAGCCGAGGTCGTCGGCTTCGTCGATCCGGTAGAGCTCCTCGGCCGGCAGCTCGGCGTCGTCGTCCTCGGTGAACCGCTCCGGCCAGAGCTCCGCGAGACCGTCGCGGCCGTGCATCAGCGCATATAGCCCGCCGGCCGCTCGGTTCCATTCGAGCGCGACGAGGTTCCGGTGCCCCGTCGAGTAGCGCGCCGCATCGCGCACATGGCTTTGATCACGCGCAATCGCGCTGAAGCGGAACACGCCGCCATGCTCGTCGAGCACTGTGCACGGCATGAGACCCGGCGAGCCGGGCACGCCCTGCTCGGTCTGGCACGCGTTCGACGGCGCGCCGACTTGCGTATAGAGCACACCACGATCGTCGATCGTGATCGGCTTCGTGCGATGGCCGCAGCACGACTCCGGCAGCTCGGCCACGGCGACCTCGACGGCCGCCGGCACGAGCGTCTCGCCGAGCTCGGCAACGTAAATGGTCGTCATCGACGAGAAATACAGCTGGTCACCATCGAGCGCGAGCCCGGTGTCGACGTCGGCGCCGCCGAACCGTTCAAAGACGTCCGCGACGTGATCGCCGTTCGAATCTCGAAGCGCCATCACGCCGCCCGGCTCGTCGGTCTGCCGGAACTTGGCTTGCCCGGAGCGCAGCGTCACGTACACATCGCCATTGTCGCGCACTGCGATGTGGCGCGGCGTCGGCAGCCCGTCCGCGAACAGCGTCGCCTCGAAGCCGGGCGGCAGCGTCGGCGCCGGCGGCGTGTCCGGCGCCTGCTGCGCGACGGCAGTCGCGGCGCCGAGCATCAGGATGGCGGCGCGCGCGCCCCGGGTGACCCGATCGATCCGTTTCACTCCACTCGACTCCTTGCGGCTATGCCCCTTTCCCGGGCGATGCCGCATTATTGCAGCGGGCGGGGCGCCCCGCCCGCCTCACGGACGGTCCCACGATAATCATGCGCGGAAACGCTCCCACGGCTCGAGCGGCCCGGGCACGATCGTAAACAATGGATGGCTTGCCGGCGCGTCGACCCGTTTCCAGCGCTCGTAGAGCGCCGGGCTACGCGCGCTAAGCTTACCGAGCAGGTGCGCCCATTCGAACGCGACCTGGCCGTTGGTGGCCGTGATCGGCTCGACCGCACACAATCGGCCGATCTTGGTGCGGTCGAACGAATAGCCGCGCGCGGCCGCTTCCGCGTGGACGCCGGCGAGATACGCGCTCACCGCGCGCCGCGGCGCCGGATGCGCGCGAAAGCGCTCGAGCTGCGGATGATGACGGTAGCCGATCGTGCCTCCGCGCAGCACCGCGCGCGCGAGCAGCGCTTCGCGCCACAGCGCCGTGAGCCCTAGCCGGTCGAGGTAGCGGGGATGGATCGTCCACAGGCGCATCCCCGGCCGGCCGAGCGCTGCCGCGCCGGTGTGCTAAAACAGCCCGCCGAGCAGCCACTGCCCGATCGTGCCGAGCAACGACATCATCAGCGCGCCGCCGAGCGCCCACCCGAAGCTGTCGACTTTGAGGTGATCCGTGAGTCGGTCCGTCACCATCAGCATGATGGCGTCGATGATCCAGCGCGTGATGAACGCCAGCAGCCACGCGATCCCGAGCGTCGCGATGGCGAAGACCGCGAACAGCAGCCAGCCGAGCAAGAAGTTGAGGATGCCGAACAGCGCCGCAACGATGATTGCACTACCAAAGCTCTTCACGTGGAAGCCGGGCAGCACGGCCGCGGTGATCCACACGGCGACGGACAGGATCAGCCAGGAGAGCAGCAGGCCCATGAGCAGACTCCTTCGTAACGACGCCCCGCCCCGAGTATATCTCCGCCGCGGTTCGCCACGGCGGCGCTGAATCGGTGCCGTATAATCGGCCGAACGCGCGGAACAGTTGCGGCGACGCACATTCTCGGAACAACTCAAGGAGCAGACCATGCGTATCCTCACCGCCGTGCTCGGCGCATCGATTCTGCTGTTCGCCGCGACCCCGGCCAGCGCGCAGCCGCCGGGCGGCGATGCGGCCGACGGCGAGTTCGAGCTGCGCCGCGTCATGCTCTCGACCGGCGGCGTCGGCTATTTCGAATACGAGACGCGGGTGTCCGGCGAGGCGGCGTTGTCGTTTCGCGTGCGCCGCGACCAGGTGGACGACGTGCTGAAAAGCGTCGTCGTCTACGACGATGAAGGGCGGGTGGGTGCGATCAGTCTGCCGGGCCAGGAGCCGCTGCGCGAAGCGTTTCGGGGGCTGCCGTTCGAGCCGGAGCACCTCGAATCTCCGGCCGCGCTGTTCAACGCGCTGCGCGGGGCCGAGGTGCGAGTGAGCGGCGCACGGGAAATCGTCGGCCGGCTGCTCTCGGTCACGGAAGAGACGGTGACGCTGCCCGATGGCGAGCGCTCCACGCGCCACCGCGTGAGCCTCGTCAGCCCGAACGGGATCCAGCAGGTCGTGCTCGAGGAAGCGGGCGCAATCGCGTTTACCGACCCCGCGCTGGCGGCCCAGGTCGAGACGGCGTTGGCCGCCGTTGCGCGGCTCGAGGACTCCGACAGCCGCACGCTGACTGTCACGATGGATGGCGGCAGCGCGGCGGAGCGTACCGTGCGCGTCGCGTACGTCGTCGAGGTGCCGCTGTGGAAGGCGACCTATCGACTGACGCTGTCCGGCGAGCCGGACAGCGCGACGGCGGCGCTGCAAGGCTGGGCGTTGCTCGAGAACCTGACCGGTCGGGACTGGCAGGATGTCGAGTTGACCATCGTCTCCGGCAACCCGGTCACCTTCCGTCAGGCGCTCTACGAAGCCTATTACGTGGACCGACCCGAGGTGCCGGTCGAGGTGCTCGGCCGGGTGCTACCGCGCGTCGACGAGGGTGCGATCCGTCCCCCTTCGGCCATCGGCATTGCGCCCGACGAGCTGGCATTCGGCGCTCAGGAAATGCGCGCGCAGGAGAGCGCCATGGTGGCCGGCTCGCGCGCCGCGCGCGCCGCGGCGGACAGCGTCGCGCCGAGCCCGTTGCAGAGCATGATCCGCGCCGCCGAGTCGGCCGAGGCGGCCGCTCAGGTGTTGTTCCGCGTACCGCAGCCCGTGACGATCGCCGCCGGCGATTCGGTATTGGTCCCGGTCGTCGCGCAAGACGTTCCGGCGCGCCGACTCTCCGTTTACCAGCCGGAGACCCATCCGCGTCATCCGCTCGCGTCGGTGCTGTTGACGAATGATACGGGCACCGGCCTGCCGCCCGGCGTACTGACGTTGTACGAGCGCAGCGCGGCCCGCGGCAGCATCAGCCATGTCGGCGACGCGCGGCTCGCGCCGATGCCGGCCGAAGAAGAGCGGTTGCTCAGCTTCGCGGTGGATCAGGAGATTTTGGTCGACCGCGAGGATCGCTCCGCGCAGCGCATCCAGCAGGGCCGGATCGTGGACGGAATGCTAGAGCTTACGGTCATCGACAGCCAGACATCCCGCTACCTGATCTCGGCCGCAGCCGGCGAAGACCGCGAGGTGATCCTCGAGCACCCGCGCCGCGCCGACTGGGAGCTTGCCGACGCACCGGACGCGCTCGAGGTCACGGAAACCGCCTACCGCATCCCGGTCACGGTCGCCGCCGGTGACACGACCCGCTTCGATGCCGTTCTCGAGCGCCCTCGCGCGCAGCGCGTCGAGCTGGCGCCGCTGCCGCTCGATCGTATCCAGGTCTGGGCCGCCAACCGAGAGCTATCGGATGACATTCGCGCTGCGCTGCGCGAGCTTGCCGAGCTCCGAGAGCAGGTCACCGAGCGGGAGCGCGAGCTCGAGGCGGCGCAGCAGAGCCGCAGCACGGTGGTCAGCGATCAGGCGCGCATCCGCGAGAATCTCGCTGCGGTGCCGAGCGACAGCGATCTGTCGCAGCGCTACCTCGCCGAGCTGTCCCGGCAAGAGGACCGTCTCGGCGAGCTGGACGCCGCGATCGCGGACGCACGCGCCGCGCTCGACGCCGCCGAGCGGCGCGTCGCCGAGCACGTGCGTTCGCTTTCGTTGTAGCCGCTTACCTCGACGGGGCGCCCGGCGCCTGCGGCGCCGCGGTCGCTTGCGGATCCGACGCCGGATGATGCTCCGTCGCCGGCAGCGGCGCGCCGAAGTTCGTCGTGACCGTCTCGCCGCTGAATTCCTGGTAAGCGACGTTCACATTCATGTGCGCGCGCGATAGCGGCGTGTTGCCATACTCGAGCCCCGGCAAAAGCTCCGTGCCGAGCAGCGGGGCGAACTCGGCTGCGCGCGCGAGCTCCTCCACCGCGGGGCCGGGCGGCTCGCCTCGCTCATACGCGGCCCGCGCCGCGTTCAATAGCTCGCGATTGAAGCGTGTAAAGCGCAGATAGCCCTCCCACGTGTTCACGTCGCCATGACCCTCGATCACGGTGTCGATATCCTCCAAGGTATCCGCGGCCCGCTCGAGCGCATCGGGTAACGCGATGACGCTCCCTCCGGACGCCGGATCGATCAGCGGCGCCATATTCCACGCCATGACGTCACCGAGGAACATGGCGCGCGCGGCGGGTATCACCACGAACGTATCGCCGTCCGTATGCGCGACGCCGAAGTAATACAGCTCCACGCGATCATCGCCCTCGCCGATCGTCATCCGCTCCTCGTACGTCACGTTCGGCAACGTCTGCGCATTCGGCGCCGGGCCCGCCTCGAGCCACTTCTTCGTATTCTCGTGCGCAATCACCTGCACATCGGGGAATCGTTCGCGAAAGAAGTCCGTGCTGCCGATGTGATCGGGATGATGGTGGCTATTGACGATGGTGGTGATCGGCTTGTCGGTAACCGTGCGGACCTGATCGAGAATGGCCTGCCCGTTGCCGGGCATCTTCGTGTCGACCAGCAAGACGCCGTCCTGCTGCACGAGCACGAGCGTGTTCCCGCCGCCGCCGAAAATCTTGTAGAGGTTGCCATCGATATGCTCGATGGGCCCGGGCGGCGGCAGCGGCGAGCGCTGCGCCAATGCCGGCACGGCGGCGAGGGCTGCTGCGAGCCATGCCGTGAATAGTGCAATCGTTCTCATCTCGTTCTCCGCAACGATCGATTTCAGAGGCCCGCGGGCGAATCGCGCCGCCCATCGTACGTTCGGCGGCGGCCGCAAACCCGCGCTTCAAAGCGCAGCCCGCTCCATGTTCGCCGCCGCCTCGAGCGCGTTCAAGCGGCCGCCGTCGCGGGTGCGGCGGCGCGCTCGGCGCCGCCGCCACAGCAAGAATCCGCTGACGAACAGCACCGGCGGCACCAGGCCGAGCACGCCCCACAGCACACGTAGCTCGAACGCGCCGAAGCGGCCGAAGTGCAGCCGGATCATATCCAGCAACAGGGCTTCGCCGGGCCGGTATAAATCGGTCAGATCATCGTCGAAATGATCGATGAGCTGCTCGAACGGCTGCGGGAACGCGAAGTAGACGGCCGTCGACGCCCAAATGAACAGCAACGCGGCGCTGCCGATGCCCAGCATCGCGTGCAGCTGCCACAACGCTCCGGGCGCGGAGGGCCCCCGGCGCGGCAGCAGACCGAGCGGCCAGCGCCTCGTGCCGGGCCACCAGACGACGACGCCGGTCAGCACCAGCACGACCACCAACCCGCCGGCCACGCCGTTGATCTTGCGCCCGGACGAGCCGGCCAGCAGCTCGTCGTGCAGCTTCACGGTCCATTCCATGGCGCGCACGGCCGGCGGATACGGATCGCCGACCACCTCGCCGGTATAAGGATCGGCGAGCCGCTCGATCTCCTTGCCGCCGCGGGTGAACGTGACATACACGAGGCTTTCCGGCCGGCGCGGCTCGCTGATACGTACGAGCTCGTAGTCGGGATACTGCGCCGCGACCGCGGCTCCGAGCTCGATCTCGGCGAGCCGCGCATCGCCGACCTGCTCGACCGCGCGCGGAATCAGCGCGCGGCTCACGTCCGGGCGAAAGATCGCGACACTGCCGCTTACGCACACGACGACGAGATAGAGGCCAAGAAGCAGCCCGCTCCAGCGGTGCAGCATGACCAACGCCTTGCGCAGACGCGTGCGCTGCGGCTGGTGGAGCCAGCTCACGCTGACGTCACGGTACGCCCGGAGCGGTAAGCTGCGGTCATGCCGCCGACACCCAGAGCGGGATCTTGGTCCACGCGTTCGCGAGCCGCTGATCGAGCGCGCGGCAATCCGGCTCGAACTGCTCGACCATGCGCCAGAAACGCCGCGAGTGATTGAGCGAGAACAGATGGCAGAGCTCGTGGATCAACAAATAACGCACGATGGCCGGCTCGAGAAACAGAGCGCTCGCGTTGATACTGATATTGCCGCGCCCCGAGCAGCTGCCCCAGCGCGTGCGCTGCAGCCGCACTTGCACACCACGTGGCAGCCGGCCAATCGCTTCGGCCTCGCGCCAGAGCCACGGTTTCAGGTGCGTGCGCGCTTCGTCCAGCAGCCATGCGCGCAGCTGCACGCGTGCGTCCTGATGATCCGCGTGCGCGGTCTCGATCAGGAGCGTCCGCCCGTCGAGTCGTCGCCACCGCGGGCGGCGCCCAGACGTGTGCCGATAGCGAATACGGTAACTGCAGGGGATCGCCGCGAGGGCAACACTCGACGGTAACAGCTCGCGATCGCCGGCATAGCGCGTCTTGACGTGCACACGCGCGCGCTCGATCCAGTCCCGATGCTCCTCGACGAACGCCTGCACCTCCCGCGCCCGTGTGCCGACCGGCACGACCAGCTCGAGCGTATGCGGCGGCACGAGCTGCAAGAACAGCCGGCGCGCCCGACGGCTCTCGCGCATCACCAGCTCGCCGGAGTTGACGAGCGCATTCGGTCGCTGGTCATCCAGCAAACGCAGCTGTTGGGGCATTCCTGTCTTCGTCGATCCGGCCACCCCTATAATAGCCGCCGCGCGTCCCGCGTGGCTTATCGCAATTCGTCATGAGCAACTCTTCGCCGTCTCGCATCACCGCCGGGTTCATGTCGTGGAGCTGATCGATATCGGCGTCAATCTGACCCACGACAGCTTCGACGCGGACCGGCAAGAGGTGATCGACCGCGCCGCGGCCGTCGGCGTCACCCGGATGATCGTCACGGGCACCTCGGCAACGGCGAGCGCGCAATCCGCCGAGCTCGCGGCGGCCCATGCCGGGCTCTATGCGACCGCCGGCGTGCATCCCCATCACGCCAGCGAGCTCGACCGGCACACGGTCGACATGCTGCGCGAGCTGGCCCGGCAACCGCGGGTCGTCGCGATCGGCGAATGCGGCCTCGATTTCTACCGCAACTTCTCGCCGCCAGACGCCCAGGAGCGCGCCTTCGTCGCCCAGCTCGAGCTCGCCGCGGACTGCGGGCTGCCGGTGTTTCTGCATCAGCGCGACGCGCATCAACAGTTCACCTCGATTCTCCGTGAGCACCGTAAGCCACTGATCGGAGGCGTCGCGCACTGCTTTACCGGTGGGCCGGACGAGCTCGCCGCCTACCTCGAGTTCGACCTCTACATCGGCGTCACCGGCTGGCTCTGCGACGACCGGCGCGGCGCGGCGCTGCGCGAGGCCGTTCCCCTTATCCCGCTCGATCGCCTGCTGCTCGAGACCGATGCACCGTATCTGCTGCCGCGCGACCTCGACGGGAAGCCCCGCAACCGGCGCAACGAGCCGGCCTTCCTGCCGCATGTGCTCGCAACGGTCGCCGCCATTCGCGGCCTCACGGCAGAGGCGGTTGCGCGCGCGGCGACGGAGAATACCGAAAGGTTGTTTCGCTTACCTTAGGCCTGTACCTAAAGCCTGAAGGGGCCCGCGGCGCACATTGGCCGACCGCGCGAGCCAAGCTTGAACCGACGTCACTGCGGCCGCGTCTCCGCCGGTTGCAAGGCGGCCTTCACCTGCTGCCAGGGGGCGCCGAACGCTGCGCGGACTCGCTCGATGTCGTTCCGATCCGGTTGGCGATAATGTGCAGCGAACTCCGCCGGCAGCATGACCGCGCGCGGCCGGCCCTTGCTGAAGTTCGCGAGCGGCGGAAAGACGACATGCCCCTGCACCGGAACGTCGCCGACGAGGCGGCGCACGGCAGCGACCCGGTCGTAAAGCGTATGTTGCGGATTCGCGAAGGTGAAGCGGCGATGCTGGTGGATGGCGGTCCACTCGTCCATCAGATCGCTGCCAAAAATCGTCCCCTCGACATGCTTCGTATCGACCACGACGACGCCGCCCGCAGTCAGCAGCAGGTGCTCGATCTCGATGTGCCCGCCCATACCGTTCGGCATCAGCACGCCGTGCTCGGCCTCGACGGCGACGGCACGAACTTCGGAGTCGAGGTCGACACGCGGCCGGCGGCGCGGACGTTTCCCCCGCACAAACGCAACGAGGCCGACCGTGACGGCGCTGAGCAGCGCCAGCCAGAGGATAGTGGTCACATCAAGCTATAGCTGTATTTACTTGTTTTTATTAGCTATGCCCAGTCTTCCAACGCGGCCGACAGCGCGCTGACGCTCGGCTCGAGCGGAATGGACGATACGGGCTGCGCGAGCAGCGCGGCGAGCGCTGGCGGCACATCCACCGCACGGCCGACGATCGGCTCGACGATGGACTCGAATTTCGCCGGATGCGCGGTCGCGGAGACGATCCATGCCGCGGAGCGCCGCGGCTCGGGCAGATGGTCGTAGACCCAGAACCCGGTGGCCGTATGCGGACACCAGACCTGACCGTAGCGTTGCGCATCCTGGGCAATCTGCGCACGGATCTGCTCGTCATCGACCGGATAAGCTTCGACCTCGGCACGCAGGCCTTCGAGATCCGGCAACAGCCCGCGCAGCCGTTCCATATTGCTCGGGTTGCCGACGTCCATCGCGGAAGCGAGGGTCTGCACGCTCGGCCGCGGCTGCCAGTCTCCGGTCGCGAGAAACTCCGGAATCGTACGATTGGCGTTCACGGCGAGCACGACCTCGCGAATCGGCATGCCCATCGCCTTCGCCCAGATGCAAGCCATGCCGTTGCCGAGGTTGCCGGTTGGAACGATCGAGCCGGCGGCGTCGCCGTAGCGGCGAAAATGCCAGAGCGCGGCGGCCGCATGATAGGCCGCCTGCGGCAACAGCCGGCCCAAATTAATGCTGTTCGCGGCGCTCAGCCGATGGCGCGCACGTAGACCCGGATCGACGAACGCCGCTTTGACGACCGCCTGGCAGTCATCGAAGCTGCCGTCCACTTCGAATGCGCGGACGTTGTCGCCCCAGCAGGTGAGCTGGTGCTGCTGCCGCGGCGAGACCTGCCCGCGCGGAAACAGCACACCGACCCGGATACCGCGCCGGCCGTGAAACGCCGCTGCTACCGCACCGCCGGTATCCCCGGAGGTCGCCACCAGAATCGTCAAGGGCCGATCCGCACGACCGCCTTCGAGCGGCAGCGCACGCTCCATCACCGCCGCAAGGAAGCGCGCGCCGACATCCTTGAACGCCGCCGTCGGGCCATGAAAGAGCTCGAGCACCGCGAGTCGGCCGTCGTCGTGCAGCGGCCGCAGCGGAATCGGAAAATCGAGCGCGTCGCGGCAGATCGCCGGAAGCGCGGCTTCGAGCGGCGAGCTCGCGAAGAACGGCGCGAGCATCTCGGCCGCGATCGCGTGCACGCTCTCGCCGCGGATGTCGTCAGGCGCGAAGCGCGGCAAGGCCTCAGGCACGTATAAGCCGCCGTCCGGAGCGAGCCCCTGCATCACGGCGTCGACGAGATCCGTCTCCGCGCCGCCTCTCGTGCTGACGAAGCGCATGGGTCTGCTAATCCTGATTGTTGCTCAGCATGCTGCATAGCCGCAGCAGGTCCGCGAAGATGCCGCCGGCCGTCACGTCGGGCCCGGCGCCCGGGCCGCGCACGATCAGCGGATTGTCGCAATACCGCCGCGTCACGAACTGGACGATGTTGTCCGTCAGCGAAATATTCGCGAACGGATGCGTCTGCGGGAAGCTCTGCAGGCGAACGCGCGCGGTGCCCGCGCGCACGTCGACCTCCGCGACGTAGCGCAGCACCGTGTCGGCGCGTGCGGACGCCTCGACCCGCGCGGCCATCGGCGCATCGAAATCCGCGAGCCGGTCGAGGAACTCGTCGACCGATGCATCCGCGAGCGCCGGCGGCACGAGGCTCTCGACCTCGATCTGCTCGAGCTCGAGCGACAGCCCGGCCTCGCGCGCGAGAATGACGGCCTTGCGGGCGACATCCATGCCTGAAAGGTCGTCGCGCGGATCCGGCTCCGTATAGCCGCGCGCCTTGGCCTCGCGGACGATCTCCGAGAACGGCCGCGTGCCGTCGAAGACATTGAACAGATAGGCGAGCGTGCCGGAGAAAATGCCGCTGATGTTCTCGATCTCGTCGCCGGTCTCGACGAGATCCTTCAGCGTCTGTATCACCGGCAGACCGGCGCCCACGGTCGCTTCGTACAGGAAATGCCGGTTCGCGCCGCGCGTCAGCCGCTTCAGCTCCTCGTAATACGCCATCGGGCCGCTGTGTGCGCGCTTGTTCGGCGTGATGACGTGGATGCCCCGCTCCAGCCAGCCGCGATAACGATCGGCGATCTCTTGGCTCGCCGTGCAGTCGATCAGCACGGCGTGCGGCAGGTAGTCCGTATCGACGTGCTCGATGAAAGTGTCGAGCTCCATCGGCTCCGCATCCTCGTAGAGCGGCTTCCAGCTCGTGAGGTCGACGCGTGGCTCGCCGAGCAGCATGCGCCGGGAGCTGCCGATCGCGCGCACGCGCAGGTCGAGATTGAACTTCTCCTTGAGCCGCGCGCTGCCCTCGGCGAGCTGCTCGAGCAGCGCCCCGCCGACGAGCCCTGGGCCGATGACCCCGATCGACACGGTCTTGGCGGACAAATAAAAGCTGCTGTGCACGGCGCGCAGGGCGCGCGTCATGTCCTTGGCGGCGATCACGGCCGAGATGTTGCGTTCGCTCGCGCCCTGCGCGATCGCGATCACGTTGATGCCCGACTTGCCGAGCGTGCGGAAGAACCGCCCTGCCGTGCCGGGCGCGCCGGCCATCCCGTCGCCGACGACGGCAAGAATGCCGCAGCCGCGCGTGACCCCGATTCGATGCACCTGGCCCTGCTCGAGCTCGACGGAGAACGCGCGCTCGAGCACCTTGCGCACCCGGTCCGCGGCGCTCTCGGCGACGGCGAAGCAAATCGAGTGCTCGGAGCTGCCTTGCGAGATCAGCATCACCGACACGCCGGCATCGCGCAGCGCGCCGAACAGACGATCGGCAGTGCCCGGCACGCCGATCATGCCGGCGCCCTCGAGGTTGATCAGCGCGACGCCGTCGGCGCCGCTGATGCCCTTGACGGCGCCGTTATCCTCGGAGCCGCGTGCCGTAATCGCCGTGCCCGGATGTTCGAGGTTGAAGGTATTGCGGATCCGCAGCGGG
>CAZFJU010000111.1:0-13164 GCA_964518995.1 uncultured Gammaproteobacteria bacterium
GAGACGCGGCAGCGCCATGTCGGGCGCGCCGATCATCAGCGGAACCATCCAGTTCGCGAAGCCCGCGAAGGCCGGCATGATCGCGCCGAAAATCATGATCAGCGCGTGCACGGTCGTCATCTGATTGAAGAAATGCGGGTCGACGAATTGCAGGCCGGGCTGGAACAGCTCGGCACGAACCACCAACGCCATCGCACCGCCGACGAAGAACATCGTCAGCGCCCAAAGCAAATACAACGTGCCGATGTCTTTGTGGTTGGTCGTCGTGACCCAACGCATGATCCACGGCACCACGCCCTTTGGTTGGTGGCCGGCGTGGACGTCGATCGCAGTCGTGCTCATGCAAAACTCTCCTTAACTTCGGGCGCGGTCCACGCGCCCAGTCCGCCGCTTGGTCGCCAGCTCAGTCCGCCCGCGTCAATGCAGGCTCGGCGTTCTCGGCCAACCACTCGTCATACGCCTCGCGGCTGACGACCTCGACCACGATCGGCATGTAGGCGTGATCCATACCGCACAGCTCCGCGCACTGGCCGCGGAACACCCCCTCCTCGGTCGCGTGAAACCAGGCCTCGTTGATGTAGCCGGGGACGGCGTCCTTCTTGACCGCGAAGTCCGGCACCCACCAGGCATGCAACACATCCGCGGACGTGATCAGGAGCCGCACTTTCGTATCGACGGGCACGACAACGTTTCGGTCTACGGCGAGAAGATAGTTATCCACGGAATACGGATCGATGCCGGAGTTTCGACGCCGGGCGACATTGCTCTCGCGATCCAGCGTGCTGAAAAACTGTACGCCGTCGTCGATGTAGTCGTAGTGCCAGCGCCACTGATAGCCGGTGGCCGTGATCGTGATCTCGGAGTCGGTCGTATCCTCGATGCGCACCAGCGTTTCTGCCGCCGGAATCGCCAATACGATCAAAATTATGGCCGGAATGGCCGTCCACACGACCTCCGCGACGGTGTTATGGCTGAACTTTGCCGGCTCGGCGTGTTTGTCTTTCCGGAACCGGATCATGGCGACGATCATCGCCGCGAATACGCCGGCGCCGATGACCACGCAGACCCACAGGATCAGCATATGCAGGCCGTAGACCTCACGACTGATCGTCGTGACGCCCCGCGGCATATTCATTGCCCAATCGCTCCAGGCCGGGGAACAGAAGAAAGCCGTGAGCATCGAGAGCGCGGCCGTGAAGGCGCCAACTTTTCGGTTCATTTGCATGACTTCAGAAGCAAAGGTGAATAGCAGGCGGGCGCACCGATTTTAGCAACACGCCCGACCCCGGCCGACCTGCGGTTTACCGCTATGTTCTCGCGCCGCGAGGCCGTGTTGAGGGCAGCCCTCATGGAGACGACCTGCGGCGGAAGCCGATGTCGGCCACCGCGACCGCCGCCTCATCCGGCCGCGTCCGCAGCGCGCGCCGAGACTCGGCAGCGGCCCAGGCGTGCCCGAGGATCAGCTCGATGGTCATCGGGATGCGGCCTTGCCGCCGCCCGCGCTCGAGCGCTTCGACGAACCGCCCCCACCGGGCGGGGCCGGTGAGCGAGCGTCTTCGACCGACCGCAAGGTTCACAGCGCCGCAGGCACGCAAGTCACGGATCACTGAGTCGACATCCCTGTAGGTCAATTCCAACCGATCCACATCGACGACCGGCTCGGCCAACCCGGCAGCGACCGCAAGGTCGCCCAGATCGTGCATGTCATAGAACGCGTGCACATGCACGCGATCATCGACAGCCGCCCAGGCGCGGCGCAATTGCTCGAGCGTATCGGGGCCGAGCGTGGCGAATAGAAATACTCCGCCGCTCGTCATCGTCCTTGCCGCTTCGCGGAACACCCCTTCGGGTCTGCTCCACGGCAGCAGCATATTAGCGAAAACCACATCGACTTGGCCATCTTTGAGCGGCAACCGCTCCGCATCGCCGCCAATTATCGCGAATCCGTGGTGCTGCGCCGCCGCGGTATGCGCCATTGCGAGGCTCGAGTCGAGCGCGAGCACCCGCGCCTGCGGATAGCGGTCACGTAGGGCCGCTGCGCCCGCCCCGCCGCCGGCGCCGACGTCGACGACGAGTGCAGGGTCCAGCTTCATGAAATCGAGCCGCTCGAGCAGCCGCTGCCGCGCCTCGTCGTGGACGATGCTTGCGGCCGCGAAGGTGCTCGCGGCGCGGTCGAACGCGCGCCGGGATGCCGACGGCTCGGGCAGGGCTGCGAAGGGGTCGATGGCGCTCATTGCTCCGGGCGCCGCAGCAAAGCGGCGCGATGCCCTCCAGACGGCGGCCACGATGTGGCCTTTAGCAGCCTGCTGGCGGCGGCGCGCGGCGCCTAAGGCACCGTGGCCGCTGCGCGCTGCAGGCCGAGACGGGCGAACAACGCGTCGTCGTGCGTTGCGCTCGGGTTATCGGTCGTCAGCAGCCGGTCGCCGTAGAAGACCGAATTGGCGCCGGCCAGAAAGCACAGCGCCTGCATCTCGTCGCTCAGCTCCGTGCGGCCGGCGGACAGGCGCACGTATGACGCCGGCATCAGGATACGGGCGACCGCAACGGTCCGGACGAACTCGAAGTTGTCGAGCTCGGCCGCGTCCTCGAGCGGCGTGCCCGCGACCCGGACCAGCCGGTTGATCGGCACGCTCTCCGGCTGCGGCTCGAGCGTGGCCAGCGCATGCAGCAGCTCGATGCGGTCGGAGCGGCCTTCGCCGAGGCCGAGAATGCCGCCGCAGCACACCTTCAACCCCGCCTCGCGGACCCGGCGGAGCGTGTCGAGCCGGTCCGCGAACGACCGCGTCGTGATGACCGTGCTGTAAAACGACTCGGACGTGTCGAGATTGTGGTTGTAGTAGTCGAGACCGGCCTCGGCCAGGCGCTCGGCCTGCCCTTCCCGCAGCAGCCCCAGCGTGGCGCACGTTTCGAGCCCCATCGCCTTCACTTCGCGGATCATCGCGAGAATCGGCTCCAGCTGCCGGTCCTTCGGGCCTCGATACGATGCGCCCATGCAGAAGCGCGTCGCGCCCGCGGCCTTGGCCCGCTCCGCCGCCCGGCGCACGTCTTCGAGCGGCATCAGCTCATGAACATCGACGCCCGTATCGAAGCGGATGCTCTGCGAGCAATAAGAGCAATCTTCCGGGCACGCGCCGGTCTTGATCGACAACAGCGTCGAGACCTGCACGGCGCTCGGATCGAAGTGACGCCGATGCACGGATTGCGCCGCATAGAGCAGCTCGAGCAGCGGCAAGTCGAATAGCGCCTGGACCTCGTCGAGGCCCCAGTCGGTTCTAGGGTCCCCGCCGATCGTCAAGCCATGCAGGCGAATTTCAGGATCGATCGAGGACATTCGTCGGTGGCTCCGTGCGCCCGGTCGCGAGAGGCTGGCAGTATCTGAACGCGATCCCAGGGTGTCAACTTGAACACTGCCGCAAACATCGCTGCGGAGCTTGCGCGGGTCTGCCTCACCGAGCGCTGTCCGTCTTGCCGGGGCAGCACGGCAGCCGGCTTCTGCACCGGCTGCCGCGCCGATCTCGCGGCGATTTTGCGCCCGTGCGCGCGCTGCGGGCTGCCGCAGCCGGTGCGGCGATGCCCGCGCGAGCGCATCGGCTGGCTCGTCGAGCGGGTCGTCGCGCCATTCGAGTACGCCGCCCCTCTCGATCGCTACCTGCAAGCGCTGAAGTTCGGCCACGGCCGCATGCTCGGGCGCGCCCTTGCGCTGCTTGCCGTGCGCGCCATCGCGGCGCACACGGCCGCGAGCCCCGCTCCGCCGGAGGTGCTCGTGCCTGTGCCGCTGCACCGCCGGCGCCTCGTTTTGCGCGGCTATAACCAGGCGAACGAGATCGCCCGCACGCTGTCGGCGTCCGTTCGCGTGCCGCTCGAGCCCGGCGCCGCAGTGCGCTTCGAGGCCGCGACGCCGCAGTCCCGGCTCGGCGCACGGGCGCGCCGCGCGAACGTCGCGCACGCTTTCGCGGTGCGCGGCGATGTCAGCGGGCGCCGCATCGCCATCGTCGACGATGTGATCACCACCGGCGCCACGGTCAACGCGCTCGCGGCCGCGCTCATCGACGCGGGCGCGGTGCAGGTGGAAGCTTGGGCCATCGCCCGCGCCGTGGATCAGCGCGTGAAGACGTAATCGAGCAGTATGCCGACGAAGATCACGCCGCCGAGCCATGCATTGTTCATGAATGCCCGCACGCAGCCGGCCGGCTCCCGATCGCGAATCAGAAACTGCTGATAAGTGAACAGCAACAGCGCAACAGCGAGGCTGCCGACATACCAGTTGCCGAGCTCGGCGCCGCGGCCGACCAGCGCCAGCGCGACGAGAAACAGCACCTGCAGCCCGGCGAGGGCCGTGCGGTCCATATCGCCGAGCAGCACAGCCGTGGAGTTCACGCCGATCGCGAGGTCGTCCTCTCGATCCGCCATCGCGTACTCGGTGTCGTAGATCAGCACCCAGATCATCGTCGCGACGAACAGCAGCCAGCCGACGCGCGGAATCGTGCCGAGCTGCGCCGCATAGGCCATCGGCACCCCCCACGAGAACGCGACGCCGAGCACGAACTGCGGCGCCGTGAACCAGCGCTTCGTGAACGGATAAAGCACCGCCACGGCCGCGCCGGCCACGGCCAGCCATAGCGTCAACCGGTTCAACGTCAGCACCAGCCCAAGCGCAACGAGCATCAGGCCGACGAACAGGATCAGCGCCTCAGCCGGCTGCACCGCGCCGGTGGCCAGCGGCCGATCCGCAGTGCGGCGCACGTGCGGGTCGATTTTGCGATCCGCGAAGTCGTTGATGATGCAGCCGGCCGAGCGCATGACCACGGTGCCGACCAGAAAGACGACGAACACTTTCGGGTCGGGCTTGCCCGCGCTCGCAAGCCACAATGCCCAGAGGGTCGGCCACAACAACAGCCAGATGCCGACGGGGCGATGCAGGCGCATCAGCCGGCCGTATTTGCCGTAGCGCTCGAGCATCCGCTCGACGTAAGTCATCCCGCGGCGGACGGCGAGACCGGCCCGATCGAAGGCCGATGCCGCCGCGGCTCCACCGTTCATCGTCATTTTCCTCATCCTTCCGCCGAGCGCCGCACGATGCGCGCAAGGCGGCTATGGTGCCGAACTTCGGCATGCGTTGCCGTGCGGAACGGCTGTCCGCGCGCCGGGCAGTCCCAGGGGGCGTTAATCGCGCCCGTCATACCTTGGCGTATTCGCGCGCGCCATGCACCCAGCGTCGGACCAGGACGTCGATCGCTGCCGAGCGGCGCGCCAGCATCGCATCGGAGAGCCGAATTACCTCCGGCAGCAGGTCCGCATCGCGCAACAGGTCGGCCACCTTGAGCTGGATGATGCCGGTCTGCCGAGTGCCGAGCACCTCGCCGGGACCGCGCAGCTCGAGATCCTTCTGAGCGATGGCGAAGCCGTCATTCGTGCGGCGCATGAGGTCCAGGCGCTGCCGCGCCACGGCGGACAGCGGCGGCCGATACAGCAGCACGCAGCTCGACTCGAGCTGCCCGCGCCCGACGCGGCCGCGCAGCTGATGCAGCTGCGCGAGCCCCATGCGCTCGGAATTCTCGATGACCATCAAGGTCGCGCCGGGCACGTCGACGCCGACCTCAATGACCGTGGTCGCCACCAGCAGGCGGATGGCCCCGTCCTTGAACGCGCGCATCACGGCCTCCTTCTCGGCCGCCTTCATACGCCCATGGACGAGCCCGATCGACACATCCGGCAGAGCGGCTGACAGCTCTTCCGCAAGGCGCGTGGCGGCACTCGACTCGACGAGCTCGGATTCGTCGATCAACGGGCACACCCAATAGGCCTGCCGGCCGGCACGGCAGTGCGCGTGCACACGCTCGACGAGCTCGTCGCGGCGGCTCTCCGGCAGCACGACGGTGCGCACCGGCCGCCTCCCGGCCGGCAGCTCGTCGATGATCGAGCAGTCCAGATCGGCATAGGCCGTCATCGCGAGCGTGCGCGGAATCGGCGTCGCCGTCATGATCAATTGGTGCGGCACGGCCCCGCGCTTTGCGCCCTTCTTCTTCAGCTCGAGCCGTTGCCGAACGCCGAAACGGTGCTGCTCATCGACGATCACCAGCGCGAGGTTCGCGAAGGTCACCGATTGCTGAAACAGCGCGTGCGTGCCGACCACGATGTTCACGGCGCCCGATTCCAGACCCGCGAGCGCGCCGGCGCGCGCCGCAGCGCCCATCGAGCCCGTCAGCAGCACGCAGCTGATGCCGAGCGGCGCAAGCCATGCCGAGAAGCTGGCGAAGTGCTGCTCCGCGAGCAGCTCGGTCGGGGCCATGACGCAGGCCTGAAACCCCGCCGACGTCGCCGCGAGCGCGGCCGCCGCCGCGACCACTGTCTTGCCGGAGCCGACGTCCCCCTGGAGCAGGCGATACATCGGCCGCGTATCGGCGAGGTCCGCCAGCACCTCGCGCAGCACCTTCTGCTGCGCGCCCGTCAATGCGAACGGCAAGGCATCCTCGAAGCGTTGCAGGCAGCTCGCGACCGCCTCGATACGCGGCGCCCGCTCTTTCTCGGTACCCTGCGTGAGACGCTTCAACGATAGCCGCTGCGCGACCAGCTCCTCGAGCGCAATGCGCCGCTGCCACGGATGCCGCCCAGCCTCGAGCGCGTCGAAATCGGCCCCCGGCGGCGGCCGGTGCAGCGCGACGACGGCCTCGGCGAGCGGCACGGCGTCGGCGGGAAGCAGCTCCGCGAGCGGGTCCGGCAGCGGATCACTCTCGAGCAGCGACAGCGCCTGGCCGATCAGCTGCCGAAGCCGCTGCTGCCGCAGGCCTTCCGTCGACGGGTAGATCGGCGTCATCGTCCGCTCGGCCGGCTCGTCCGTCGGACCGATTGCCCGCCACTCAGGGTGGACCATCTCGAGGCCGGTAGGACCGCTGCGTACCTCTCCGAAACAGCGCAGCCGCACGTCGCGCGCAAGCCGCTGTTGCTGTCCGGCGTTGAAGTGGAAGAAGCGCAGGGTCAGCGTGCCGGTGCGATCCCCGATGCGGCAAAGCAGCGTGCGGCGGCGGCGAAAAACCACCTCGGCAAGCTCGACGGTCCCCTCGACCAGCACCTTCTCGCCCGGACGGAGGCTGCCGAGCGGGCGCACCTCGGTGCGGTCCTCGTAACGCTGCGGCAGGAGCAGCAGCGCGTCGCTGATCCGCTCGACGCCGAGCCGTTTCAGCTGACCGGCAAGCGTCGTGCCGACGCCGGTCAGGGTCGCGACCGGGCGATCGAGCGCGTCCTGCTGCGGCGGCGGCCTTGGCGCTCGCGAGCGCACTGACCTGGCGTTCACCGGGCGCTCTGCCGCAGGGTTACTCGGGCAGCATCAGGATCGCATCGATCTCGACCAGCGAATCCTTCGGCAGCTGCGCGACGCCAATGGCGGCCCGAGCCGGATACGGCTCATCGAAGTATTGCGCCATGATCTCGTTCACGGCCGGAAAGTGCGCTAGATCGACCAGGTAGATCGTCACCCGGACCGCGTCGGCGAGGGAGCCGCCGCTCGCTTCCGCGACCGCGGCGAGATTCTCGAACGACTGCCGAATCTGCGCGCGCACGTCATCGCCGACGAGTTGCATCGACACCGGATCGAGCGGGATCTGACCGGACACGAACACCATCCGGCCGGCCTTCACGGCCTGACTGTAAGTGCCGATCGCCGCTGGGGCGCGTTCAGTGCGGATAATTTGCTTGTCTTCTGCCATGCTCCGTCCTTCAACCGGTGCCGCGCATCACCCGGACGACGCCCGGAATGGCACGGATGCTGCGCAGCACGTGCGCGAGCTGCTTGCGATCCTTGACCTTGAGCCGGAAGAGCAGCGTCGACGCGTCGCCCTCCGTGTCGACTCTGACGTGGTCGATATTGGTATGCGTGGCCGAAATCCTGCCCGCGGCTTCGGCCAGCAGGCCGACCCGGTCGAACGTGCGCACCTGAATCTCGGACAGAAACTCGCCCTCGACGTCGGTCTTCCAGTTGACTGGGATCCACTTCGACGGCTGCTTGCGGTACTCGGCCAGATTCCCGCATGTGGTGCGGTGGATCACGATGCCGCGGCCGCTCGACATGAAACCGATGATCTCGTCGCCCGGAATCGGGTAGCAGCAGCGGGCGTAGTTGACCACCAGCCCCTCGGTGCCGGCAATCTCGAGCGGCTTGCGCTTCTGCGCGAGATCGGTGTTGTCGTCCTCGTGCGGCGCGAGAATGCCCGCTACTACCGGCGCGAGCCGCTCGCCAAGACCGAGCTGCTCATGCAGCGCGCCCATGTCCTCGAGACCGAGCTCGCCGAGCAGCGCCGCGATCCGCGATTTTGGCAGGCGGCGCAGGCTGATCGAATAGGGCCGCAGAGCCTGACTCAACAGCCGGCGGCCGAGCTCACGCGCCTCGTCGCGGCGCAGGTTCTTCAGATAGGCACGGATCGCATTGCGGGCTTTCGCCGTGGCAACGAAATTGACCCAGTTCGGGTTCGGCCGTGCACCGCGCGCCGTGATGATCTCGACGGTCTGACCGTTGCCGAGCGGCGTTTTCAGCGGCACCAGGCGCCGGTCGATCTTTGCCGCGACGCACCGGTTGCCGACATCGGTATGCACGGCGTACGCGAAGTCGACGGCCGTGGCCCCGCGCGGCAGCCGCATGATGTCGCCCTTCGGCGTGAAGACGTACACCTTGTCGGGGAAGAGGTCGACCTTGACCGCCTCGAGAAACTCCTCCGAATTCGCCGAGTGCTGCATCTCCATCAGCCCGGCAAGCCATTCGCGCGCACGCTCCTCGCTCGTGTACGTGCGTTTGTCGACGGCCTTGTACTGCCAATGCGCCGCGACGCCGCGCTCGGCCACTTTGTCCATGTCGTCCGTGCGAATCTGCACTTCGAGCGGCACGCCGTTCGGCCCGAACAGCGTCGTGTGCAGGGCTTGGTAGCCGTTCACGCGCGGAATCGCGATGTAATCCTTGAAGCGGCCCGGCATCGGCTTATACAGCTGGTGCGCGAGCCCGAGCACGCGGTAACAGCTGTCCACGTCCGGGACGACGATGCGGATACCGAAAACGTCGACGATCTCGGCAAGATGCGCATTCTTGCGCAGCATCTTTTTGTAGATGCTGTAGAGATGCTTCTCGCGACCGGTGACGCGCCCTTTGATGCGATTCGCGTCGAGCTCCTGGACGAAGCGGCTCTCGATGCGCCGCAGCGGCTGACGCTGCGTGCCGCGCGTTCTCCGCAGCGCTCGCTCGAGCACCCGATAGCGGTACGGGTAGAGCGTCTTGAAGCCGAGATCCTCGAGCTCGATCTTGAGGCTGTAGATGCCGAGCCGATTCGCGATCGGCGCATAGATCTCGAGCGTCTCCCGCGCAATACGCCGCTGCTTTACGGTCGCGAGCGCGCCGATCGTGCGCATGTTATGGGTGCGGTCGGCCAGCTTCACGAGAATGACGCGTAGATCCTGCACCATCGCGAGCAGCATCTTGCGGAAACTCTCGGCTTGCGCCTCGGCCGCGCTGTCGAAGCGCAGCTGATCCAACTTGCTGACGCCGTCGACGAGCAGCGCGACATCGTCGCCGAAATGCGCCTTGATCTCCTCGAGCGTCGCCGGCGTATCCTCGATCGTGTCGTGAAGCAACGCCGCCTTGATCGAGCCGGGATCGAGATTGAGGCTCGCAAGGAGCTGCGCGACCGCGATCGGGTGCGAGATGTACGGCTCGCCGCTGCGTCGGTTCTGGCCCTCATGCGCCTTGGCCGCGAAGTCGTGCGCTTCGGCGACGCCGTCCAGATCTTCTTCGGGCAGGTACGCGGCGAGGCGCGTCAGCAGCTCGCCGAAGCCGTGATCGTCAGCGCGACGGATGGCCGGAAGCCGTTTCTCCCGAATCGCGCCGCCTATCATCATGAGCCCTTATTGCGCGCTACGCTCTGGAACCGGTGCACGGCTCCGCGAGCGGTACGGCTCAGTCTCCGCCGCCGAGCGCGCCGCGCGGCCCAAGAATATCGTCTGGAATGGCTGCAGGCGCCGCCTTCTCGAAGTCGAGCAAATCCTCCACCGGCGGATCACGCTCCTCGAGGATGCGCGCATCGATATGCCCTTCGGCGATCTCGCGCAGCGCGACCACCGTGGGTTTGTCGTTCTCCCATTCGACCATCGGCTGAGCGCCGTTGGCGAGCTGGCGCGCGCGCTTGGCGGCAATCAGCACCAGCTGAAATATGTTCGGCACGCGACGCGTGCAATCCTCGACCGTGATTCGGGCCATCTCTCATCTCCTTGAGGGATTGACAATTATACTCTAATGACGCCGTGCCGACGACGCGTCACGGCGTGCCGGCAGCGTCCGGCAGCGCGGCGCCCGCGGCGAACACGCCCGCGACGCGCTCGGCCATGCCCGGCGCATTGGTGCGGTGCTGCTCGCCGCCGCCGGTGACGATCGCGGCCAGCTCGTCCGCCGCCCGCGCGAGCTCGTCGTTGACCACGACGTAGCCGAATTCGTTCCAGTGCGTCATGTCGTCGACCGCGTCCCGAAGCCGCCGCTCGATAACCGCGGGCGGATCCGTCGCGCGCTTCCGCAGCCGCTCCTCGAGCGCCGCGACGCACGGCGGCAGGATGAACACCGTGACGGCGTCCGGCGCACGCGCGCGCACCTGCCGCGCACCCTGCCAGTCGATCTCGAGCAACACCGACGAGCCGCTCTCCAGCAGCTGCTCGACGTGCGCACGCGACGTGCCGTACCAGTGATCGAAGACCTGCGCGTGCTCGAGAAACTCATCGCGGCGCACCATCGCCTCGAAACGGTCGCGGTCGACGAAGAAATAGTCGACGCCGTCCCGCTCGCCCGGCCGCGACGGCCGAGTCGTGTACGACACCGAGAAACACAGATTCGGCACCCGCTCGAGCAGCGCGCGCACGAGCGTCGTCTTGCCCGCACCCGACGGCGCTGCAAGCACGAGCAGCCGTCCTCGCCCGTTGCGCTGCTCGTCCACGCGTTACTCCAGGTTCTGCACTTGCTCGCGCATCTGCTCGATCAGGACCTTGAGCTCGACCGCGGTGCGCGTCAGCTCCTCGTCCTGGGACTTCGAGCCGAGCGTATTCGCCTCCCGGTTCATCTCCTGGATCAGAAAATCGAGTCGGCGGCCGATCGGCTCCCGGCGCTGCAGCACGGCGCGGGTCTCGGCCACGTGCCCGCCGAGGCGATCGATCTCTTCGCTGACGTCGAAGCGCTGCGCGACCAGCACGAGCTCCTGCTCGAGACGCTCGGGCTCCGCATGCACGTCGAGGCGCGCGAGCCGCTCCTCGAGCTTCTGGCGGTACCGCTCTTGCGCGCCGACCACCATCGGCCGCACCGCATCGAGCTGCGCGGCAATCATGCCGAGCCGCTCTTCCAGCAACGCGGCAAGCCGCTCACCCTCCCGCTCGCGCATCGCTTCGAGCGACGCCGCGGCGTCGCGCAGTGCCCGCTGCGCAGGCTCCGCGACCGCCGCAAGCTCGAGCTGCCGCTCCTTCAGCACGCCGGGCCAGCGCAGCACGTCGGCCGCAGCCAACGGCCGTGCGGCCGGAAACTCCTGCCGCACGCGCGCTTCGAGCGCCGCGAGACTCGTCAGGGTTGCGGCGTCGAGCTCCGGAGCGCCGCCGTTGTCGTCGGCGACCGCGATTTTCAGCGTGCAGTCGATCTTTCCGCGGCGCACGTGCTTCGCAAGGACCTCCCGGCACGCTGGATCGAGCGCACGCAGCTCGTCCGGCAGCCGGAGCGAAATATCGAGGAAGCGGTGGTTGACGCTGCGCAGCTCCCACGCCAACCGAAACGGCGGCAGGAGGGCTTCTGCGCTCGCGAAGCCGGTCATGCTGTGGGGCAAAGTGCGGATTCCATCGTGCGAAACGCGCGCATAGTCTAGCAGCCTGACGGAGAACCGAGCCCGGCGGTCTGCTAGCCTACGCCGAGGCCGTGCCGGCGCGGCCGGCCTCGACTCGGGCAAAACTTGCGCATGAGGCGCCCGGCCGATCCGCAAATTCGAGCGGTATTCGACAGACTTCGAGCGGGCGCGGCCTCAGAATCGCGTCCACGGCTGTAGCGCAAGTCGAGCGCCCCGGCCCGACTCAAACGGCAACAATAAGAGCGAACACCGCGTGCGCATCGAGTTTGCGAAGCTCAGTCTCTGGGGCAACCGCCACGACAACCAGGATCGTGTCGACGTGCTCGCGCGCGGCGATTCGGCGCTGCTCGTGGTCGTCGACGGGATGGGCGGCCACGCGGGCGGGGCCTTGGCGGCCGAGGTGACGGTCGCGACGCTGCGGCAGTGCTTTGCCGAGGAGCGCAGCAGAGTCTTCGACCCGCAAGGGTTTCTGACGATCTCGCTGGCGCTCGCCCACGACCGGGTCGTCGAGCTCGGTGAAGGCGTGGCCGTCGATCACAAACCGCGTGCGACCTGCGCCGTCTGCCTCGTGCAGGACGGCGGCGCGTACTGGGCCCACGTCGGCGACAGCCGAATCTATCAGCTTCGTGACAGCAGCGTTCGCGAGCGGACCCGCGATCACAGCCATGTCGAGCTGCTGCGGCGCGAGGGCCTGATCCGCGAGCAGGAGATGCGCTCGCATCCGATGCGCAACTTCGTCGAGTGCTGCCTCGGCGGCGACTGGCCGCTGCCGAATATGACCGTTACCACGCGCAAACGCCTCGCGCCGGGCGATGTCCTGCTGGCGTGCTCCGACGGCCTCTGGACTGGACTCGAGGACCCCGAGATCGGCGCGCTGGCCGCGCCGTTTTCACCGCTCGAGCAGGCCGTGCCGGCGCTCGCCGAACGGGCCGTCGCGCGCAATTCCCCGCACAGCGACAACACGACCATCGCTGCGCTGCGCTGGCTCGGGGACTAGCGCTCCGCCGGCCGGAGGCCCCCGAAGGGTTGCTCCGAGCAGCCCGGACAGGCACGATTCGGCTCGCGCGGGGCGGCCGTCCCGCTGCCGACAATGGAGGCTTCCCTACCCTATGCGTCCGAGCAAACGCCGGCCCGACGAGATGCGACCCGTGCGCTTCACAGCGGATTACACCCGGCATGCCGAGGGCTCGGTGCTGGTCGAGTTCGGTGATACGCGGGTGCTCTGCACCGCGTCCGTAGAGAACAAAGTGCCGCCTTTTCTGAAAGGGCGCCACGAAGGCTGGGTGACGGCCGAATACGGCATGCTGCCCGGCGCGAC
>CAZFJU010000112.1:0-13123 GCA_964518995.1 uncultured Gammaproteobacteria bacterium
TCGCGTCGCGAAAGCGCTCGGCGAGCACGATGTGACTGGGGCAAGCTACGTCGCAGCAGCCGCACTCGATGCAGTCGTCGAGCCCGAGTGCCGCGAGGTCGCCGAACGATCGTGCGACGGCGGCAACGACCAGCTCCTGGGGCTGCAGCCGCGCCGGGCATACCGACGCGCATTCGCCGCAGCGAATGCAGGCCCATTCGCGATAATCGACCCGAACCTCGTCAGCGGTGGCGGCGAGGATGCAGCTCGTGGCTTTCGTGACCGGCAAATCGTCGCTCGGCAGCGCGTAGCCCATCATGCTGCCGCCGTGAATCAGACGCACGACGTCGCCGCGATAACCGCCGCATTGTGCGATCAACCAGCCGATGGGAGTGCCGATCGGTACCTCCAAGTTGCGCACGCTGCGGACACCGCGGCCGGTGACGGTGACGATGCGCGACGTGAGAGGCGCGTCGCTCGAAGCAAGACGCTGCAGCGCGTAAGCCGTGCCGACGTTCTGGCAGACGTAGCCGATCGAGTTCGGATAGGTCCCGCTCGGCACCTCTTCGCCCGTCAGCAGCTCGATCAGTTGCCGCTCGCCGCCGGCCGGATAGATCGTCGGCAGCTCCGCGAGACGCAAGCGCGGGTCGGCAGCAGCCCGCGCGGCATTGGCCATGGCTTCGATCGCCCGAGGCTTGTCGCGCTCGATCGCGAGGATCGCGACCGGCGCATCGAGCAGGTCGGCCATTCTGATGATGCCGGTAACGATTTCGTCGGGCGCTTCGCGCATCAGCATGTCATCACAGCTGATATAGGGCTCGCATTCGGCGCCGTTCACGATCAGCGCTTTGCAGCGGCCGGCGACCGCTTCGAGCTTCATGGCCGTCGGGAACGCGGCGCCGCCGAGGCCGGCGATCCCGGCTTGGCGCACATGCTCGATCTGCGCGTCGCGTTCAGTCGGCCAGCCGCCGCTGCCGCGGTAGGGGAGATCCTGGCCGTCCGTCTCGATGACGACGCATAGGACATGGCGCAGTCGCGTGCCGGTTGGCACCAGCCGCTCCTCGATGGCGCGGACTCGTCCCGAGCTCGATGCATGCACGCCGGACGACGGCGCGGCACCCGGAACGGCGATCGGCTCGCCTTTCGCGACGCGCTGTCCGACTTCGACGATCGGCACCGCGCTCGCGCCGCCGCGTTGATGCAGGCCGATGACGAGCTCGGGCGGCACGAGACCGCGCAGAATCGGCTCCGTGGTCGACGGCGCTTTGTGCGGCAACAGCCGAAGGCCCCCGCTCAGGCGACGATCCGGTGTGAGCTCAAGCATTTCTCGGCACCAGCTCGATGCAATCCACCGGGCAGGGGGGCAGGCACAGCTCGCACCCGGTGCAATGACGTGTGAGGACCGTATGCATCATGTGTGGGATGCCGACGATGGCGTCGACGGGGCAGGCGCGTTGACACAGATTGCAGCCAATGCAGAGCGTTTCGTCGACGCGCGCGACGCGATCCATGCTGGCCTGCCCGATGTGGGTATCGAGCGGTTGCGGCTCGCGCCCGAGTAGCTCCGCGAGGGCGCGGATGACGGTATCGCCGCCCGGCGGGCAGCGGTTGATCTCCGCATGGCCAGCAAGAATCGCTTCGGCGTACGGCCGGCAGCCGGGGTAGCCGCACTGCGCGCATTGGATGCGCGGCAGCAGCTGCTCGACGCGCTCGACGGCATCGTCCTCCCGATCGGGCAGCAGGCGCGCCGCCGCGATCAACGCCGCAGCGAGCGCAAGCGAAAGGCCGGTGAGTAGCGTGACTGCGGTGAGCATACGGCGAGAAGGTGACCCAGTGGGGCTCGGCAGTGGATTCCTCGCTCAGAGCCGTGCGAAGCCGGTGAAGCCCAGAAATGCCAAGGACATGATACCCGCTGTGACGAATGCGATCGCATGCCCGCGAAACGGTTGCGGGACATCGGCGCGTTCGAGACGCTCGCGCAGGCCGCCGAGCATCGCGAGCACGAGCCCGAAGCCGAGGGCGGCGCCTGCGCCGTAGAACAGCGCCGCGACGAGGCTGCGGCTGGCCGCCGAGTTCAGCAGCGCGACGCCGAGCACCGCGCAGTTGCTCGCGATCAGCGGGATGTAGAGCCCGAGCATGCGGTGCAGCATCGGTGACAGCCGGCGAATCAGCAGCTCGGTGAGCTGCACGGACGCGCCGATCACCAGAATAAAGCCGATCAGGCGCAGGTACTCGAGCCCGAGCGGAACCAGCAGCAGCCGGTCTATGAAATAGCTGAGCCCGGAAGCGGTGGTCAGCACCAGCCCGGTCGCGAGCGCCATGCCGATCGCGCCCTCGACGCGTCGTGACGCACCCATGAACGGGCATAAGCCGAGAAACTGGACGAGCACGAAGTTATTGACCAGCGCCGCCGCGATGATGATGAGGAGCAGCTCCATTGCGTTCCCGTCCCGATGCCGTGATGCCCGGCGGCGTGCGCACTCCGCCCTCGCGTTAGCTGACTTTCATGCCGGGCTCGGCGCCCGAGTCCGGCTGCAGCAGGAAGACGCCGGGGCCGTCGCCGCTCGCCGCAAGCACCATACCCTCCGACGTGCCGAAGCGCATTTTGCGGGGCTTCAGATTCGCGACCAGCACGACGAGCCGGCCTTCGAGCGACGACGGCTCGTAGGCCTTGCGGATGCCCGCGAATACGGTCCGGGTCGCGCCGCCGACGTCGAGCGTCAGCTTCAACAGCTTGTCGGCGCCCTCCACGAGCTCGGCCTGTGCGACGCGGGCGACCCGCAGGTCGAGGCGCGAGAACAGCTCGATGTCGATCTCGGAGCTCTCCGGCGTCTCGGCGGCTTGGGGCGCCTCGCTCGAGGCGGAGGTATGGGCGGCGGTATCGGCGGATGAGGTCATTGCGCTCTCCTTGCTGCGGGCCGCGACGGCGGAACGCGTCTCTTCAATGATCGCGTCGACGGCTGCCGGCTCGACGCGAGCAAGCAGCGGGCTGAACGTGTCGATCGCGCGGCCGAGCAGCGGCTCATGCACGTCGGCCCATTGCAACGGCGGGTCGATGGCCAGGAACTGCTCTGCACGTGCGGCCAGCTCCGGAATCACGGGTTTCAAATACAGCACCAGGATCCGGAACAGGTTGAGTCCCTGCGTGCAGACGCCAACGACCGCCTCGCGGTTGGAGTCGTCTTTGGCCGCGATCCAGGGCTTCTCGGCATCGATGTACTGATTGGCGCGATCCGCGAGCGCCATGATGCGGCGCATCGCGCGCGCATACTCGCGGCTCTCGTAGTCCGCCGCGATGGCCTCGGCGGCGGCGGTGAAGTCCGCTAGCAGCTCGGGGCTCGGTAGCGTGTCTGCGAGCCGACCGCCGGCCAGGCGATGCACGAAGCCTGCACAACGGCTTGCGATGTTGACGACCTTGCCGACGAGGTCGGAGTTCACCTTGGCGATGAAGTCCGGAAAGCTCAGATCGATGTCGTCGACGTTTGCCGCGAGCTTCGACGCGAAATAATAGCGGAGGTAATCCGGGTCGATATGCTTCGCGAACGTTGCGGCGTTGATGAAGGTACCGCGGCTTTTCGACATTTTCTGGCCGTCTACGGTCAGAAAGCCATGCACGAACACGCCGGTCGGCCGGCGGAACCCCGCGCCGTCGAGCACGGCAGGCCAGAACAGCGTGTGGAAGTACACGATGTCCTTGCCGATGAAGTGATAGAGCTCCGCCCGGCTGTCCGCGCCCCAATAGGCGTCGAAGTCGATGCCGGTGCGCCGGCACAGATTTAAAAAGCTCGCCATGTAGCCGATCGGCGCATCGAACCAGACGTAGAAGTATTTGCCTTTCTCGCCCGGGATCTCGAAGCCGAAATAGGGTGCGTCTCGCGAGATGTCCCAGTCCTTGAGGCCGGCGTCGAACCATTCGTCGAGCTTGTGGACCATGACATCGTCCACACGGCCGGGCACCCACTCCTTGAGCGCCTGCTCGAAGTCGCCGAGCTTGAAGAACAGATGCTCGGATGTCTTGACGGTCGGGCGCGTGCCGGATACCACCGAAATGGGGTCGATCAGGTCCATCGGCGAGTAGGTCGCGCCGCAGCGCTCGCACGAGTCGCCGTACTGATCCTCCTTGCCGCACACGGGGCAGGTGCCACGCACGTAGCGATCCGGCAGGAACATCTGCCGCGACTCGTCATAGGCCTGCTCGATCGTGCGCCGCCGGATGTGTCCGGCCGCATCGAGCCGGCGATAGATCTCGCGAGTGAGCTCGCCGTTCTCGGCGGCGTGCGTGGTCAGATAGTTGTCCACGCTGATCCGGAAGGTCGCGAAGTCGCGGCGATGCTCGGCGCTGATTCGCTCGATCAGGGTCTCGGGGTCGACGCCCTTGCGCTCCGCGCGCAGCATGGTCGGTGTGCCGTGCGCGTCGCTCGCGCAGACATAGTGGCAGGTATGGCCGCGCATTCGCTGAAATCGCACCCACACGTCTGTCTGCACGTACTCGACGATATGGCCGATGTGCAGCGAATCATTCGCATAGGGGAGGGCGCTGGTGACGAGGATGTTTCGCTTTCCGGTCACGGGCTCGGGGCTCCGGGCGCAGGGCAGACGATTATGCCATCGCGGCAGGGTGTTACGGTTTGATCGGTGCAGCGGCGGCCGCCGTGCGCCGCCGCTGCTGCGGGCGCTTAGCCGAGCGCTTGATCCATCGCCGCAGACAGGGCCGCGACCGTGCCGTCGACGTCCGCGAGCTTGTCGAGCCCGAAGAGACCGATACGAAACGCGCTGTAGTCCTCCGGCTCGCCGCACATCAGCGGAACGCCGGCAGCTACCTGCGCGCCCGCCTTGGCGAAGCGCGGCACGATGTCCGTGCGGGTCGTATAGGAGACGACGACGCAGGGCGCCTCGAAGCCCGGTGCGGCGACGCTCGGAAATCCGCGGTCAACGAGCATCTTGCGAACTTTCTGGCCAAGCTCGATCTGCCGCTTCCGGGCGAGCTCGAACCCGAACTCACGCGTCTCCTGCACGACCTCGGCGAAGCGCCGCAGGCCGTCGGTCGGCATCGTCGCATGGTAGGCGTGCGCACCCTTCTCGTAGGTCTCCATGATCTCGAGCCACTTACGCAGATCAAGCGCGAAGCTCGTCGTCTTAGTCTGCTCGAGGCGTTCGCGCGCCGTTTCGCCGATCATGACCAGGCCCGCACCCGGAGTGCCCGACCAGCCCTTCTGCGGGGCGCTAATCAGCACGTCGACGCCGTTCTTGCGCATGTCGACCCAAAGCGTGCCCGACGCAATGCAGTCGAGCACGAACAAGCCGCCCACGTCATGGATCGCGGCCGCGACCCGCTGCAGGTAGTCGTCCGGCAGCACGATCCCGGAGGCGGTCTCGACGTGCGGTGCAAACACGAGGTCGGGCCGCTGGTCGCGGATGAACGCTTCCACCTCTTCGATGGGCGCCGGTGCGAACGGCGCCTGCGAATCGGTGCCGGTGCGGCGCGCTGTGAGGACGGGGGCTTCGGCCGGGATGCTGCCGGTATCGAAAATCTGCGTCCAGCGGTAGCTGAACCACCCGTTCCGCAGCACCAGGCAGCGCTTGCCGGTCCCGAGCTGCCGCGCGACGGATTCCATGGCGTAGGTACCGCCGCCCGGCACGATCGCGACCGCATGCGCGCCGTAGACTTCCTTCAGCGTAGCGGAAAGCTCACGCATCACGGCCTGAAACGCCGCGGACATGTGGTTCAGTGAACGGTCGGTATACACGACGGAAAATTCGAGGAGGCCCCCCGGATCGACGGGGGAACGGGTTGACGAGGCCATGGGGTCTCCCGATTGGGCAAAGGAAGCCCCATAGGATACACCGGTCCTCGGCGCGTCGCAGGCGGCGCGGGGGCGGCCGGCCGCAAAGCCGGCCTCAAGCGATGTCCTTGTGCTGCTCGAACTTGCTCTTATCGAAGGCCTGCATATAGGCCTCTTGACCTGAAATGCGGCCCGCGTCGAGGTGTTTTCTCAGTGACGAATCCATCGTGCACATTCCCTCTGCCGCGCTCGACTGCATGACGTTCTCGAGCTGCTCGAGCTTCCCCTGGCGGATCAGATTCGCCACGGCCGACGTGTTGATCAGAATCTCGAGCGCCGCGACGCGGCCCGTGCCGTCCTTAGTTCGCGCCAGCTGCTGGGAGATCACGCCGCGCAGCGACGTGGACAGCATGTTGCGAACGTGGTCCTGCTTGTCGGCTGGGAAGATATTCACGACCCGGTCGATCGTGGCCGCGGCGCCGTTGGTGTGCAGGGTGCCCATCACGAGAATGCCCATCTCCGCGGCGGTCATCGCGATGCTCATCGTCTCGAGATCGCGAAGCTCGCCGACCAGGATGGCATCGGGATCCTCGCGCAATGCCGAGTGCAGCGCCGCGCTGAACGACCGGCTGTGCACGCCGACCTCGCGCTGGCTGATCAGGCATAGCTTGCGTTGATGCACGAACTCGATCGGATCCTCGATCGTGATGATGTGACCTTTGAGGCGGCTGTTGATCGCGTCGACGATCGCGGCCAGCGTCGTCGACTTGCCGGAGCCGGTCTTACCGGTCACGAGGATAAGGCCTCGATTCGCGTGGCCGAGGTGGTGCACAGACTCCGGCATGCCGAGCTGCTCGAGGGTCAATGCCGTCGACGGGATGCCGCGAAATACCGCCCCGATGCCGTTCAGGTGCCGAAAGACGTTCACGCGAAAGCGGGCTACGTCCGGAATGTGGTGCGCGAAATCCGCCGCATCATGCCTCTCGAACTGCTCGAGGGCCTGGCGGCTCATCAGTGCGCCGAGCCCGGCGCGCAACTCCTCGTTGTCGAGCTTTTGATTCTGCACGGAGATCAGCTCGCCGTTCACGCGCATCCGCGGCAGATCGCCAGCGACGAGGTGCAGGTCCGAGCCTTTGCGCAGATGCATGCTGCGCAGCAGGTCGTCGATCATCGGCATCGCCCGAGCCTCATAAGCCGATTCTCGACGTGGGCGAGAGCACGGTCGTATCCGTTACGAAGCGCTCGAATTTCTTGCGATCCGTTGCGTATCGGTACGCGTCGTCCGCATCGATCTGCCGGCGCGCGATCGCATCGAGCAGCGCCTGATCCATCATCTGCATGCCGAGCTCGCGGCCGGTCTGCAGCTGCGCCGGAATCTGATGGGTCTGATCGCTCATGATCAGCTTCGCGATCGCGCGGTTCATGATCATGACCTCGACGATCGCTCGCCGCGCGCGGCCGTCCGGCGTCTTGACGAGATTCTGGGTGACGACCGCGTGCAGGCTATGCGCCAGAAAGCTCTTGGTTTGCTCGCGCTGATCGGTCGGCAGCGCGTCGATGATCCGGTCGACGGACTTGACGGCGCTGGTCGTGTGCAGCGTGCCGAGCACGAGATGGCCGGTCTCCGCGGCCGTCATCGCCATGCTGATCGTCTCGCCGTCGCGCAGCTCGCCGACCAGGATCACGTCCGGATCCTCGCGCAGGGCCGCGCGGACGCCGTCGGCGAACGTCTGGATATGGGTGCCGAGCTCGCGTTGGATGATTTGCGAGCGCTTGCTCTGGTGCACGAACTCGATCGGGTCCTCGAGGCTGATGATGTTGAGGCTGCGATGAGCATTGAGGTGGTCGATCATCGCTGCGAGGGTGGTCGACTTGCCCGTGCCGGTCGAGCCCGTGACGAGCACCATGCCCTGATGCAGGTCGCAGAAGCGGGTAATGACCGGCGGCAGATCGAGGCTCTCGAGTGTCGGGATCTGCGTCGGAATGCTGCGGAAAGTCGCGCCGATGCCGGTGGCCTTGCGATAGAGATTGACCCGGAAACGGCCGCCGTCGGAGCTCACGTACGAGAAGTCGAGGTCATAGCCCGCGCGGAAGCGCTCACGCTGCGATTCGACGAGAATCTCGTCGATGTAGCCTTCGAGCTCCGCGTCACCCAGGTCGCGGAACTTGATCGGCATCAGGTCGCCGTGCAGCCGCAGCATCGGCGGTACGCCGACCGCGAGGTGCACGTCGGAGCATCCTTGCGCGAGCCCGAGCTTCAGAAAGGCGTCGATCCGGGCCATCGCTCAGGGCAGCCGCCTGCCGACCACGGCAAGCGCGTTGCGCAGCTCCTCCATCGATGCATGGCGTTTGCCCTTGTCGACGGCCATCGCTTTCACGACGATCTCGGCGAGATCGGCGGGTATGTTGGGGTTCATTTGTGTCAACGGCGGCGCCTTGCCCTGCACGTGTTGATACATCACCGACATATGGTCGCCGCGCGTGTACGGCGGAGAGCCGCACAGCATCTCGTACAGAATGACGCCGAGGCTGTAGATGTCGGCGCGCTCGTCCACCTTCTTGCCGAGAATTTGCTCCGGGGCCATATATTTCGGCGAGCCGATCACGTAGCCGGTCTTGGTCAGCTGCGTATCGCCGCTTTTCGCGGCCGCGGCGACGCCGAAGTCGACGATCTTCACGAGCCCTTCGTCGTTGATTAGGATGTTCGCGGGTTTCAGGTCGCGGTGGATGATGCCTTGCTGATGGGCGTGCAGCATGCCGAGACAGATGTCCATCGCATACCGCACGGCCTTGCGCGGGTTCATCGGCTTCTCGTTTGCGATCTCCGTGCTCAAGGTGTGCGACGGAAAATACTCCATCGAGATGGCATAGCCGCCGCTGACGTACAGAAAGTCGTAAATCCTGATGACATTCTTGTGCGTAATACGGCGGGAGTAGCGCAGCTCGTGCACGAACCGCTTCATCATTTCTTCGTCCGACGCCACGTTCGGATTGAGGAACTTGAGGATCAAACGCTCCTCGACAACCGTGTCCTCGACCAGCACGACCGTGCCGAAGGCGCCTTTGCCGATTTTCTGGATGAACCGATAGCGGCCCTCGATCAGTTCGTCCGGCTGGAGCGAGTTGACGTCGAACGCCTCGGCATCGCGCGGCGGGGCCGCCTCGGCGTCGTCGCGCAGAAGCGTGCGCGACGCGGTGACTTCGTACGACGGGGGCTGCATGTCCGCGAGCGGGTCGACATCGGCCTGCGCCACCGGCGTCGATATGGGCGCCGGGCTCCGTGAGCTCGAGGAGGCGAACTGCCCACTTTGCGCGAGGCGGCCGTCGATACGCTGGACGGCGCGTGCCGCCGCGCGGTTGATTGTCTCGTCGGCGGATATGGCGGCCTGCTGCAGAAACTCGCGGATTTTCGCGGCGTGCCGCTCGCCGACGAGCTCCGCCAGCGCCTCGATCGCCGCGAGCTTGATCTCGCGCTCCGGGCGTTTCAGAAAGGCCAGCACGTTGGGAAGCAGCTTTTCATCACCGAGCTTGCCGATGGCGCGCAGCGCGACGGGGACCGAGCGGTCATTGCGCTCGAGCATCTTCAGCAGCGCAGGCAGGGCCTTCGGATTGCCGATCTCGGCGAGCGCATCCGCGGCGCGCTCGCTGACCCACCAGTCTTTATCCTCGACGGCTTCGATCAGCTGATCGACCGCGCGCTTGTCCTTGCAGATGTTCAGGATTTCGATGGCCGACCGGCGGATGTCCTCGTTCTCGTCATTGACGAGCTCCAGCACGGCGTCGACGACTCGCGGGCCGCCGATACGCGCGAGCGCGTCGCATGCTCTCAATCGCACCCACCAGTCGTCATCGCCGACCGCCTCGAGCAGGTACTTCACGCTGTCCGTCGTGCCGACCTCGTTCAAGACCTCCACGGCGGCGCGTCGGGAGAACTCGTTCTCGGCCTTCAGGGCCGGCAGCAGGTACTTTACCGTCTGCGGATCGTTGATCTGGACCAGCACATCGACGGCCTTGTTCATCACGTCGATGTCAGGGTCTACGAGCAGCGTGGCAACCGTGCCGGCATCGAGCGCCTTGCCGAGCCGCGACGCCGCCCCGAGCGCGGCGTGGCGGACGAGCTTGTTCGTGTCTTTGAGCTGCTCCTGCACCACGCGATGAACCTCCGGCCGATCGAAGCGCGTGATCACGTTGATCAGCAGCATTTTCACGACCGGATCCTTGCCGCCCATCCGGTCGATCAGATCGGGCACCAAGTCCTCGGTGGCGATCTCGTCGATCAGCTTGAACACGGCCGCTTTCTCGTTCGGCTGAAGGTAGTAGATCTGGTTCAGCAGCTGCCGCACGTTGAGCCGATCCTTGTGCGCCGTAAGCACCTCGATCAGCGCGGGCTTCGAGTACTGATCCTCTGCGAGCAGGTCGACCAAGCGGTTGACGTTGAAGCGAGCGCTCGTCGAGAGCGCGGCAACCGTGCCTTGCACGGTTCGTGCGTCTGAATCGGCGAGCCCGCGGGCGACCACGGGCAACGTCTTATCGGTGATCAGCGAGCTGAGGATCTCGACGTATTCGACGGTCTGGCGTCGATCAGCGGAGGCGAGCGCGTCGAGAATCCGCGGGATCGCGGCCGTGCCAAGCTTGCCCAGTTTCGCAAACGCCTTCTTGGCCAGGGGCGAGCTTGGATCGGCGACATCCTGAATCTGGGAGATCAGCCTATCCGCTTGGAATGCAACGATGAAATTCATTCCGTCCTGGAGCTGCCAGCCCGGGGCCGCCTGCAAAAATTAGTATAACTACACACATGCCCGAGCACGGGAGGACCCGACATAACGGACTGCTCGCGCATGGATTATGCCATATGGGCTTAAGGCAGATGGAACGCCCATCACAGCTTTGGGACGCGCTGCGGCCGAACGCACCGCGGGCATGGCTTGGGTTACAATCGTCCCTATGGACGGTGAAGACCATGGTTGATTCGGCCGAGCAGCGGCTGAAGGCGCACCTCGAGCAGTTCGTCTTGCCGCAGACGGGCGGTGCGCTCGGGGGGCGCGGCAGCAGCGTGCAGGTCGGCCGCGCGAATGGCCGCTTGGCCGTCACCGTCAAGGTCGGCTTCCCCGCGGAGCGAACCGGTAGAGCTCTCGCGGCCGCGCTGGCCGCCCATGGCCGCGAGGTGGTCGATGAGCCGATCGATGTCGACGTCGAATGGTCGGTCGGCACCCACAGCGTCCAGCATGGCCTGAAACCCATCGCAGGCGTCAAGAACGTGATCGCGGTCTCATCCGGCAAAGGCGGCGTCGGCAAGTCGACCGTGGCCGTCAATGTCGCGCTGGCGCTAAGTCTCGAGGGGGCCTCCGTCGGGTTGCTCGATGCCGATATTTACGGACCGAGCCAGCCGCGCATGCTCGGTCTCATGGGCCAACGGCCGCAATCGACGGACGGCAAGACGCTCGAGCCTTTAACCGCGCACGGCATCAAAGCCATGTCGATCGGCTTCCTGGTCGACGAGCGGCAGCCGATGGCCTGGCGCGGGCCGATGGTCACGTCGGCGCTGAATCAGCTGCTGATGCAAACAAACTGGAGCGGCGTCGACTATCTCATCGTCGACATGCCGCCCGGCACCGGTGATATCCAGCTCACGCTCGCGCAGCGCGTGCCCGTCACCGGGGCGGTCGTCGTCACCACACCGCAGGACATCGCCCTTGCCGATGCGCGCAAGGGCATCGAGATGTTCCAGAAAGTGAACGTGCCGGTGCTCGGCATCATAGAGAACATGAGCCTGCACATCTGCTCGAATTGCGGTCATGAGGAAGCCATCTTCGGCGAACATGGCGGTGAGCGTCTCTCGGCCGAGTACGGCGTGCCGCTGCTCGGCGCACTGCCGCTCGAGCGGCGTATCAGAGAAGAGACTGACGGCGGCAAGCCGACCGTTATCGCCGAGCCGGACGGTCGCACCGGTCTGCGCTTTCGCTCGGTTGCACTGCGCGCCGCCGGTGCGCTGGCGGCGAGTGGGAAGGACTATAGCCGGCTGTTCCCCAAGATCACCGTCGAAGACGACTGAAAAAGCCTCTGGCGGCGCGCTGCGGCGTTGAAAACCGGGCGCGAAATGCTCACGTACTCCTTTGTACGCTGCGCTTTCGCGCCCGGTTTTCGCCTTGCATCGCATCCACCAGAGGCTTTTTCACAGCTTGTTGGCGGCGCGCTGCGGCGTTGAAAACCGGGCGCGAAATACTCACGTACTCCTATGTACGCTGCGCTTTCGCGCCGTAGCGCTACGTTTTCGGCAAGGTGACCCCGCGTTGGCCCATATACTTGCCGGCGCGATCCCGATACGACGTCTCGCAGACCTCGTCTGACTCGAAAAACACCATCTGCGCGATGCCTTCGTTCGCATAAATCTTCGCGGGTAACGGCGTCGTGTTGGAGAACTCGAGCGTGACCTGGCCTTCCCAGCCGGGCTCGAGCGGCGTGACGTTGACGATAATGCCGCAGTTGTGAACGAAGACGCCCGCTTCGAGAGCGAAGTTGCCCGCTTCCGGGACGGTGAGACAGTACACATCGTGGTCGCCCGGTATGTCACGGATCCGCGCGACCTTATGGTTGCGTTGCTCATGAGAGGCCGCGCCCCCACGCGAGCTCGCAAGGTAGTGGCGATGCGTGCCAGGCGCGTCCTGATAGATGCGATGGCGTAGGTTCCAGTCGTCAGCAAGTCGATGAGTGGGGTGAAGATGGCCGTTGAGGGGCTGGTAGACCCACTCGTAACCGCGAAAATGATCGCGATACAGCGGCATCAGCGAGTCTCCGGGGTTGAGCTCGGCGGCTGCGACCATTCGGCCATCGCGGGTCAGGAACAGATGATCGGGCGTTGCGTGAATCGATCTGCCGTGATCGAGAGTCACTTCGAGGAGTGAGTCCCGACCAATGAAGCGCGGTGCATCCAGCAGTGTAACGATCAGGCGCCCATGGGCGTCGATGCTGTAGCCCCAGAACAACTCGCCACCGTCATGCCGACGCGCCATCTCCTCCAGCGTGGGGCTCGTGCCGTCGACCAACGCGACCCGCGTATCGCCGCGGAAGCAGCGCGCATAGGTCGATTTGCCGAGGCAAAAGACGAGCACGTTCTCCGGGATACGGAAGTACTCGACGGTGCGCGCTAGCGCGAACGAATTCGGCGGGATAATGCAGCAGTCGCCTTGGAAGTCGACGAAGCTCTTTGCATCGAAATGCTTCGGATCGACGATCGTCGTGTTGATGTTTGTGAAGATCTTGAATTCGTCCGCGCAGCGCACGTCGTAGCCATAGCTCGACACGCCGTAAGACACGATCCTCTCTTCGCCTTTCGATCGAACCTGCTCCGGCTCGAACGGCTC
>CAZFJU010000113.1:0-13055 GCA_964518995.1 uncultured Gammaproteobacteria bacterium
CAATACGGCGATCCGCAACTACATCGAGACGTCGCGCTACGAGCGGGCCCAGCACGCGGCTCGTTGACGCGGCCGGCCGCGCCGCGCCGCGGATCGACCCTGCGGCGCGGCGCGGATCGACCCAAGGGAGTAGGACGATGCCATTCGACTTCGATGACCACACCTTGCCTACGCGCCGCACGGCGCGTTCGGTCCTCGCGCGAAAGAGCGGGAGCGATTCTTCGGGTCGCGCCGTGGGAGCGGCCCGCGGCCCGTTGGCGGCCGGCGTCGTGCTCGGCCTCGCGATCTCGACCGCGGCGGCGCAGACGGCGGCCGACGTGCAGGAAGCGGCAATCGGCCCGGGGGATTGGACGTCGATCAACGGCGATCCGGGCGCGACCCGCTATTCGCCGCTCGATCAGATCAACCGCGAGACCGTGAGCGAGCTCGAGTCCGCGTGGAGCTATCGTCTGAACGGTGGGTCTACGGCGGTGCCGCTGGTCGTTGGAGGCGTGATGTATCTGCCGAGCGGCGACCGCGTCGTTGCGCTCGACGGCGACTCGGGCCGCGAGGTGTGGGTGCATACGCTTACCGCGCCGCAAGCGCCCGACGCGCAAGCGGCGGCACCGTCTGCGTCCACGGTGCCGTTGCGCGGCGGCCGCGCATCGACGCGCGGCGTCAGTTATTGGCCGGGGGACGACAGCCTCGGCGCGCGCATTCTCTTCACGAGCGGCTCGAACCTGATCGCGCTCGATGCTGAAACCGGCGAGCGCATGGCCGATTTCGGTACCGAAGGCGCGGTCGATGTCGGCGTGCCATACGGCGGCGCGCCGGTCATCTACCGTCATGTCGCGATTCTCGGCGCGAACGTCGGCGAGCTTCCGCAGGGCGATCCCGGCAACATGCGCGGCTTCGACGTCCGCACGGGCGAAAAGCTCTGGGAGTTCTGGACGGTGCCGCGGCCCGGCGAGCCGTATAACGAGACCTGGCGTGACGATAGCTGGGACGGGCGCTCCGGGACCAACATGTGGGCGTTCTCGGCGCCCGTCGATACCGAGCTCGGGCTCGTCTATGCGCCGATCTCGAGCCCCTCGCCGAACTACTACGGCGGCGACCGTCCCGGCACCAATGTCTTTGGCGGCTCCATCGTCGCGCTCGACGCGCTGACGGGCGAATATGTCTGGCACTTCCAGTCAGTACGCCATGACCTCTGGGACGCCGATATGCCGTCGGCAGGTGCGCTGTTCGATTTCGTTCACGAGGACGGCCGGACGACGCCTGCGATCGCGCATGTCGGCAAGACCAGCTATTTCTTTGTGCTCGATCGCGAGACCGGCGAGCCGCTGATCGAGGTCGAGGATCGGCCCGTGCCGGCCGGCGATGTGCCGGGCGAGTGGTATTCGCCGACTCAGCCGTTTCCGGTGCGGCCGGGGCCGTTGTCGCGGGTGAGCTTCGATCCCGAGGTCGACCTCGTACGCCCTGAGGATACGACCCCGGAGCATGCGGCGGCGTGCCGTGAGGTGATGGAGCGGAGCGGCGGCTTTTATAACGAGGGTCCGTTCACGCCGTTTCTGTACAAGGCGCCGGATGCGGCGCCGCGGTCGACGATTCAACTGCCCGGCGGCATCGGCGGCGTGAACTGGGGCGGCGTCACGATCGATCACGAGACCGGCCTCGCTTATGTGAATGCGCACGATACGTCGCTCGTCGGCTGGCTCGAGGATCGCGATCCCGAGCTCAACTACGGGCGCGGCACGGAGGCGTCGGATCAGCCGTACGACCGCGCAAGCATCAATGGGCCGGGGCCGTACGCGAGCTTCAGCGCACCGATCGGCGGCGAGTTCGACGAGCAAGGGCGCGGCATCGGGCCGAGCGCGCCGTGCTACCGTCCGCCCTGGTCGAGGTTGACCGCCGTCGACCCGAGCAAGGGCGAGATCGTCTGGCAGGTAGTGCTCGGCCTTCGTGAGGATTTGCCGGAGGGCCGGCAGCTCGTCGGCAACACCGGCAGTGCCGGGCCGTCCGTGACGGCCGGCGGGCTGGTTTTTGTCGGTGCGACCAACGATCGCCGTTTCCGCGCGTTCGACTCGGCGTCCGGGGAGGAGCTGTGGTCCGCGCGGCTCGAAGGGAATGCGAATGCAAACCCGATGAGCTATTTATCAGCAAGCGGCAAGCAGCATGTTGCGATCGTTGCCGGAGATGAGGTGGCGGTCTTTGCGTTGCCGTAGCATGTCGCATCGTAATCAGGGGGACGACATGTCGCAATTGTATCGCACGTACAAGGGATGGCTCTCGGCCGCGGCCGGCGCCGCGGTGGTCTCCGGCATGCTGCTCACAGCGACCGCGAGCGCACAGAGCGACTCGACGCTCGAGGTGAACGTCGCGGACTGCGTCGCAATCGAGTCACCGGCCGAGCGGTTTCGCTGCTACGAGAGCAGGGTCGATGCGGCGCTGCGCGAGCAAGTCGGGGATGCGGCTCCAGCAGAATCGGCCGATGCGGCCGAGGCCGCGGTGCCCCCGCCGCCGGTCGAGGCCGCGCCTGCTCCGCGCACCGAGGCGGCCGCCGAGGCGAGTCGATCGGCCGCCGAACAGCGCGGCAGCCCGGTCGTCCCTGCCGGCGAGATCGAGATCGACGATGCCGCGGCCGCCGCGGAGGAGTTCGGCCTGCGGCGTTCGCGCGTGGCGGAGCAGCAGGGCGAAGCGGAAGAGCTGCTCGGGACGGTCGCTGCCCTGCGGCAGACCGTTCCGAACAGCTACATCATCACGCTCGAGAACGGCCAGGTCTGGCGGCAGATGCGGCCGCAGTGGTATCCGCTGCAGGTGGGCCACAGCGTGCGGATATATCCGACGCGCTGGGGGAACTCGTACCGAATGACGGCGCTCGAGTTGAACGGCTTCATTCAGGTCGAGCGCGTGCAGTAACCCCGCCCGCCTACGTGTGAACGGTAACGATCTCGTGCCGTGCGAGGTTCAGCACGGCGCGGGCTACGGCGGCACGAGAAAGCTGCGGCACGCGCTCGCACAGCTCGGCCAAGCGAATCCATCGGCAGCCCTGCAGCGCGGCCGCGACCGCCAAGCTATCGGGATCCGGCTGCAGGCGTGAGCCGTTCGCGACCATCTCGCCGTGCTCGAGTCTCGGTGTGTCGAATGCCGTCAGGCTGATCAGCGCATCATCGGTCAGCGCGCGCCCGTGCGGATCGAGAAAAAGCTCGACGTTGAACTCCGAGCTCACGGGCTGATTGCCGACCCGCTGGACGACGAATTCTTCGGCGTTGCGCTCGTCGAGCAGCACCGCCTGCAGCTTCTGCAGCGCGTCGCTCACGGCTTGCCGATAGCCCTCGCGGGAGAACGTGCGGCGCACGTCGACGTGCTGCTGCAGGAATCGCGACGAGGTCCAGCCGATGTAGTCGTAAATCGTTGGCGGGTAGATGCCCACCGATAGATGAAAGCTGCCTTCGTCGAGCGGCACGACGTGATGCCACCAGCCGCGCGGCAGGTACAGCATGTCGCCTTGCTCGAGCGTGAGCTCCAGAGTCGGCTCCGCCGGGCACGTGTGCCCGCTGCGGTCGTTCGTCTGGTAGGTCAACGGCAGCGGAAAGGTCGGGGCGAAGATCCGCCAGCGCTTGCGCCCGATCAGCTGGATCGCGAAGACGTCGTGCGTATCCCAATGCTTGCCGAAGGTACCGTCGCCTTTGAAGCTGACATACGCATTGCCGGTCGCTTCGGCTGCGGCAAATCGGCCAATTTCCACGCACAGCCGCTTCGCGGCAACCGAGTAGTCCTCGAGCCGATTGATGACCAGGGTTGCGCCGCCGCGCATCAGCTCATAGAACTTGATCTTGTCGAGCTTGCGGCGGCCTTGCCCCATGACCGCGGTCTCCGCCGTAAACTGCGGCTCGGGGACGACGCCGTGATGGAACAGGCGCAGGAAAGGTGCGCCTGGCGGCACGACAAGCAGCAACTCATCGAGGTCCGACCATGCAACCGGGCGCTCGCTCAGCGCCCGGCGGAAGACATGCGGCTCGTTTTCGAAATGAGTCGAACGAAAATCGTCCGAGGTAAGGCCGAAATCGATCATGGCCCGATGGTACGCGGATTGTCGCGAGAGGGTCCATGGCGTAGGCGCGGCGGCGCGCGGCTCGAGTCGTGCTTCAACGACCGCGGCGGGCGTCGTTGTACTCCTCGTAGAGCGCGTGATAATCCAAGATGGCCTGCTGGAGCTGCGCGTCCTCGAGCGCCAGACGCCGGATCTCCTGATCCAGCAACCGCTCCTTGTGCCGAATCTCCGTCAAGCCGATCTGCGCAGCAGATAAGCCCACCTGTGCGCAGGGGTGGAAGAAAGGGCTTTCGCCCGGCGCAAACAGCGCCATCGGCTCACAGTTTTGGAAAAGCCCGTCCAGCAACGCGCGCGCGGAATCGCTCGTCCCCGTCCGGGCGAAATTCGGACGGCAGGATCGTTGCGGGATACGCGAGCCGGTGGTGCGCGTGGAGCTACAGTGAATGTGGAACTCCTCATTCGGCATGATCTCGTTGAAGACCTCCCACACCCGCTCTCGCGCTGCCTGCGCTTCGACCCTGAGCAAGCCGAGCGGACGTCGTCCGCGTACCTCGATCTCTTCGGAGAAAGAACTTGAATCGGCGCCTTGTATCGCTTGATCGTCGCTATTCGTCTGCGCCCAGACCGAGGTCATGCAGGACGCGGCGACGACGGCGAACAATGCGACGCTCGTTTTGGCCGCGGAAGTACCGGTGCGGTTGACCATTTGAGCACCCCAAGACCAGCGCAAGCTCAAGAACAATTACCGTACCGAACATTGCGGATCAACACAACGGTCCGCCTGAAGCAAGCGGCGGGCTTTCGCCCGCCGCCAATCGACGCGAAGGAACGCTCCTCTCAGAACTCCATTGCGACCGTGACGAAGCCGCGTCGGCCGAGCGGATCGTACGTGGCGCCGCCGCCGGTGCGGGAGCCCCAGGTCGCAAACGGCTCTGCGGTCGGGTTGCCGCCGGTGCGGGGCGGCTCTCGATCGAACAGGTTCTCGATGCCTACTCGCAAGGCGAGTCGGTCATTGAACCGATAGCCGCCGCTCAGCGCAAAGATGTTGTAGCTCGTCTGCACGCCGCCGTAGAGGCACGTAGCGCCTGTCGGGTTGGTGAGGCATTGACTCGCCTCGATCTCCGGCCAGAACTGGTGGCGGAGCGAGAGCGAGAGCGGACCTCGGAACCAGCTGAGAGTGCTGAAGATGCGGTAGTCGTAGCCCATGCATTGCATGCCGAGCGCGCAACCATTTGTTCCGACCCAGTCGATCTCGTCCGACGTCTCAGTGGCTCGAGTCACGTTCTCCAGATTGTAGTTAGCCACGGTGTTGAGGCTTAACCCCCCGAAACCGAACATCTTCGACCAGTTCAGCGACACGTCGACGCCCGAGGTCTTCGCAAACCCCTGGTTGGTGTAGAACAGGTCCATCGAGGAGGCCTCGCCCGAGTTCGGATTGCGCAGAATGGCCTGGCAGCCCGGGGCGTTCGGATTGCCAGTCGGGTTATACGCCGAGCTGAAGCAGCGCTCGGACACCACGTCACCGTTTTCGACCGCGATCATGTTATCGATCTCGATCGTATAGTAGTCGACCGTGAGCGTGAATCCGTCCAGAAAGTCCATGACCATGCCGAGCGTGAAGGTGTCGGCGGTTTCCTCCATCAGATTTGGATTGCCCGTCGAGTTCGGCAGGCCGGTGCCGCCGACCTCCGCATGATCTGCCACCTCGCGTGCGTCGTAGAAGGTTTGTGCGCCAGCGCCTCCCATCAGCACACGGCAGATCGCCTCGGTGCGCTGCGCACCCGCGAGCCCGTCCACGTTAGAGATGGGGATGTTCGGATCGCCGCCCTGGTTTGCGCTCCACGGGCCGCTATTGCGCAGCGAGCACATGTCGCCGAGCACGGCGCCGGTGCCGCCGAACGTCTGCGTGCGCACCGAGAACAGCTCCGTAAGGTTCGGGGCGCGGTTCGCGCGGTTAAACCCGCCGCGCAAACGGTAGCGCGGAAATAGCGCCCAATCGACGAGTGCCTTGTACGTCTCGACGCCGCCGACCGTGCTGAAATCCGAGTAGCGGCCGCCGAGCTCAACCTGGAAGTGATTGACGAAGGCAGGGCCGTCTTGGACGATCGGAATCAGCAGCTCCCCGTAGATCTCCGTGACGTCGAACTCGCCGTCGAAGGGCTCCTGAGGAAAGAGACCCATCACCATCTCGTTGATCGCCACGTTCGAGACCAGCGGGTCGATCTCGTAGACAATGCTCGCGTCGCGGTACGACGTGCCGAGCGCGTACTGGAGCGGGCCGGCCCTCATCTCGGCCAACGTGCCGACCAGGTTGGCCTCGAAGACGTTCTGCTCGACCGTCTGCGAATTGTGCAGCGTCGTGGTGATGGCCGTGATGCAGTCTTCGGTGACCTGCACATTGCGCACCACCGGCAGACCGGACGCGCAGGTGCCGACGCCGGCCTGAAAGCCGCCGCCGCTGGGGTTGCCCTGCTGCCGCCAGTTGTAGCCGAAGTTCGGCGAGTTGATCATCGCGCGCCATGTTTCGAGCTTGCCGACACCGCGTTGACGAATGACGTTGTCCGTGACGCCGGTCGAGACCGTTGCGTCCCAGAAGTGATTGCCGCTCGGCAACTCGCCCTCGAGGCCGAGCGAGAGCTGGAAGGTGGTGGTCTCGTTGTCGCTGCCACGGGCCCTGCCGAGGAAGCTGCGCGCGAAGTCGAGCGGGCGGCTCAGCTGAATGTCGGCGTTCGGGTCGGGGCGGCTCTGGAAGATATGCCAGATTTCCGCTGGGACCGGCCAAGCCTCCGTATTCGTGCAGCCTGGCAGGCCGTCCTGATAGGGACGCTCCGGTGTCGGGCCGGCCTCGCAGTCGAGCCCGTAGGTGCCTCCGGCGAGGTACGCCTGCTGAGTGCCGACGATGTTGCCCGCTGCGTCGCGGATCACCGAAGGCTCGTAGATCTCATCGCCGAACGGCACGAAGGCGCCATGCGAGCCGACGGCGTCGGACGTGAGGCCCAGGCTGGTTTGGACGCTAGACTTCGTGAACATGGCTTGTGCGACGATCCGCATATTGTCGCTGACGTCGAAAAGGCCGCGCCCGAACGAAGAGAAGCGATCGAGCGGCGTCGAGGCCCATGAGAACCATGTGTTCTCGGTGATCCGGCCGTCCGGCTGGATCTTGCGGAACGGCATGCCGGGGAAATCCGGGTCGTACTCGATGCCATTGGCATCGAAGCCGCCATAGCTGCCTGCGTATTTGTACGCGCCGGGGGCGGTGGTGGTCGATCCCATCAGGCCCGTGAACACGCTGCCCGTGCCGTCCGGCGTGCGGTTGATGAAGAAGGCCGTGTTGCCTAACGCAGGGATGTTGACCTGCTCACCGGTCGCGGGGTCGATTCGGCGCTCCGGAAAGAATGAGTTGACCACATCCTGGTCCGGATTATTGGCGTTCGGCCCCACCGAAGGCACGTCGAACCGGTTCGTGAACCATGTTTCGGTACCGAAAAACGCGTTGCCGCCGATCTGCGGATGACGCCGATCCTCGACGCGCCAGTCGCGCTGGCTCTGCAGCAGCTTGCTGCGGGTCGCGTATTCCATGCCGACCATCACGTTGCCGCGGCCGTCCGCGACGTTGGCGCCGAGCAAGGTCGAGATATTGAACGACTGGCCTCCGCCGTGTTGCGTATCGCCGTACTGCACGTCGACCGTCGCGCCTTCGAAATTATCCTTGAGAATAAAGTTGACGACGCCGCCGACGGCGTCTGCGCCATACACGGCCGACGCGCCGCCCGAGATGACCTCGACGCGCGCAATGGCCGACGACGGAATCGAGTTGGTGTCGACGACCATCGTGCCGTTGACCGGCTGCGCGCGGCGGCCATCGATCAGCACGAGATTTCGGTTGGCGCCGAGACCGCGCAAGCTCACGGTTGACGCGCCGACGGTATTGGACGCGGTATTCTGCACGTCGCCAGTGGTGAACTGGGTCACCGCCGGAACGAACTGCGGCAGCTGGTTCAGAACCGTCTCGACGCCGATGGTCGCGGTTTCTTGGAACTGCTGCGCGTCGACGGTCGTGATCGGGCTGTTGGCGGTAAAATCCTGCCGCACGATGCGTGAGCCGGTGACCTGAATCTCCTCGATCTGGTCTTCCTGCGCCACCGCCGCGGGTGCGACCGCGAACGCGGAGGCGAGCAGCGCGGTGCCGGACGCAGCCAGCACGGCGGGCCGAAAGGCCCTCGCGCCGCGGATCGCATCGTGAATAGCGCAGGACAACACGGCGGCGCGCGGTCGCACGCCCGTCTGAACGGTTGATGCCTTCATAGTTCCTCCCCCGGAAAAAGGCACTAGCTATGCTTGCGCCGCCACCGTCTCGCTGAGGCCACGGTCTTGACAGCGTTGGCTACAGGAGACACTAGCATCGCGACTACTGCTACGCAACATCATGTTGTCCGAATCCAACGGAGATGTGGTACCGCTCGGGGGCGCAGTTTCAGCGTTTTCGCGCGTTGGGCCGAAATGTGTTGCGGATCTGTCTATTTGCCCAGCAATTAACCATCGCCTCGCGGTGATCGCAAGAACAAGATGTGAAGCATATATGCGACTGATGTCGCCTGCGCCGAGCGTTGCCGGCGACAAATGTGCGTTTGTGGTGCCCGAGTTATCCCGCGTCGGCGTGCAGGCCAATCTCGGCACCGCGCTGGGCGGTCGCGCCGAGTCGTCCCGTCATGGTCCTGCTCAAACTGGTCACCGAGCGTCAGAATGCGCGGGAACGATGGCGTAACCATTACGGTGAGGTGAATGTCTTGTTGCGACTGTTGACTTGCGGCTGCGTTTCAGATTTACAGCGGCCGCACGTCGCGGCGACGCCGCATGGCCTCGGGTAGGTTTTACATGCAGGCGGACTGGAACGACGGAGGATCACGATGAATGCGCATATCGGCGCGGTGCTGACGGGAACAGTCCGGCCTCTCGGCCACACGCTCAGCGGCATCGACAAGCGACCGGTAGCCGGGCCGCATCGAGTCGAGCGGCTCGGTATTGTCGGAGATCGGCAAGCCGATCTGCGCTTGCATGGCGGCGTGGATAAAGCCGTGCTCTGCTATGCGTGGGCTCATTACGACTATTGGCGAGACGCGCTGCCGGATCAGGTGCTGCTCGATGCGCCCGGCGCGTTCGGCGAGAACTTGAGCGTGCATGGCCTCGACGAGCACGGTGTATGCGTCGGCGACCGCTGGCGCGTCGGCAGCGCGCTGCTCGAGGTGAGCCAAGGTCGCCAACCGTGCTTCAAGCTCAATCTACGCTTCGGCGTGTCCGATATGGCCGCTCGCGTGCAGAATAGCCTGCGCGCGGGTTGGTATCTGCGCGTGATCGAGCCGGGCTTCGTCGCCGCCTGCGATACGCTCGAGCTCGTCGAGCGTCGTTGGCCGACTCACAGTGTTGCGGAGCTGCTTGCACTGATCCGTGATCGCGAGGTTTCCGCGGAGCGCCTCGAGACCGTGCTGCAGCTGCCGCTCACGCCGAGCTGGCGCAAGCTGTTCGAGCGTCGGCTCGCGCACGGCCGGGTCGAAGATTGGAGCCGGCGAATGTCGTGACGCCTTCGCCCGGCCGTGCGGGCCGGCAAGCCGTGCCGGCGCCGATGCAACGCCAGCATCCGTGTGGGGCTAACGAAGCAGGAGGACCGGAATACGGCACGTTCTCAGCATCGTGGTCGTGGTGCTGCCGACGATCAGCCTTCGAATTCGAGAATGCCCGTACGCTCCCATGACCAACAACTCTATAGCGTGGTCCTGCACGTAGTCGGTAAGTATGGCTTCGGGTTCTCCTTGACGAACGTCGCCGCGAGCGTTCAAGCCTGCCGCCAAAAGGATATCCATGGCCCAGCGCATCTGCGCCGATGACGATTCGCTCACCTCGCCGACCATGATCAAGCTGATCTCCAGGCCGCGAAAAAGGGGGCTGACGGCGACCATCTCCACGCCTTTGCGGGTCGTCGGGCTGCCGTCGAATGCAACCAGGACGCGGTTGACCGGAACGAACCCGCGAGACGCAACCAGGAGCGGTCGGTGGACGGCGCGCACCGTTCGCTCCAGTTGCCCGCCAAGGTGTCCCTTTGCGTAGTCCGCACGTTCACCGCGTTTCCCAAGCACGAAGAGTCGAACATCGGCTTCGAGCTCGGTTAGGGTCTCGATCAAACCTCCATGGCGCAGCCGCGTCTCAGCCGCCAGCCCATGCTCGGCTGAAACTGCTTTCGCGCGCTGCAGAAGCAACCGCCCGCGTTCCTGGTTCAGCCTGCTTCGTGCCTCGTCGGCCGACGCGAGGTCCTGCAACAGCTTCTCTCGCGCATCGATCGTCAAATTGCCGCTAAAGTCTGCGAACGTGGAAGCTTCCGGCGGGCGAGTCAGAACGTGCAGGAATTCGAGTGGCGCGTCTAGACGGCCCGCTGCCCACGCCGCCCACCTGCAAACGCTTTCCGTGTAAACCGACGCATCGACCGCGGCAAGTACGCGCCCGCCGATGTTCAAGTGCGATTGTGGTTCGACGGTCATGGCGGCGTGCTCCTCAGTGGCCCATCAGGCGTTCTATTGCATCGGGTTTGTCGTAAGTGCCTAGGCGATCGACCAAGGTGGCGCTGGCTTCATTCATGCCGATCAATTCGACATGAGTACCTTCTCTTCGGAATTTCAGGACGACCTTGTCCAGCGCACCGATGGCGCTCAGATCCCAAAAGTGCGCGTGGCGCACGTCGATGCGCACGCGCTCGATGGCATCTTTGAAGTCGAACCCCGCGATAAAACTGTCCGCCGAAGCAAAGAAGACCTGACCGGTCACCGTGTAGTCGCGCTCGCGGCCCTCCTGCGTGGAGACCGATTCGATGCGGAGCACACGTGCTACCTTACGAGCAAAGAAGAGCGCTGAAAGAAGCACACCCGTCAGGACGCCCTTTGCCAGGTCATGGGTCAGTACCGTCACGATGACTGTCGCAATCATTACGAGGCTGGATGTGCTGGGATGCGTTCGAAGATCGCGTAAAGAGCTCCAGCTGAAGGTGCCGATCGCTACCATGATCATGACCGAGACCAGCGCCGCCATCGGGATCTGCTTCACCAAAGGGCCAGCGAACACGACCATCAGCAGAAGGAAGACACCCGCTGCGAGCGTCGACAGGCGGCCGCGCCCGCCGGACTTCACGTTAATCACCGATTGCCCAATCATGGCGCAGCCGGCCATGCCGCCTATGAAGCCCGAGGTGATGTTCGCGATGCCTTGGCCCACTGCTTCGCGGTGTTTGTTACTCGGCGTATCGGTGAGATCGTCGACGATCTGCGCGGTGAGCATCGATTCGAGGAGGCCAACCACGGCAAGGGTCGCTGAGACGGGCAGAACTATCCATAAGGTCTCCAGCGACATGGGCACCTCCGGCAAGAGAAACACCGGCAAGCTCGCAGGTAGCTCTCCCATGTCACCGACGCTACGGATATCGAGCTCCAACCCAATAGCAACGATCGTAAGTGTCACGATCGCGACCAGCGGGGAGGGGACGGTGCGTGTCAGCAGCGGGAAAAGATAGATGATGCCCAACCCGGCGGCCACCATGGCGTAAACGGCCCACGGCGCGTTGATGAGCTCCGGCAGCTGAGCTGCGAAGATCAGGATGGCTAACGCGTTCACGAACCCCGTGATCACCGAGCGCGATACGAAGCGCATCAGCACGGGAAGCTTGAAAGCGCCTGCCAGTATCTGTAGCACACCTGTGAGTATCGTCGCGACCAATAGGTATTGCAGGCCGTGATCACGCACCAGCCCGACCATCAACACCGCCATCGCCGCGGTAGCGGCCGAGATCATTCCAGGGCGCCCGCCTGCGAACGCGATCACCACGCAGATACAGAACGAGGCATAAAGACCGACTTTCGGGTCGACGCCCGCAATGATGGAGAACGCAATCGCCTCTGGAATCAGCGCTAAAGCAACGACCATCCCAGAGAGAAGATCGCCGCGGGTATTGCCGAACCAGTGCTCAAGCACATGCGAAAAATTCGTCAAATTGAATCCTTTACACCAGGGCCGAGACCGCGGCGAATGAGGAGGTATGGAAGCCCGGCGGCTGTCAGAACCGAGGCTGGGCAGTCTTGTGGGATGCCGGAAGCGGGCGGGAGGGGTTCGTCGCATCGCCCAAAGGCGATAGGGCGTTCTAAACGGGCGCCGGTAGGCGCGAGAGTTTAGCACGCACTGCTGTCACTCTATCGCGGTGCTCGTGCATTTGCGGCGGTTAGCACCGAGCTATTACTAGTAATGATTCTCATTCCCGTTATAGACTCTGCGGCTCAGCGCCGGGGAGTGGGCATGCAGACTTTAAGCAGTGCGTTACAGGTGGCGGGTTCAAGGCCGTGCTCGACGCGTCGCGGCCGGGCGGCCGATACCCCCACCTTCACGTTGTGCCGCGACGGGCGCCGTCTGGTCTGCGACGGCATCGCGGAATCGCTCGTGCCCGCCAAGGCGGAGCACCTTGCCGAGGCCGTTGTCGACTTTTTCTCGCGTGATGCCGCCGCGCGCAGGATGCTCGTCGGGGCGTTACCGTTCGATCGAGCGCAGCCGGCGCACCTGTTTCGGCCGCGTGGAATCCGGCAGATCGCCGGCGAGGACGTGAGCGCGCCGCCGCCCGCAGAGCCGCAGTACCGATGGAAGCTCGTCAGAGGCGGGAATCCGGCCGCTTTTGCGCGGTCGGTCGACAAGGCCGTGAATGCGATTTCGTCGACGACGTTCGAGGCACCGCTGCGCAAGGTCGTGCTCGCGAGAAGCCTCGAGCTCTCGGCCGATCGGCCGGTCGATGCAGGTCGACTTGCGTGCCGGCTCGCGTGCGACAAGAGCGTCACCGCGTTTCTCGTACAGTTGCCGGACGATCGCACACGCCCCGGCCGCGAGCGCTGTCTCGTCGGCGCGACGCCCGAGCTGTTGATCGCGAAGTCGGCCGGTCGCGTTCGCTCGAAGCCGCTGGCCGGCTCCGCACGCAGGCGGCTCGCGCCGGCCGAAGATCACC
>CAZFJU010000114.1:0-12990 GCA_964518995.1 uncultured Gammaproteobacteria bacterium
AGAGGCCGCTTTCGTGTCCGCCGGGTTGCGAACGCCCAGTAAAGCGCTCGGGCTTTCGATGGGTGATAGAGCGTGCCTGAGCTTGGCACTGCTCTCCAAGGTACCCGCGCTCACCGCAGACCACGCATGGTCGGACCTCGACGTCGGCGCCGAGGTTGTCGTCATCCGCTGAGACAACGCGTTCGTCACTTCCTAAAGCGCGCGAGCGGTGGCAGTGATGGACACTTTCGCCTACAACCGCTCGCCGCGGGGCTATGCGAGCCCGCGGCGAACGGCCACTCTCCCCTGGAGGAGTCTATGCGTCAGTCCATCTCCAAGCCCAGCGCGCGTTGCCGCCACGGCGACGGCATGTAGTACGGCAGGAAATTGGTGATTGAACGGATTGCCGTGATCTCGCCGTTCTCGATCTTCAGCAGCTCGATCGCACCGCGGGAATGCGAGTAGTAGATTACGTCATCGATATGCCGCTCCACACCATCGTTGGTGACCCAGGTGACATTGTTGTTGTTCTGGTCACGCGTCGAGACGGCCACCACGAGCCCCCGCTCCTCGTCCACAATGGGGAAAACTCTGTCACGCACGCGGTCGATCGGCTTGAAGTAGCCAATCTCGAGCAGCCGCCGGCAGCTCTGACCGGCCAGGTCCGGCACGCTGTCGACCACGTCCGCACCGTTCTCTTGCCAGCTGCAATCGGCACTGAAGTCGGCAAACAAAGTGCCATCGTTCTGCTGCAAGGTGCTGTGGTACCCGTTGGCGATGTCGATCAGCCGCTCGCGGGAGCTTCTTTCGCCTTCGGGGACGGGCGTCATCAGGTCCGGAAAGGACGCGCGGCTCTTCACGTCCTCGGAGAACAGCCCGGGCTCTTCCAGACGGGCAATGATCGTTTCGACCTCCGTGACCCCGCCGTCTTCGACCTTCATGCGCATGGCGTAGTAACCGGGCAGGCCGTGCTCCTCGACCCAGCCAAACCAGGCCACGCTGCCGGTTTGCGCGTCCGGGATGATCGTGGCGTCCTCACCATAGGCGGTAAGGGAGCCCCACAGCCCGTCCCCCATCATCATCGGCACCTGACTTTCGGTGAAGTAGACCGTTTCGCCCCACGGGATGGAGCTGAGGTCTCTTGGCTCCGTGTAGTACACGGGATTGGCCCCCTCGGGCAGGTTCGGAACGCCCCGTGCACCCAGTGCTTCCATATAGGTTTGCGCAATCCCGGTCAGACACTCGGCATCGCAGTCGGTCTGCCCCGTCACCTGCGCGTGCGCGACCGGCGACAAGCACACCGCCGCGAGCAGCGTGAGGCCGGCCAGCGCGGTCGCGGCCATGTCGGGCATCACACCGGAACCCGCCGCCGTAAGCTCATTCTCGTTAGTTCGATACTGCAACATGCTTCCCCCTGGGTTCGTCAGCTGATTCATCGTGCTACCGGCAACCGGTTCACGCCCTAGCCTCTCCATTACTGCGCCCCGACTCCGCCGGGTGTAGCCCAGGGTGAATGCATGAAGTACGGAACATAGGTGAATATCGCTTCGATACGATGGATGGCGCCATCGACCACCTTGAAGGCCTCGAGCAGCATGATCGAATTGGGCCATTTCAGCAGCGTCCGCATCTCTGTGCCGTCATTCAGCGTGTAGCGGTCGAACACATTTGCGTGATCGAAGAACGCGGCGGACACCACGATGCCGCGCTCGACGTCGACCACCGGATAGCGCCGCTCACGGATCCGCTTGTTGATGCGGTAAATGCCCATCTCCAGCTGTGCGATACAGCCCTGGGTCGTGGACGCCGAGGTGGTGAGAATGCCGTTCTCGAGGCGGCCGCAGTCTTCTTCATGAAAAGGCGTGAACAGCACGCCATCGTTGAGCTCGACCGTGCTGAAATAGCCGTTCGCGATCGCGATCAGGCGCTCTCTGGAGCGGCGCTCGCCTTCTGGGATCACCTCTTCCCAAGAAGGGTCATGCACTACCGAATACGGGTCCGCAAAGGGCATCGGCATGCCCTGGTTGCGCACGACAATGTTCTCGGCCTCGGTGATCAGGCCGTTTTTGACGGCCATCCGCAGACCGTAGTACGCCGGTTTGCCATGCTCCTCGACGATCGCAAACAGGGCCGCATGGCCGCTGTCTTCATCCGCGATGTAGAGGTTGTCTTCGGAGATCCAGTTGATGTTGGCCCAAATGCCATGCCCGCCCACCGGCATGACCACATTGTTCTCGGTGAATTTCACATCCGGGGCAAAGGGCACGCGGGACGTATCCCGATTGATGAGCCCGTCGAGGTAAACATCGACCACACCGATCAGGCACTCTCTGTCGCAGCTCCGGTCTATGACCGCGCTTTCGACTCCGGGCGCCTGCGCCGCCGCCTGCATGCCTGGCAACATCAGCGCCGCCGCGATGCCCGCAGCCGCGTTACGCCGCGTGCTGCGAAACATGCCTCTGCAGGACTCGAGAACCGTGGAACGTTTTATCATCAAGCACCCCCTCGCCAGACCGGAATCGTTGCTCTTGCGAAGCAACCTGTGTGTTGGATAGTCATATTTGGATGAGCCAGCACTTCGGGCGGCCGAGCCGGCCGCCCGATAGGCCCGTCGGCAACGATACTAGAGAGACACAGTCGCTCCAATAAAGAACCGCCGACCGAACTGATCGTAGGTCGCGTTGCTGGAATAGGCCGGCTGCGTCGGGAAAGCCGGAGCGACCGCGCCAACCCATCCTCCGCCCGCGGCGTAAGACCCGCCACTCAGCGGCGGCGAAGTATCGAAGAGATTGTCGATACCCCCGCGCAGCGTGAACCGATCGTTCAGGTCATACGAGGCGTTCAGCGAGAACAGGTTGTAGGACTCGAACACGCCGCGATCGCGGGATGCCGGGTTCGTCGCTACGCTGACCGCGTCGATCTCGGGATAGTGGTTCCAGCGAAGGCCGATGTTGATATCCCCCAGAGACCAGCCGAATGTGGTGAACACGGAGTAATCGTAGCCCGAGCAGTTCAGCTGCAGATCGCAACGCAGCGTGCCGACATTCTCGACCCGCTGCGCGTTCGGGTTCGCCTGCGTGATGCGCCGATGCGGTACCGTCAGGTGCGAATTGATCGTGAGCCTTCCGGGAATGAAGCCCAAGCCGATATCTTCGAGCTGCGCTTGCCAGTTCACCTGGACGTCGACACCGCTGAACCGGGCGTAGCCCTGGTTGCTATAAGTGATGTCCGTCTGCACCGCACCGCCGTCGACGGCGTCGCGATGCACCAGGGAGCACTCGACGCTGTTCGCATCGAGCGTCAGCATGCATTGACGCCACTGTTCCGCGACGTTCTGCTGCGCGATGATGTCCGTGATCTCGATGGAGTACCAATCGATCGTGAGCGCCAGGTTCTCGGCCCACGCATTCCGGAACGGGGAAGTCAGCACCAGACCCGCGGTCCAGGTGTCCGCCGTTTCAGGTTGGATGTTGCGGTTGCCGAACAGCACGACGGCGTTGGCCCGGGCCGCCGGCTGCTGACCCGGGCGAGCCGGCTCATCGGCGACAGTGCGGCTGTCGTAGAAATTCCACTGGCCCGCGGCGGTCATCATGTCGCGGCAGAGCTGAACCACCGCCTCCCGGCTCGCCGGGTCCGGGTTACCCAGGCCCGCGCCATAGGTCGGCAAGTCGTTGTTCCGCGAGCACGGGTCGCCGTCCGTCATCGTCCCGAAGAAGCCATTGGTCTGGCCCTGGTACAGCTCGCCGATATGCGGCGCCCGCGTCGCGCGGTTATAGCCGCCGCGCAGACGGGCCCAGTCGTTGATCGACCAATCGAGCAACGCCTTGTAAGTATCCACGGTACCCGACGTGTTGTAGTCCGACAGCCGCCCGCCGATCTCGAGGTCCAGCTGCTGCACGAACGGCCGATTGTTCAGCAGCGGAATGAGCAGCTCGCCGTAGAGCTCCCTTACGCTGATCTTCCCTCGCGTGGCTTCCTGCGCACGCTGCCCGATGACTTCCTCGGTGTAGGTGAAGACGTCGTTCAACGGGTCGACGGTCGATTCATAGTCGAAGCTGCGATAGCCGACGCCCGCCGAGAATGCGAGCTCGCCCGCCGGCATGTTCAACAGACCGCCCGCCACGTTGGCCTCCGCCGTGTCCATGACGACCTGGCTGGTGAACTGCATGTCCGCCAGCAGCGTCTCGCGGCAGTCCTGGGACACTTCGAAATCCCGCCACACCGGCAGACCCGTGGTGCAACGCCCCGCGCCCGCCGCGGCCTCGTCGATGCCGGTCGCGTGGAAGTTCACGCCGTAGTTTGGAGATTGCATCAGGTCGATGTACTGACGCAGCTTCGGCGACCCTCTGTAGAACGTCGTGGTCTCGGAAGCGCCGTGAGATACGGATGCATCCCACAACCAGCTGTTGTTCAGCTCTCCTTCGAGACCGAGGACCAACTGGTAAGTGTTGACTCGGTTAGCGGTGCCGCGCCGGCCCACGAACTCGAGCGGGTAAGCCAATTCGATATCGGCGTTCGGATCGGGACGGTCCTCGAGCAACGCGCGCATTTCCGCCGGCATCGGGAACACATAGGACTGCGAGCAGCCGCCGATCGGACCGCACGTGAGATCCGCGGTGCCCAACGCCGCGATACCGGGTTGAACATTCAGCCCATAGCCGCCGCCGGGGAGAAAATCCGGGTTCGTGGCGGCCATCGGATCCCAGACCGGCGCACCGGACGGCATGTAGCCGAGCAAAGCACCGCCCGGGTTCAATGCGGTGCGCATCTGGGGATTCAGGAACGAGCCGCCCCAGATGTCCCCGGTGACCCCGTCGACGCCCATCCCGGCAAAGTTGTTGACCGTGGTGCGCTCCGTGCCGTGCGGAACGGTCGCGGACCAGCCGGCAATGGCGGACGCATACGATGTCGTCGTTTCGCTTTCCGTATTCGCGTAGTTCGCCTGCATGTAAACGCTGGTGCTGTCGGACAGCGCGAACTCGCCTTTCGAGAACAGCGAGTATCGCGTCATCGGCAGCGACGTCAGCGTATCGAGGTTGTTCTGACTCAGCACGCCGTCGGTGTTGAACTTGCGATAGGGCAGACCGGTCGCGGGATCCATCAGCGGACCGGTGTAGCGGGCGGCGCCCGCGTTGGCGACCGTTCCGGCGAACGACGGCGCGCCGGTGAATAGCTGGCCGTTGCCATCCGCGCTCGGGCTCACGAAAAAGTGCGAGCTTGGGTTCGGCGTGGGACACGGGTTGCCGTTGCCCGGCAGCGTGCAAGGCGGTAGCCCCGTGAAAATCTGGTCGACCTGACCTTGCGTGGGTTGGTTGCCCGCAGGGAAGATGATGTACGGCGCCGTCAGCGGTGCGAACTCGGTGCCGCGCACGGCCGGATCGACCAGGCGGGCACGCTCCCAGCGGCGATTGATCATGTAAGAGGGCGAGCGGTCGGCATGCTCCATCCCGAACATGATATTGCCCCGCCCATCGGCAAGGTTCAGGCCGAGCAATGCGGAAATCTGCGACTGCTCGCCGTCGCCCTCCTCGGTCATCCCGTACCGTGCGGTGACGTCAAAGCCTTCGTAGTTGTCCTTCAGAATGAAGTTCACGACGCCCGCCACCGCGTCGGCGCCGTACACCGCCGATGCGCCGCCGGAGATGATTTCGACGCGCTGCACGGCGGACGACGGAATCATGTTCGTATCCACGGCGAGCGTGGCGTTGATCGGCATGCCGCGCCGGCCGTCGATCAGCGTCAGAGTGCGTTGCGAGCCGAGCCCCCGCAAGCTCACGGTCGATGCGCCGGGCGTCGTGTTCGCGGACGCGGCCAGCGGGCGGCTGTCATGCTCCGTCAACGCCGGGATGAACTGCGGCAGTTGATTCAGCGCGGTTTCGACGCTGATTCCCGTCTGATTCTCGAGCAGGTCGGAATCCACCGTCACAATGGGGCTATTGGCCACCATGTCCTGGCGCAGGATGCGCGACCCGGTCACGACCATCCGCTCCATGACGTCGCTGTCATCGTCCTGTTGCGCGTGGGCTGCCTGGCCCATCAGACCGGCAATCGCCACTGCGAGCGTGGCCGCCCCGGACGTGGTGAGTGCGATCGCACGCGTCGAACGTTTCTCTTGTCTCATAACTCTCCGCCGTATCGGATTTCGTGTTCGGTGGTCATGGATATGCGCCGTTACCTACCGCTCCCCGCCGCCGCGGAGAATAGGCCGCTCGCAATAACCGAATTCTTCATCGGGCTGCGACGAACCTAACATTTCCCCGAAGCGCAAGCTCTGCAGGGTTGGACACTGACTCATGACTCGCATGGACATACGCTCTCGGTTGCCGCGACGCAGCAACCGCTGCTCGGGCTGCGGCCGACCGCCCGCACGAGGTGGCCGACACGCTGCGCCTGGAGCTCTGCCCACTTGCCCGGCGGCACGCCGAAGCGCTTCTTGAACGCGCGGGAGAAGTGCGAGGCATCCTGAAAACCGGATGCCAACGCGGCTCGCGTGACGCTTGTCGTCCGGGCCGGTGAGGATGCGGCGAGCAGCGCCGCGGCATGCTCGAGCCGCTGCTCCGAAATATGAGAGGCCACCGTCAGCCCCAGCGCCTTTTCGAAGATGCGGTCGAGCTGGCGGCGGCTGATCGACTGCTCGAGGGCGACGTCGTCCGCCCGCAGCAGCGGTTCTGCGGCGTGCGCCTCGATGAACGCGAGCGCTCGGCGCACACGCCAGGCGTTGCTGTCGGACGCCGTCTCGTTCGCGCGCAGCAGGCCCAGCGCACTGATCAGCATGGAGACGGCGTTCCACTGCTCCGACGCACCGAGCTGCGGCGCGGCTTGCAGGACCGCCAACAGCGTCGACTTCAGCAGCTTCGCACCGGCTTCGTCCGAGCACAGCGGGGCGGCCGTCATTGTGCGTAGATGAGGGTGACGGTTCAGCACCATGCTGCGCGGGAGCTGGACGAACAGGAAACTCGAGTGCGCGCTCTTGACGCGGAGGCGGAACGGCGCCTCGTTGTCGATCAAGCACAGATCCCCTTCCTCGAGGTCGCTGGCCCGCCGATGTTGGCTCGCGCTGGTCGTGCCCACACGCTGGAGCATGATCGAGAAGGTTTGTTGGTTGACTGGCGAGGCGCGGGCCGGCAGATAGCCCACGGTTACCGGGCCCGAGTCGATCTCGAACACCCGCGCGGAACCGAGCTCGGCGCCCTTGATCACGCCGACGCGCGGCTCCTCGTGCCACTCGTCGACGGTCGCGCCGGGGAAAAACGAAGGGACGGCATTCGACCAGGCGGCCGTTCTGTCCTGGGACCCCAACCGGTCGAGGTCGAGCAGTGTCATCGCGTCCATGCGGTCCCATCCGTGAGTACCGGGGAGTCAAGACCGGCGCGGGTCGAGCGGCCGAGCGGGGCCGAGACGGCTGAAGCGGCCGCGCCGTCAATGGTAAGGACGGAGCGCGGCGTTGTCCATGAGCAACACTCGTCGGCGTCGGGTCTTGTTGCGGGCAAGGAACACGGTGTGCCTGCGCCGGTAATTGTTGCGAGGCGTGAACGATGCGGCACGCTAAGGCGCGGCGCGCGCACGACAGCTGCCCGGCGCTAGCACGTTGCCTTCACCGACAAGTGTGCGGTAATAGCAGGGGGGCGAGCCCTTGATAAAGGCGGTTGGGGATAAAGGCGGTCGGGCTCAGAGTGGTCGACCTCTGCTACTTCTTTGCGGCGAAGCCATTGCGATCCATCGGCTTGAAGTCTCACTGCGCGCTCCGTCGCGGAAGGCGGCTCGCGCGCCGGATCGTCGGCGCCGTGCTCGCGGTCGCGGCGGCGGCGAACGTCGCCGCGGATGACGCCGTGCGCCTGCTGCTCGACGATCTGCCGGCCGGAACCGCCGGGATCGGCGGCGCGCTGCGGACGGTTCGAGCGCCGCATCTCGGCGGCACCAACGATCTCGATTTCGTGCCGCTCTACATCTACGAGGGCCGACGGCTCTTCGTGCACGGCACGTCACTCGGTGTGCACCTGGTCGACCGCCCCGAATTCGCGCTCGACTTCGTCGCCCGCTATCGCTTCTGGCGCATGGACCCGCACGAGGACGCTCGTCTCGAAGGTCTCGCCGACCGCGACCAATCCCTCGATGCCGGCATCGCCGCGCGTTGGCGGCGGGGCAGCGGCGAGATCGCGCTCGCGTGGGTCGGCGACCTGATCGATCGGCACGGCGGTCAAGAGCTCGAGGCGAACTATCGCCATCGGTTCCGATTCGGCGCGTGGCAAATTTCGCCGTTCGTCGGCTTCAGCTGGCTCGATTCGAATCTCACAAGCCATTACTTCGGCGTGGCGCCGAGCGAAAGCACCGCCGAGCGCCCAGCCTATTCACCGGGCGAGGTCCTGAACCTGCGCTACGGCGTGAACACCGCTTACGACTTCGGACAAGGTTTCCGGCTTTACGCGAATCTCGGCGTGACCGAGCTCAGTCGCCGCCTGTTCGAGAGCCCGATCGTCGAGCAGACGGTATGGCCGACGGCGCTGGTCGGCATGAGTTACTTCCTCGGCAGCGTGTTCGAGCCGCAAGAGCGCGTCCCCGAGCGCCGGCAGGGAGAATGGTCCTGGCGCGTGAATTACGGCTATCAGGCCCAGGGCAACGTCGTCGGCGACATCGATCAAGGCGACTTCAGGCGCAGCGTCGACGCGAGCACGCGGATCGCCGGTATCACCGCGAGCAAGCTGCTCAACGAGGGCCGGCGCTTCGATTTCGTCGGCCGCCTAGCGGTGTTCCGCCACCTCGAGCGCGGCGCGCAGCCCGATTTTTTCAGCGTTTCCGCGTACGTGATGGCAATCGGTAAAGGCTATCTCCCGTGGTCGGACCAGCCGGCTTTTCGCTGGGGCTTCGGCATGGGGTTGTCGTACGCGCAGCGCGTGCCGGTCATCGAGCAGATCAAGCAGGAGCGGCGCGAGCGCAACCGCACGCGGTTTCAAAACTACCTCGAGATGATGATCGACTTTCCTCTTCGCCCGCTGGTCGGCGACGGCCGCTTCGGCAACTGCTTTGTCGGGTTAACGACCGTGCATCGCTCCGGCGTGTTCGCCACGTCAAACCTGCTTGGCGACGTCGCCGGCGGGTCCGACTGGCTGACGGCGCATCTGGAATGCGTACGCTAATCATCCTCTGCGGCGCGACCTTGCTCGCCGCGCTGGCCGCCGGCGCGCACGGCGCCGTGCCCGATGGGCTCGACCGGCGCACGGCCGATGCGATCGAGCGGCTCCGGGCCGACGTGCCGGATCGATACTTCGATGAAGCATATGGCTATGCCGTTCTGCCCGGGGTCAAGCGGCTCGGCGCCGGGCTCGGGGCCGCGTGGGGCGGCGGCACGCTCATCGAGCAGGGCCGCGTCGTGCCGGGCCGCGTGCGCTTCTGGCAGGCCACTTCCGGCATACAGGCCGGCGGCTCGCTCGTCAGCCTGATCGTCCTCTTCCGCGACCGGGACGCAATGGATGCCTTCCGCTGCAATACAGTTCAGTTCATGGGCCAAGCCGGCATCTCGATCGGCCCCGTCGGCGTATTGAAGACGCCGGGATACGACAGCGGCGTCGCGATCTTCGCGACGCACCGGTTCGGCCTGATGAACGAGGCGACGATCGCGGTCGGCAAGCTGTCCTTCCATCCGCAGGATGCGCGAGCGCGCGCCGCGTGCGCCGCGCCCGGCGGCTCTGAGGGGCTGTGACAGCTGAATCGCCTGCGCTTTGCGGCGTATGCTTTCGCGATGCGGTACGCGTCCGATCTCCAGAGGCTCTTTACCGCGCTGCTCCTGTGCGCGGCGAGCGTCGCGGGCACGTCAGCCGCGCACGCGCATGACGGCGCGTTCACGTTCAAATTCGAGAACGACACGTTCACCGGAACCGACAACAACTACACGAATGGCTTCGGTTTCACGTTGACGACCGGGGAGATCACTCGCGACGAGCCGGCTTTCGCCGGCAAATGGCTGCGGTTCTGGTCCTTCCTGCCCTTCGTCGGTGCCCCCGGCTTCGAGACTTTCGCGTCGTGGGCGCTCGTTCACGAGGTGCACACGCCGACCGATATCTCGCTGCCGAACCCGCGCGAGGACGATCAGCCCTACGCCGGCATTTTGTACACGGACAGCGTGCTGCACGCGCGCAACGACCGCTGGGCGCACACGTGGTCGCTGCGCGCCGGCATTGTCGGGCCGTCGACGCATGCAGAACGCGTTCAACGCCGTCTGCACAAGCTGCTCGGCTCGCGCGATCCGATGGGGTGGGATACGCAGCTGCCCGACGAGCCGGTCCTCAACATCGACTACACGACGATGTATGCCTGGCGCGAAGGCCGCCTCGGCCGTCTCGGCTCATGGAGGATCGTTCCGGTCGGCGGCGTGAGCGTCGGCAACTATTTCACCGGAGTCAGCGCCGGCGCCTACGGCGAGATCGGCTGGAAGCTCTCGAACGTGTTCCGCACCACGACGCTGCGCCACGGCTTCAACGGCACACAGATGCTCGGCGCCAGCCCGGTCGATGGATGGTCCGTTTCGTTCTTCGCCGGCGTCGAGGGTTACGGCGTCGCACACTATCTGCCTCTCGACGGCACCGTGCTCAAGGACAGCCGCCGCGTCGAATCGAAGCCGTTCACGAGCGTCTTTTCCACTGGGCTCACGGTGCGGCGCAACGCGCTCGTGCTGTCGCTGACCCAGTCGTTTTTCACGAAGACGTTCGATACCGAGCAAGACCGGGCGGCGTTCGGCACGTTGAATGTTTCGTGGTATCGGCGGGGGCGATGAGTGGAACGATCGGGCTAACGAACCGGAAGCAACGCTTCGAAGCCGGCTTCCGGGAAATGTCCGTCAGAGGTAAGCGCCTGTTTCATCTTGAGCTCTCGCATCACGACGAAACTCGAACAATCGGTAAACGAATAGCAATGGTCAGCGTGCTTGCGCAGGAACATCTTCGTCGCGGTGAAGCGCTCGACTCCGATCCACTCGACGCGGATCGCCATGCTCTGCTCGATCAACTCCAGAGCACGAAACGCCATACGCGAGCCACTGCGTGCCTTCGCGAGAGTTACGGTCTCGTCGATCACGTAGTCCGTGACAACGAGTCTCCGCCCTGCTCGAACTCGCTTCGCGACCGCATCGCGCGCGGCCGCATGGTTGGCGTCTCGCTTGTCGATGAGCGCATAGAGCCCGGATGTATCGACGAACGCGTCACGGCTTGCCATAGAGGACGTCGTCAATCTCTGCGTTCGTCAACTGCCCGCCCGGACCTTCGATCGCGAAATCATCTAGATTAAGCAAGGGATCATCCGGCGAAACCGCAGAGCGTTTAGACGACCGGATGGGTCCAAGCTCCGCGACCGGCTTCCCACCCCGGGCGATCGTAATGCGCTCGCCCCTTTCGGCGCGGGCAATAAGCTGCGACAGGCGCGTCTTGGCTTCGTGCACATTGACAACTTTATCATCCATTTTTGGATGTTAGCTAAGCGGCATGGACTAATCAATGGACGTGACTCTCCGTAGCAGCCGAAAAGAACCACCGCCGGAGTCGACAAAATTTACACCGTCATGCGCGCGACGCTGTAACGCATTGTTTTACCGCACTCTCAGTGGATGGCTTGTATGTTGCAGTGGACTGTTGCGTTCTGGCTAAATTCCCTGATGCGATCGTTACTCTGGAGCTGCCTTCGTAATGAAAACCACCGTCAATCTGCTTGCACTCGCTGCCCTGTCGACGTTCACATGTGCTGCTCATGCCATTCCGTTCCTTGTGGGCATCGGTTTCGGGCCGGGCGATACGTTCAGCCGCGCGTACGGCGTATCCGCCGATGGCACGACGGTTGTCGGTACGAGCGGTTTCCTGGACGACTCGATGGCCGCCTACTGGAATGAAACCGAAGGTCTGTTCAGGACTCACGATCGCGGGTTATTCACTGCCGCGTCCGCCGACGGATCGGTGATCGCCGGGCAGGGCTTCGGTGAGGCGCTTCGATGGACGCCCGCGTACAGCGGCCGGCAGCTTGGCGTTCTGGCGGGCGAACATGCTTCGATTGCGACGGACATCTCAGCCGACGGCTCCGTGATTGTCGGTAACAGCGGCGATCGGGCCTTCATGTGGACCGGTACCGAGGTTGGAGGCGCAATGGTCGAACTGCGCGGCCTCGGCGGGGAAGCCGTCACCCGTGCCTACGCCGTGTCCGCCGACGGCCGGGTCGCGGTAGGCATGAGCGGCACACCTAATGGAGGCAGCACTTTCGCGGTCCACTGGTACGCGGATGGCACGCCGCTGTCGCTTCAGTTCGCGGGCTCGGACGCGTCGTCGGCGCATGACGTTTCGGCCGACGGCTCCGTCATCGTGGGCCGCGCCAACGACCAGCCATTCCGGTGGAGCAACGATCGCATCATCAGCCTCGGGCTTCTTCCCGGCGACACGGAAGGCGGCGCGACCGCGGTATCCGCCGACGGCTCCGTCGTGCTCGGCTACAGCGGCACCGGCATTTTCCTGTGGGATGAGGTCGCGGGGATGCGTGATCTGTGGTCGCTGCTGACCATCGACTACGGTCTCGATCTCACCGGCTGGGTTCTCCAAGAAGCATTGGGGCTTTCCGCCGATGGCCTCGTCATCGCCGGCTGGGGCATCAATCCGAACGGAGAGACGGAAGGCTGGGTGGCCAGTCTGCGCAGCAGCGCTGTCGCCGTGCGGGAGCCGTCCACCTTCGCGTTGCTCGCCGGCGCGCTGCTGCTGGTAGGTGCGCAGTGGCGCAGGCGTGCTGAGGCGGCAGGTCTCATTCGCAGCTGAAGGACTGCGCATCGTTGGGATCGCCCACGCCACCCCATACGGCGACCGCCGCGCTGCGGAGGGATTACATAAACGCGAATCATTCAACAAATCCCTCCGCTGGCGTGGGTTGATGCGCCCACTCGCGTGCCCTCGATTAAGAGATGGATGCTCCCCGTCGAGACTACCCCGGTCTTGCCGTCGCGTGAGCTGCAGTCGTCCCTCCTTCACGGGAGAACGCGGTGCGCAGCAC
>CAZFJU010000115.1:0-12963 GCA_964518995.1 uncultured Gammaproteobacteria bacterium
GGCGCGCTCGGCCGTGCTGCCGACGAAAATGCGCTGCAGCCCGCTGCGCGACACGGCCCCCATGACGACGAAATCCGCATTCCGCTCGCCCGCCTGCTGGACCAGCACATCGTGCGGCGCGCCTTGCTCGAGGTGAGCCTGATCCGCGGGCACGCCGAATTCCGCGACGAGCGCCGCCAGCGCGTCGCCGTGCTCGCGCTCCGCCACCCGGGCAACTTCCTCAATGGGCACGGCCATGGTCGCCGTGGGCGCGCCCGATACGGCCGCGATGACCGGCGCGACATCGTACGAATGCAAAACGTGCAGCGTGCCGCCGAGCGCCTGCGTCAGCTCCTTCGAAAGCGACAGGATCGCCCGGTCGAGCTCCGCCGGCTTGTCGTGCTCGTGCAGCGGGTCGACGGCCGCGAGCACCAGCGGTGCGGCCGAGGTGGGGCGAGGCTTGACGAGCAGCAGCGGTGCAGGGCAGCTGCGAATTACGCTCCAGTCCGTGTTCGATAGCAGCGAGCGGCGCAGCGCCGGATGGTAATGCGTGTCTTTCACGACCAGCAGCGGCTGGCTGTCCATGACCTTGCGCACGATGCCACGGTCGAGCGGTCGGCCCCAGCGGGCGTCGACCTCGACGCGAAGCCCCTGCGCGCGGATGGGCTCCGCGCGCTTCTCGAGCCGGCGACGATGGTTCTTCAACAAGCTTTGCCGCGCCTTGTCGAGGTTCTTGGAGTCGAACAGGCGTCCGCCGTCGAGGTACTGGTCGTAATCGCAGATGAACAGCTCGAGGTCGGCTCCGAGCGACTGCGCGAGATACACGGCGCGCGCCAGCGCGTGCTGCTCTTCGGTCGTCGGATCGATTACGCACAGAATCGTCTTATTGGTCATCGTCTTCCAGGCGTCGAATGCGAGAGAACGAGCTTACCGGCTTTGGTCCGGAGGGGACAGGCCGGACCGGAACGGCGAGCGCGCGTGGCGATGAGGTGCGGCCCTGCCCGCGGAGCGGCTCAGCGCCGGACGTAATAGCGGAAATAGTGCGTATAGCGGACATCCGCGGTCCTGGCCGGCTCGCCAGCCACGATGCGCGGCCGAAAATGCGCCTCACCGATCCGGCGCACATACGCGGCGTCGACGAGGCCGTCGGGCTCGGCCGAGACGACCGAGATATTGCGCGCACGCCCGTCGGGCTCGACGTCGAAGCGCAGCACAATCGTGCCCCATGCATACGGGCGAGAGCGCTCGCCGCGGTCCACGGCCGTCAGCGGCGCGACGAAATCGAGGATCTGCGGCTGATCGAACAGCCGCGCGCGCTCGTCCGCCGCGTCGGCCAGCAGGGCGTACGCTTCGGCATAGTGCGCGCGGGCCGCCTCCAGCTCGCCGTCGCGCGCGAGCGCGAAATCGCCGAGCGCGGCCAGTGAGCGGGCCCGCTCGATCACGCAGACCTCGGCGCCGCCATCCAGGATCGACGCAATCCGGACACGGGCTTCGTCGCGGTCGCGAAGCCGCAGCTCGATACGCAGCAGCTGCCGCAGCGGCTCGAGCAGCGCGGCCTCGTCGCCGAGCGGCTCGAGGGCTTCGAGCACATGCTCGTATTGCTGTCGCGCGGCGCCGCGCAGCCGTGATTGGTCGTAATAGCGCGCGAGCTCGTAGCGGAACGGCACGGTGCGCGGGTCGCGCTCGCCGAACTGGCGCACAGCGTTGTCGAGACGCTCGCGCTGCAGCCGCGCGGCGGTGACGACGTCACCGAGCCCGAGATATGCGGTGGTCAAGTCGTCGATGACAGCGGTTTGCGCGATCGTGAACAAACCCAGGTTTCGCTGACTCACATGCTGCGCCTGCTCGAGCGCCGCGATGGCTTCGACGAAACGCCGCTCACGCACGTAGCCTTGGCCGAGGGCGCGGTACGGCTCGACCAGTGCGAGCGCAAACTCCCCTTCCGCGGCGCGAATCGCGTCGGCCGCTGCGAGGAAGCGCTGTTCCGCGGCCTCATGCTCGCCGAGCAATGACAGTGCGACGCCGAGACGCACGAGATCGCGAGGGTAGGCCGGATCGCTGACGGCGTCGGCGCGCTCGACGAGCTGCTCGGCAGGCCGCAGCGCGGCGGCCGCGTCGCCGGCGTCGAGCAGCGCATCGCGGGCGCGGCGCAGCGGGTGCGTCTCGGCGGGGCGAGCGGGCTCGCTGGCCGGGGCGTCGTCGAGGAGCCCGGGCGGCGGCGGTTCCGGCTGGGCGCGAGCTGGCCCGTGCACAAACGACGCCGAGCACCCGATCAACGCGACGAGCAGCGCACTCCGTCTATTGGCTAGCGGCGGCTTGCTCATCGGGCAAGTACCGGAAATTGATCCGCAGCGCGACGTTGTCGCGAGCCATGACCTGGCCGTCCTCGAGCAGCGGTCGGAACCGCCAGCGGCTGATGGCGCGGATCACGGCGTCGTCCTTGAAGCCGGCGGGCTCGGACTGTGCGATCCGCACGTTCGAGGTGCGGCCCAGGCGGTCGACGTGAAACGCGACGATCACGTGCCCGGCCTGGGCGTCCGGCGCCCGGCTCAGCCCGCGCTGGCTGACCGGCTCGTCGTAGACGCTGGTCAGCGGCTCGAACCACTCGGCGCGCACGGCAGCGCCGTCCTCCAGCTCGCCGAGCAGCTCCCACGCCGTCAGGTAGGGATCGAGATTTGGGTCCACCTTGCTGAACGCCACGTCCCAGTCGCCGAGGTCGCGCAGGACCTCGGCGCGCAGCAGCGGGCTCGCGCCGAGTTGCGCATCGAGCAACTCGAGCGCCGTCCGCAATGCGTTGATGCCCTGATTCTCCGGCAGGCGCTGCGCGCGGAAGCTATTCGCGGTCTCGCGCAGCGGCCGGACCAGCAGCAGGCTTTCGCGCCCGTGCGCGTCCCGGATCAGGCGCGTCGCCTGCGCATACCGCAGCCGCTCGTCGTGAAAGCGGCCGCTCTCGCGAAGCCATTTCGCATAGCGATAAATGGCCTCGAGGTGCTCCGGCGATGCCTGCGGGTGATTGCGTTCGGCAAGGTGCAGGATCGCAAGCTGATGCTCATCGGCATCGGCATACTGATCGAGCGCTTCGAATGAGTCGGTAATGCGATCGAGAATCGGTATCTGCCCTTCGTTCAGCAAGCCGTCGACCCTTCGGCTGACCGTGCGCGCCTCGTTGTAGGCGGTGATCGCGTTCAGATACTCGCCGGCAAGCTGGTAGCTGTCGCCGAGCCCGACTAGCGGCTCGATCGCGCGCCGGGAATAGGTGCCGTCGACCGCCCGGACGATATCGACGGCCCGCAGGTAGTGCTGCTCGGCCTGCTGATAGTCGGTGGCCTCCCGCTCGATCTGGGCGGCCCGGATGTAGGCCTCCGCCGCCTCGGCGCTCTCGGCCCCAAATTCCTGCTCCGTGAGCCGGATCAGCTGCGGAAGAAATTGCTGCGCCGCGTCGTGGCGGTTTTCATTCGCGAGCCGGTTCACCTCGAGGAGCGTCTCGAGGCGCGACACGGGCGGCGGCACGTCGTCCGCGACCGTGGCCTCGTCTTGCGGCAAACCGTCTTGCTGCGAACCGGGAACGTCGGGGAGGGCGCGCGGCTCGTCGGCGCGCAGCCCGTCGGTGATGTCGACGGCGTCGTTGCGCGGCTCGGCGCCGGCTTCGCCGTCTGCCGGCTGCGCGCGGGTTTCGGCGCCGAGCGCGCCAAGCAGGCATGCCATGCACGCGAAAGTGCGATACCGAACTCGAGCTGGAAGCGTGAACGCGAACATCGAAGGCATTCTATCCAATTGCCGGCACTCGGTCCCGACCCGGTCCGGCTTGAGACTCTCGCCGCGGCGGCAAGGTTCCGTGCGGCGATCGGCCGCCCACGCCCCAGCGTCGGGCACGGCGCCGCGACCGCCGCTCTTGTGGCGTTTCAGCCCACGTCTATAATGGCCGCCAAGCCCCTTAATATCGGCGACTGTTTCGCTTCGGACACCGCATTGTTGCGTCGACGTAGCATCGGCGGCGGCACTTCGGCCCCGCTCCTCCCGTATCGCGTCCGTGTCGCGATCGCTCATGCCGTGCACCGTGCGTTTTCCAGCGCGCGTTCCGCCGAGCACTGAGTTCCGCGGGCTTCACTCCAGGTTCAACGCCGAAGCACCAGGCCGAAGCGCGATATCGTATGCTTGATCGACGGCGCCGCATTTCACCTTCTCCCAGTGTTCGGCCGCGGCGCAATGTGCACGGCCGGCTTCGATGAGGCCGCATCAGATGGAACCGACACAGACAGAAGGGACTGAATACTTCCACCGCGTGGTGGATTGCCAATGGGCGTGTCCTGCCCATACGGATGTTCCCGAATACATCAGGTTGATTTCGCTCGGCCGGTTCGACGACGCCTATCTGCTGAACCGCAGCTCGAACGTGTTTCCGGGGATCCTCGGCCGCGTGTGCGATCGGCCGTGTGAGCCCGCGTGCCGAAGAGGCCGCGTGGAAGAGAAGCCGGTCGCGATTTGCCGGTTGAAACGCACGGCGGCGGATCACCGCAACGACATCACCGGCCGTTTGCCGCGGGCGCCGCGCGAGACCAACGGTAAGCGCATCGCACTCATCGGCGCCGGCTCGGCCTCGCTGGCGGTCGCCAACGATTTGATGCCGCTCGGCTACGAATGTGTGATCTTCGAGGCGCTCGACAAGCCAGGCGGTTTGATGCGTTCGAACATCCCGGCGTTTCGCCTGCCTGCGTCCGTGCTCGACGAGGAGATCGGCTATATCGTCGACATGGGCGTCGATCTACGGCTGTCGACGCCGGTCGAAAGCATGCGCCGGCTGCTGGCCGAGGGCTACGACGCCGTTTTCGTCGGCAGCGGCGCACCGAAGGGCAAGGACCTCGCCATTCCCGGCCGCGACGCGAGCGATCGGATTCACATCGGCATCGAGTGGCTCGAGTCGATTGCGTTCGGCCACATCGACAGCGTCGGCGAGCGGGTGCTGATCATCGGCGTCGGCAATACGGCGATGGATTGTTGCCGCAGCTCGCTTCGGCTCGGCGCGAAGGACGTCAAGGTCATGGCGCGCAAGCCGCGTCAGTTCTTCAAAGCGTCGGACTGGGAGCTCGAGGACGCCGAGGAAGAGCGCGTGGAGATCGTCGTGAATCATGCGCCGAAGGCGTTCGTCGTCGAGAATGGCAAGCTCGTCGGGATGCGCTTCGACCGGCTCGAGTACGACCTCGACGAGCGCGGCCGCATCCTCGATACCCGCGTGCTCGAAGAAGTGCTCATCCCGTGCGACGACGTCGTGCTCGCGATCGGCCAGGAGAATGCGTTCCCGTGGGTCGAGCGCGATCTCGGCATCGAGTTCGACAAGTGGGACGTGCCGGTCGTGGATCCGGTCACGTTCGAATCGACGCTGCCCGGCGTGTTCTTCGGCGGGGATGCCGCCTTCGGTCCGAAGAACATTATCTGGGCGGTGGAGCATGGTCATCAGGCGGCGATCTCGATTCATCTGCATTGCGAGAACCGGCCGCTGCGCGAGCGCATGCCGCGCGGTGTAACGCTGTCGAGCGCGAAGATGGGCATCCACGAGTGGAGCTACAGCAATAGTTTCGACCCGTCGGCACGGCGGCTGATGCCGCATGTCGATCTCGGGCAGCGCTTCCGCAAGCTCGACATCGAGGTCGAGCTCGGCTTTACCGCCGAGCAGATCGCGACCGAGGTCGAGCGTTGCCTGAACTGCGATCTGCAAACGGTATTCACCACGGATCTGTGCATCGAATGTGATGCGTGTATCGACATCTGTCCCGTGGACTGCCTGACGATCACGGAGAATGCCGAGCTGCCGGCTCTCGAGCGCATGCTGAAGGCGCCGAGGCTCGAGCCGGACCAGCCGTTGTACGTGTCATCGGCGTTGAAGCAGACGGGCCGCGTGATGGTCAAGGACGAGAACTTGTGCGTGCATTGCGGCCTGTGCGCGGAGCGCTGTCCAACCGGAGCTTGGGACATGCAGAAATCGACGCTCGTCGTGCCGTATGCGCTCGACGAAGGCATTGCAGTGACGGAGGCACCGTGTCGCAAGATCGGCTGAACGATTTCGTCGTCAAGCTCGCGAACGTCAACGGCACGGGCTCGGCGAGCGCCAATTCGCTGCTGATGAAGGCCATCTTCAGGATGGGCGTGCCGGTCAGCGGCAAGAATTTTTTCCCGTCCAATATCCAAGGCCTTCCGACCTGGTATGAGATCAGGGTCAGCGAGCGGGGCCATCTCGCCCGCTCGGGCCGCGTCGACGTGATGGTCGCGATGAACTCGCAGACCTACCTGCAGGATCTGCACGAGGTCTCGCCGGGCGGCACGCTTCTCTATGACTCGACGTGGCCGCGGGATCGCATGCTCGCGCGGCCGGACATCACGATCCTCGGTGTGCCGCTCGCGCAGATGTGCAACGAGCACTTCAGCAGCCCGCGCACGCGCGTGCTGATGAAGAACATGGCCTACGTCGGCGCGCTCGTTGCGCTGCTCGATCTCGATCGCGACGTCGTCACGCAGCTGATTCGCGAGGTGTTCGCGAAGAAGCCTTCGGCCATCGCCGGCAATCTCGAAGCGGTCGAGCTCGGCCGCCGCTACGCGCTCGAGCACTTCGAATGCCCGCTGCCGACGCGCGTCGAGCGGCGTGATCTCACGGCCCACAAGATCATGATCGACGGCAACACGGCCGCCGCGCTCGGCTGCGTATACGCGGGCGCGACTGTCGGCGCCTGGTATCCGATCACACCGTCGACATCGGTGATGGACGCGTTCCGCTCGTTCTGCGAGCGCTACCGGAAGGACCCCGAGACCGGCGAGCGGCGCTACTGCGTAATCCAGGCCGAGGACGAGCTTGCTGCGATCGGCATGGTGCTCGGGGCGACCTGGAACGGTGCGCGCGCCTTCACGCCGACCAGCGGTCCGGGCATTTCTTTGATGAGCGAGTTCCTTGGCTTTGCGTACTTCGCCGAGCTGCCGGCCGTGGTCGTCGACGTGCAGCGCGTCGGCCCTTCGACCGGCATGCCGACGCGCACGCAGCAGGCCGACATCCTCGCCGCGGCCTATGCGTCGCACGGCGATACGAAGCATGTCGTGCTATTCCCTGCCCACCCGCGCGAATGCTTCGAGCTCGGCGTCGCCGCGTTCGACCTCGCCGACCGATTGCAGACACCGGTCTTCCTGCTGCTGGATCTCGATCTCGGCATGAACGACTGGATGACCGACGAGCTCGAGTGGGACGATAGCTACCGGCCGGATCGCGGCAAAGTTCTCGATGCGGCCGAGCTCGAGCAGGCGCAGAGCTTCCATCGCTATCTCGACAAGGACGGCGACGGTATCCCGTACCGCACCTACCCTGGTGTGCACCCGAAGGGCGCGTACTTCGTGCGCGGCTCGGGTCACAACAAGTATGGCGGCTACACCGAGAACTCGCGCGAGTACCAGGAGGTCGTGGATCGCCTGCTGCGCAAGTGGCGCACGGCAGCGGAGATCGTGCCCGAGGCGGTGATCCGTACCCAGGCGGAGAGCGACGGCTGGGGCATCGTAGCCGTCGGCAGCAGCGATCCGGCCGTGAGCGAGGCCGTCGATCGCCTCGCCGAGGACGGCATCCATGTCGATTACTGCCGTATTCGCGCGTTTCCGTTTGGCGCGGAGGTCGAACGCTTTCTCGCCGAGCACGAACGCATTTTCGTCGTCGAGCAGAATCGCGATGCGCAGCTGAAAGCGCTGCTGACGCTCGAGACGGGCTGCCCGAAAGAACGCCTGACGGCTGTGCTGCATTACGGCGGGCTGCCGATCGACAGCGGCACCGTGGTCGAAGCCGTGCGCGGCGCGCGGCAAGGAGTGACCGCATGACTTCAATCGTAAAGCCCCGAATCGTCCACAAGGGTTTGAGTCGTAACGCGCTCGGGCTCACCGTCCGCGACTACGAGGGCGGGATGTCCACGCTCTGCGCAGGCTGCGGCCATGATTCGATCACCGCCGCGATCGTGCAGTCGTTCTTCGAGCTCGATGTGCCGCCGCATCGGGCGGCGAAGGTCAGCGGGATCGGCTGCTCGTCGAAGACGCCCGCATACTTTCTCGGCGCGTCGCACGGTTTCAACTCCGTCCATGGCCGTATGCCGTCGATCGCGACCGGCGCGTCGGCCGCCAATCGCGATATTCATCTGATCGGCGTCTCGGGCGATGGTGATTCGCTGTCGATCGGCCTCGGTCAGTTCGCACATGCCGTGCGGCGCAACCTCGATATGCTCTACATCATCGAGAACAACGGCGTGTATGGTCTGACCAAAGGGCAGTTCTCGGCCTCCGCCGATCTCGGCACCAAGGCGAAGCGCGGCGAAGAGAATCGCCAACCACCGATGGATCCCGTGCAACTGGCGCTCGCGCTCGGCGGCACCTTCGTCGCGCGCGGCTTCTCGGGCGACAAGGATCAGCTCGTGCCGCTGATCAAGGCCGGCCTGCGCCATCGCGGTTTTGCGCTGATCGACGTGCTCTCGCCGTGCGTGACGTTCAACGACCACGAGGCGTCGACCAAGAGCTATGCTTATACGCGGCGCCACATGCGCAGCCCGGTCGAGGCGGATTTCGTGCCGCATCGTGAGCCGATCGAGGCGTCCTACGCGGAAGGCGACGTCGTTCAGGTCGAGATGCACGACGGCAGCCGCCTGCTGCTGCGCAAGCTCAGCCGCGACTACGACCCGCGCAATCGCGGCGCGGCGCTCGACTATATCCGCTCGCGGCATCGCGCCGGTGAGGTCGTCACCGGCCTGCTCTACATCGGCGAGGACGAGCCGGATCTCCACGGCATCAATCAGACGACACCCGTGCCGTTGAATGCGCTGCCTCATGAAGCGCTGTGCCCAGGCGCCGACGCGCTCGAGTCGCTGCAGCGTCGCTTCAAGTGATATCGCCGCAGATCCGCCGGGGTAAAGGCGCTGCTTCCGCGGCCGAAGCGATGTGACGCACGTCGGCGCGGCGTTAGGGGAAACCGGGCAAGTTAGCGTCGGCGGGGTGTCCCGCCAGATCGGAAGCTGGCATGACCGACCGAGACGCGACGACGACCGTGCTGCGGGAGCGTTTGACGGACCTGCTGGCCGAGTGGGGCGCTGAGATGTCCGCCGTCCTCACGGAGCTCGAGCGGACGCGACAGCAGCTCGCGGCGGCGGATGAGCGGTCCGCGCGCCTCGATCAAGCCGTCGCCGAGATGTCGGCGCGCATGAAGGATCAGGATCTGGTCGCGACGCTGCAGCTCGACATCGGCTTCGCGCCTGACCTGCGCCGGCAACTCGAAGCGCGCGATAGCGAAGTTGAGCAGCTGCGGCGCACGGTCGAAGAGCTGGAGAACACGATCGCCGAGCTGAAACGCACGGCGGCGAACCCTCACGTGCATGGGCGGCCGCCGGCGCCCGAGTCGCTCGCCGCCGCCGACGTCGCGCAGGATCGCACGCTGGCCATCGATATGCGCCGAGCGCTGCAGGAAGCGCGGCGCACGGCGCAGCGGGAGAAGTAGCCCGGACAGTTCTGCCGCGATGCGTCACGGCGCTTCAGCGCTTGAACAACGCCTCCGCGTCGGCGAACGGGTCGGACGCGGACGGCTCGGCCGTTGGCTCGCCGGGTGTGGCCGCGTCCGTGCGCGACTCCCCGAACAGCCGCGCGAGCTCGGTCCGCGCCGCCGCATCGGCGCTGTCGCGGCCGCCGGCGAACGCCATTGCGCTGGGCTTGAAGTAGTCGCAGAAGTTTGCGGCTTCGCGGTTGCGGACATCGGGCGCATCATCCTGCTGACAGCCATGCCGAAGCCGCGGAGCGTACTGCGCGCACATCTTGCAGACGTGTAGCTCCGCACGGCACTGCGGGCACTCGTCTGCGCGGCGAAGCGGCAGCGACAGCTCGGCGACGGACGCGCCGCAGCGCCAGCATGATAGCGGCGCGGTCGGCTCAGATGGCATACGCGTGGCCTTCTAATGCGAGCAGGCGCACTTTAATATCGAGCCCGCCGGAGTAGCCGCCGAGTGTGCCGTTGCTCGCGATGACGCGATGGCACGGAATCACGATCGGTATGCGGTTGGCGCCGTTCGCTCGCCCCACCGCGCGGGTCGCGGCTGGGCTGCCGACGAGCTCCGCGATGCGCCGGTACGAGACGATCTCGCCGTAAGCGATCGACCGCAGCGCTTGCCAGACGCGATGCTGAAAGGCCGTGCCCGGCGGGGCGAGCTCGAGCTCGAACTCGCGTCTGCCGCCCGCGAAATACTCGTCGAGCTGGCGACGCACCGGAGCGAGCCGTTCGACGCTGCGGGCGGCGGCGGGCCGCGCGTCGCGGAGCTGAATTTCCATCAGCGCCCCGTGCTCGTCGACGAATGCGCAGAGCGGCCCGAGCGGAGAGTCGATCACATCGTAGTAGGGGCCCATCGGGTTTCCTCGCGTACCGCGGCAAGCCGAACGGCCTTTCCGCGTCGATCGTCGCTATTCTACGCCAACATCTTCAACGCCCCAGCGTCGGCGCGAGTGGCTGCGCCGCGTGCCAGCGTGTGGAGCCAGCATGACGACACGAGCGAGCGAACGAATGGAAGCCCAGCCCGAAGAGCCGGTGGTGGTTTGGCGCGGCGCGTCGGAGCGCACGAGCGCGGAGCTCTCGCTCGTGCTCACCGCGCGCGGGATCGACCATCGCCGCATCGCCGATACGCGCGGTCTTTTCCTGCTCATCGTGCCAGCGTCCGCCGCGCGGATCGCGGCCGACGAGATCGCCGCGTACAACGCCGAGCATGCGACGGCGCCGACGCCTCCGCCGGCGCTCGGCCACCATCCGGGCGCTTGGACCGGCGTCGGCGGTTATGCCGCCGTGCTGATGCTGTTCGCGATCTTCACGCAGCAAGGCACGCTCGGCATCGATTGGCGGAGCGCCGGCATGACGATCGCGGACGAGGTGATCGGCCGGGAATGGTGGCGCGCGATCACCGCGTTGACGCTGCACGCCGATACGGGGCATCTCGCCAGCAACCTCGCGTTCGGCGGCTTCTTCGGCTTTTTTCTCGGGCGCTATTTCGGCCCGGGTGTCGCCTGGCTCGCGATTCTCTGCGCCGGGATCACCGGCAATGTGCTGAACGCCGCGATCCAGCCGGGCGATCACCGCTCGATCGGCGCATCGACCGCCGTGTTCGGCGCACTCGGTTTGTTGACCGCCTACACCTGGCGGCGCGGCCCGGGGCATGCGCCGCTGCGCACGCGGCTCGCGCCGATCGTCGCCGGGATTGCGCTGCTTGCGTTCACCGGCACCGGCGGCGAGAACACCGATGTGATCGCGCATTTGACCGGCTTCATCACCGGTTTCGGCATCGGTGCCGTGCTTTTGCATGAGCTGGACGTCTCGCGGATCCGGCATGCGCAGCCGCTTGCGGCCGCGGCAGCCATCGCCCTGCTCGCGCTCGCGTGGACGTTTGCCCTGACAACGTACGGTTAGTTTGCCGGTCTACGCGGGGCGACGTCTCTGCCGGAGGGGCTCCGGGCGCGCGGAGCGCGCGGCGGCGGACGTCAAAGCGCGCTCGCGACGAGCTCGAGGAAATCACGCTCGCCCTGCACCTGCTCGGCACGCCGCGCGTCTACCGTATAGCCGTGCTTCGCGGCAAGCGCTTCATACTTCGGCCGACGATGCGCGACGAGCGCGGGAAAAATCCACCGCACGAAGTCGTCTGGCACGATCTGGTTCGGGCTCGACAGCCCGGTCTCGGCCAGGTACTCGGCGAGCTTTCGATCGAGGAAGGCTTCCTGATAGTAAAGCGGCTTCGGATCGTCGATCGCGCGCTGCACGAGCTGCTGCTCGAGCTCCTCGTCCGGCTTCAGGTACAGGATCAACGTATGCTCGGCGAGCACTGCTTCGGTGGCGGGGTCCTCGAGCTCGACGATGCTGCCGCCCGCGTCGTTCAGGAAGTGGTCATAACCGTAAATCTCGCGCGCCTTTTGGATGAACTGCTCGACATCGCGCATCGCGCCGATCTCGGCTTCGCGGTGCAGCGCCTGGCGCTTCTTGAACTCATCGACCGGCAGGCCGCCGAGATCGGCGCGGCCGATCTTGCCGAGGAACGTCGATACCGGCTCTAGATTGTGCACCGAAATGTTGCTTGCGATGTAAATCGAATCGCTGCGCAGCAAATCGCGCAGGAAGCCGATCTGCATCGCCTGGCGCTTGATGTTGTCGAGAATGGGCTCGGCGAGGTATTTCGTGCCGATACGGTAGTCGCCCGAATAGTGGAACCACGATGATTTCGGCAAGCCGTTCGCGAGCGTGGTCTTGCCGACGCCGGACATGCCGAGCAGCGTGATGGCCTTGTGCGGCCACTCGAGGAATTGGTCGCGGGTCATGCGCATGGTAAAAGCTGCCGGCGTATAGCGTTTGGCAGATTATACGGTGCTTTCGGCGGCGGGGGCTCCGCAAGCCTGCCGATGCCAAAACCAACGTACGAATGCAGCGTTCACAGTGCATGATTCGCGGCGGTCACCGCCGCCATGGGTCCTGAGATGACACCACGATGACCATAGCCGACCGCTCGCTTATCCTTGCTTCAATGGGCCTCGATCGACTTCACCCCGCCGTCACCGGCTGGTTCGGCACGGCGTTCTCCGCGCCGAGCCCTGTGCAAGAACGCGCGTGGGATGCGATCAAGCGTCGCCGGCCCACGTTGATCTCCGCGCCCACCGGGTCCGGCAAGACGCTCGCCGCGTTCCTCGCGGTCATCGACGACCTCGTTCGCGACGCGCTCGAGACCGAGCTGCCCGACGAGACGCGCGTGCTCTACGTGTCGCCGCTTAAGGCGCTGTCGAACGATATCCAGAAGAACCTCGAGCTGCCGTTGCAAGGCATCCGCCGCGAGCTGCTCGAGCGCGGGTTGCCGGACGCGCCGATTCGAGCTTGGGTGCGCACCGGGGATACGCCGCAAAGCGAGCGCGCACGCATGCGCCGCACGCCGCCGCATATCCTCGTCACGACCCCGGAGTCGCTGTACA
>CAZFJU010000116.1:0-12962 GCA_964518995.1 uncultured Gammaproteobacteria bacterium
CGAACCCACGTCATCAGCTTGGGAAGCTGAGGTTCTACCATTGAACTACACCCGCAACGAACAAGTCTTCTCGCTGGGACGAACGCCAAGATTCTATGCGATTCCGGCGGGCCGCACAAAGCGCTGAAGGCGCTCCCCGCCACAACGCCGTACTCGCGTAGAACCGCCGGCCAGCCCTCGAAACGAAGCGCTGACCGACGTTGGCCTCATAGACCGCGGAGCCGCCTCGCGACGGCGCTACACTCGCGACGGCGGTCCCCGCGGCTTACTGCGTTAGTCCGCCGCGAAGCAGTACAGCAGACCCGCGCCGCCGACACTCACGAGCGCCTCCTGCGTGCAGCCGGGCGTGCCATGCGACGAGTTCCACGGCGCACCCGGTATCTCGAACGAGTAGCGGTCGTGGTGGCCGACCCACGCGCTGCCCTCGCTGTTGCTCGTCCAATTGTTACAGGTGCGATCCTCGCCTTCGGGAAACGCGGTGCCATCGAGGCGCGTGCCCGTGAGGATGTCGTGCTCCGTGAAGTTCGGGTCGCCATCGATACGCGACGCGATGGGATTACCGTTCTCATCTACGGCATGCTCGAAATTAATGTTCGAGTTGTCGTAGTGGAGATTTTCGATATCGGTAGCAATGGTGACGCCCTTGGCGTTGACCCATGGCCCCTCACCGATTCGATCTCGCGCGTTGACGGCATCCGGCCCCTGCGTGCTGAGGTAGGCACGCCAGGTGCGGTCGCCGGCACCAGCCTCCTCGGCGAGGCTCTGGCAGTGCGCATCCGCGCCTTCGAGCCCGCCGAGGTTGCCGCCGTCGCCGAGGGTGACGCTGGTAATGAAGAAGCCCATCTCGGGCGTTTCCTCCTGCTCCTGCGCAATCGCATGCCCGGAAAGCACCAGAGACGCTACTAATACGGCGAGATGTCGATGGTTCATCATGACTTTTCCTCCTGGTTTAGTCGTTTTTCTTGATCCGTTGAACGCTGACGGATCGATAATCTTGTCAGTCGCTAGAGCACGCGGCCTTCCAGGCGCGAGCTCGGAATGATGCAACGTAACAGCTTGTGCACACGAACGCAGCCGCCGCCGCAGATCTGCAAGCTGCACCGCGCACGCCGGGCCGGAGGCTCGCGCCGCACAGCGCCCTCCTCGTCGTGCGTTACCCCGCTGCGCCATCCATCGCTCACACCGGTACTGATTTGGTTTGTAGGCCACTAGAATCCTCTTTCCGCCGAGAATTCGACCCTGGGAGGAGTCATGAACAAAGGGATCGTCCGGGCCGTGCGCCTGCCTGCTCTGGCCTTGCTTTCAACGCTTGCGTTCGCCGCGGCGGCGTTCGACACGGGGCAGCCCGAAGCCGTCGGCCTCTCCGCAGAGCGGCTCGCACGGCTCACCCAAACGCTCGACGCGTACGTCGAGGACGGCCGGCTCGCCGGCGGCGTCGCGCTAGTTGCGAGACGCGGGCAAATCGCTTACTTGCATGCGTTCGGCGAGCGAGACCGCGAAGCGGATGCGCCCATGGCCCCCGACACGCTGTTCCGGATCGCCTCGCAAACCAAGGCGATTGTCAGCACCGCGATCATGATCCTGCAGGAGGACGGCGCTCTGCTGATCACCGACCCGGTGAGCGACTATCTGCCGGAATTCGGCGAGACGTCCGTCGCCCTGCGGCGCGACGGCGGCGGCTACGATGTCGTCCGCGCGCGGCGGCCGGTCACGATTCGGGACCTGCTGACCCATACCTCCGGCTTCGGTTACGGCACCGGCGTCGCCGGAGACCTCTGGCAGGAGGCCGGCATCCAGGGCTGGTACTTCGCGGATCGCGACGAGCCGATCGGCGCGACGGTGAAGCGCATCGCGGCGCTGCCCGCGGACGCGCAGCCCGGGGAACGCTGGGTTTACGGCTACAACACGGACATTCTCGGCGCGGTCGTCGAGCGCGTCTCCGGGCAAACGCTCGACGCGTTCCTGCGCGAGCGGATCTTCGCGCCGCTCGGCATGAGCGACACGCACTTCTACGTTCCGGAGTCGAAGCGCGACCGGCTCGCCGCCGTCTACTCCGCGACGACGTCAGCGACGGCGCCGGCGACGATTCAGCGGGCCGAAGGCACCGGCTCCATCGGTCAAGGAGCGTACGTCGACGGGCCGCGCCAAAGCTTCTCGGGCGGCGCCGGGCTCGTATCGACGGCCGCCGATTACGGACGTTTCCTGCAGATGCTGCTGAACGGCGGCGTGCTCGACGGCGTGCGGGTCGTGAGCCGCAAAACGGTCGAGCTCATGACGACGGATCATCTGGGGAATGTGGAATTTCGCCCAGGCGAAGGTTTCGGGCTCGGCTTCTCCATCGTCGAGGACCTCGGTCGGCGCGGCCTGCCGGGCTCGGTCGGCGAATACGGCTGGGGCGGTGCATACCACAGCACGTATTGGGTGGATCCGGCCGAGGAGTTGGTCGTCGTGTATCTGACGCAGCTGATCCCGGCTGGCGATATCGACGATCACGGCAAGCTGCGCTCGCTGGTCTATCAGGCGATCGTCGATTGACGGACGACGCTCGGGGCACGGACGCCCGCCCGCATCGCAAAATTCGCAGCTTCGTCAAACGGCCGGGGCGGATGACGGGCGCGCAGCAGCGTGCGCTCGATACGCTCATGCCTCGCTACGGCGTGTCGTTCGAGCCGCGCTTGCTCGATCTCGACGCGTTGTTCGGCCGCGCGGCGCCGCGGGTGCTCGACATCGGCTTCGGCGACGGCGAAGCGCTGCTGAGCACCGCAGCGACGCATCCGGACATCGACTACCTCGGTGTCGAAGTGCACGAGCCGGGGGTCGGTCACCTGCTCATGCTGCTCGAGCGCGCTCGACTCGAGAACGTCCGTGTGATCGTATGGGACGCCGTCGAGGTGATCGACGCGATGCTGGCCGATGCGACGTTCGACGCGGTGAACCTGTTCTTCCCGGATCCCTGGCCGAAAAAGCGGCACCACAAGCGCCGGATCGTGCAGCCGGCGTTCGTCCAGGAGTGCGCGCGGATACTGAAGCCCGGCGGCCTCCTGCATGTCGCGACGGATTGGGCGCCGTACGCGGAGCACACGCGGGAGGTGCTCGCGTCCGCGCCGAAATTCGCGGCGGCCGCGGAGCCGTCAAGCTTGGGCGCACTCACTTATCGCCCGCCGACCAAGTTCGAGCGGCGCGGCGAGCGGCTCGGCCATGAGGCCGCGGACCTCTACTATCGCCGCATATCGTGATGTCGCCTCGGCAGCGCACCGACGCGGCACCCGGTCCGCGAGCCCGGCGCGGGTGAGGTTGGATCCGATTCACAGTGGTTCAGCGTGCATCTATGCAACAATCCGCCCTTTAGGCCGCCGCGGACGATCGCACCTGTTCCCACGACGGCCCCGAGGTGCAACCCGGAAACGAGACACCCGGCGCTGCTCTGAAAGTCGACCCGGGATCGAGCCGGCATGATCGAATCGAACGACGACGCCAAGACCTCACGCGTCACCTGGAAAGTGCTCCTGAGCGGCCGGCTCTGGGTGGCCGCATTAATGGGCTTTGCCGGCGGCTTGCCGCTGCTGCTCACCTTGACGCTGCTGCAAGCTTGGCTGAGCGCAGAGGGCGTGAGTCTCACGACCATCGGGCTATTTGGGCTGGTCGGGCTTCCGTACAGCATCAAGTTTCTGTGGGCGCCGCTGCTCGACCGCTTCAAGCCGCTTGCGCTCGGCCGTCGCCGCGGCTGGCTCCTGCTCTCTCAGATCGCGCTCGCGGCAAGCATCGCCTGGCTCGGCTTCCAGGATCCGAGCATCGATGTCTGGGGCATGGTCATCGCCGCGCTGCTGATCACATTCTTTTCGGCGACGCAGGACATCGTGATCGATGCGTATCGCCGCGAGTCGCTGCCGGACTCGGAGCAGGGTATCGCTGCGTCGTACTACACGTACGGGTACCGGCTCGGGATGCTGCTTGCGTCCGCAGGCGGCCTGATCCTCGCCGACGTGATCGGCTTTCAGAACGTTTATCTGCTGATGGCGGCGGTGATGCTCGCATGCATCATCGTCACGCTGCTCGCGCCGGAGCCGGAGGCCACCGGGCGGCCGCGCTCCCTGACCGAGTCGTTCATCGGCCCTTTCGTCGAGTTCTTCACGCGCGGCAACAACGTCAAGACGGCGTTGCTCGTGCTGACGTTCATCGTGATCTACAAGCTCGGCGACAACCTCGCCAATCACATGGCAATTCCGTTCTACCTCGAGCTCGGCTTCTCGAATACGCAAATCGGCTCGATCGCGAAGATTTTCGGCACCGGCGCGTTGCTGTTCGGCGTTTTCCTCGGCGGTCTGATTACGTTTCGACTCGGGCTTTATCGAGCCCTGCTCACGATCGGCGTGCTGCAAGGCTTATCGACCGCCTGCTATGTCCCTCTTGCGATGGTCGGCTATCACATCGGCTGGCTTTCCGCCGTCATCGGCTTCGAAAACCTCACCGTCGGAATGGGCTCGGCCGCTCTTCTCGCGCTGATGGCCGCGCTGACCAACCGACAGTTCACCGCGACGCAGTTCGCGCTGCTATCGACGCTCGCGTCGTTGCCGCGCTCGCTGCTTTCGGCGCCGAGCGGGTTCATGGCAGAGCAGATCGGCTGGCCGCAGTTCTTCGCCGTCTGCGCACTGATCGCGATTCCCGGGTTGCTGCTGCTGCCGATGTTGCGGCAGTCGTTCGGCGGCGAAGCTTCCCGCACGCCCGCGACATCACCGACGCCCTCGTCCGTGGCGAACGTGAGCTAGTGTGGCGCCCGCGGCGGTGGGGGCGCATGACAACGGCACGGTAAGATAGTGCTGACTTCTTCCCGAGACGTGCTATGAGAGCCTACAAAACGGAATTCCTCGAGCTCGCGCTCGAGCTCGGCGTACTGCAATTCGGTGAGTTCAAGCTGAAATCCGGGCGCGTCAGCCCGTATTTCTTCAACGCCGGGTTATTCAACACGGGCTATGCGGCCGCCAAGCTGGGCCGCTGCTACGCGTCCGCGGTCGCTGCGCTCGATCTCGAGTTCGACATGCTGTTCGGGCCGGCCTACAAAGCCATCCCGCTCGTCGCCTTGACGGCCGCGGCGCTCGCCGAGCACCACGATCTCGATTATCCGTTCGCGTATAACCGCAAGGAAACGAAGGATCACGGCGAAGGCGGCCGGACGATCGGGGCGCCTGTCGGCGGCAGTGTGCTGATCGTCGACGACGTGATCACCGCGGGCACGGCGGTGCGCGAGGTGCTCGAGGTGATCCGCGAGACAGGCGGTACGCCCGCAGGCGTGCTGGTCGCGCTCGACCGCGAGGAAGTGGGGACCAAGGGGCGCATCTCGGCCGTCGACCAGCTCGCCGCGGAATTGGCGGTGCCGATCATGAGCATCGTCACGTTGACGGACCTCGTCGACCATCTCGAGGAGGACAAAGACTACGCGCCCTATCTCCCGGCGCTTCGCTCTTATCGCAACCGCTACGGCACCCGTTTCGACCCTTGAGCGCGACTCCGGTAGCAAATTGGAGATACGACGCTTCCCTGCACCGCGAAATCTGGTTATATCTGCGGGCTCCCACTCCTGGTGTTAATGGACGTCGGTGAACGCCACGCTGCGAATATTGATCTGTGCATCGGCTGCGCTGGCTGCGTTGTCGGCGCCGCTTGCGTCTGCGCAGCATCGGCTCTACCGGTGGGTCGACGAGAATGGCATCGTTCACTTCGGAGACCGGATCCCGCCGGAGTTCGCGGATCGGGATCGCGCCGTGCTGAATGCGCACGGCGTCCCCATCGACCGGGAAGAAGGCCGGATCACCGACGCGGAGCGCGCCGCGCTCGAGCAGGTACGCGCCGCGGAAGCGGCGGCCCGTGCGGCGCGGGTCGAGATCGCCCGCCGCGACCGCATGCTCCTGGAAACCTATCTCTCGACCGCGGACATCGAGCGTCTGCGTGACAGCCGGCTCGAGATGCTGGAATCGCGCGTCACCGTCACGGCGCTCTATCTTGCCGATCTGAACGACCGGCTCGCTCGGCTCCGCGCGGATGCGACCCGCTACAAGCCGCACAGCGATCGCGAGAATGCCCCGCATATGCCCGTCGAGCTCACGCGGGAGATTGCGCGCACGGAGGCCTCGATCGCGAGCTATGAGCAGACGCTCGAGCGCACGCGCAAAGAGCAGGCGGAGCTGAAGTCACAATTCGACAGCGACATCGAGCGATTCAAGCAGCTCAAGGGCGGCTGAGCCCGCCGCGGGCCGCATCTCCGGGCCGCGCCGTTCCGCGGAGCCCATTTCTTAGGGCCTACGCGGCGTGCACACTACGCTCATGAATACCACGCACCTACCTTTTCAGCTCGGGCTCGATACCTTCGGCGACGTGACGGCTGGCCAAGACGGCCATCCCCTTACGCAAGCGCAGGTCATACGTAACATCGTCGACGAAGCAGTACTTGCGGACAGCGTCGGTGTCGATTTCATTGGCGTCGGCGAGCATCACCGCGACGACTTCGCGGTCTCCGCGCCCGAGGTCGTCCTGGCAGCGATCGCTGCCCGTACCGGCCGCATTCGTTTCGGCTCCGCCGTTACCGTGCTCTCGTCGGACGATCCGATCCGTGTTTTCGAGCGCTTCTCGACGTTGCATGCCCTATCGAACGGCCGCGCGGAGGTCATGCTCGGCCGCGGGTCGTTCATCGAATCCTTCCCTCTGTTCGGGTACGACCTTGCGCAGTACGAGGAGCTCTTTAACGAGAAGCTCGATCTCTTCAGCAAGCTGCTGACGGAGGAGCGGGTCACGTGGAGCGGCAACACGCGCCCGCCGCTGCACGAGCAGCGCGTTTTCCCGCAGATCGAGTCCGGATCGCTCGTCACGTGGATCGGGGTCGGCGGCACGCCGGAATCCGTCGTGCGTGCAGTGCGCTATGAGATGCGGATGATGCTTGCCGTTATCGGCGGCGATCCCGCGCGGTTCACGCCGCTCGTCGATCTTTATCGCCGCGCGGCGGACCAGCTTGACAAGCCGGTTCTGCCGATCGGGCTTCACTCCCCCGGTTACGTGGCCGACACCGATCAGCAGGCGCGTGAGGAGTTCTTTGCCGACTACAAACGCATGCACGACCGCATCGGCGCGGAGCGCGGCTGGCGGCAGCAAATGACCCGCGCGAGCTTCGATCAGGAAGTGGAGCGCGGCTCGCTGTACGTCGGTTCGCCGGAGACGGTCGCGAGCAAGATCGCCGCGGCGGCGAAGATGTTCGGGCTGTCTCAGTTCAATTTGAAGTACAGCGCAGGGTTGCTGGCGCACGAGAAGATGATGCGGTGCATCGAGTTGTACGGCAGCCGGGTAAAGCCGCTCGTGCATGAGAGGCTCGGGTAGAGACTGCCGGAATTTCGGGTCACTCCACTCCGGTGCTGCCGAACCCGCCTTCTCCGCGCGATGTCCGCGTCGAGAACTGGTCGACCACCGCGAGAGCAACCTGCACAACGGGTTGGAACAGCAGCTGTGCAATGCGATCACCCGGCTTGACGGTGTATTCCTCGGTTCCATCGTTCGCGAGGATGACACCGATCTCACCGTGGTAATCGGAGTCGATCACGCCGATCCCCTGCGCGACATGCACATGGTGCTGCAGAGAAAGCCCTGATCGCGACGCGATAATCGCCACGAGGCCGGGGTCCGTCATGTTGATAGCCAAGCCAGTTTTGATCAACGCTCTCCCGCGCGGCTGAATCACCACGGGTTCGCGGATGCAGGCCCGAAGGTCCATCGCCGCGGAACCGGGCGTTTCGTACGCGGGCAGTGGAATCTCTGCGCCGAGCAGGGGGTCGACGATTCGGGCTTCGATGCGTCTATACATGCGCGCTCAATAGAGAAAGGTGATCGAGTGATCGGCAAGCTCGGCGGCGCGCTACGCTGCCAGCGCCGACGTCACTCGCCCGACTCGGAGGCTGCAGCCTTCGTAGAGTCGGCACCTGCACCCCGCTCATTCCCAGCGAGATGCGCGCGGTAATGCTCGCCGATCAGCGCGATCAGCCGCCGGGCCAGCTCATCCTTCGGTGCCTGGCCCATGTCCAGCTCACCGCCGTGCCAGTAAACCGCCAGCTCATTGGTCTCGCGATCGAACCCGCGGTCCGGGCCGACGCGATTCGCGGCAATCATCTGCACTTTCTTGCGCTCCAGCTTCTCGCGCGCGTGCCGAGCGACGTTATGCGTCTCGGCTGCGAAACCGACCGTGAACGGCGCGTTGGGCAGCGAGGCGACGCTCGCGAGCGTATCGGGGGAGCGCACGAGATCGAGACTCATCTCGGGCTCACTGCGCTTGATCTTCTCCGTCGCCGCGGCGTGCGGGCGGTAGTCGGAGACGGCTGCGCACGCGATGAACAGATCTGTAGCCGGCACCTCGCGGTGCACTGCGGCGTACATCTCCTCCGCCGTCTCGACATCGATGCGGCGCACGCCATCCGGCGTCTTCAGCGATACCGGCCCGGTGACGAGCGCGACCTCGGCTCCCGCGGCGCGCGCCGCCGCGGCCAGTGCGAAGCCCATCTTGCCGGAGCTGCGATTCGTGATGTAGCGGACCGGATCGATCGGCTCGCGCGTCGGCCCAGCCGTGATCAGCACGCGCACGCCCGGCAGAGGCTGCGCCGCGGACCCCTCGCCATGCGGCCGCTCGAAGAGCTCGGCGACGATCTCCGCGGGCTCGAGCATGCGCCCCATCCCCTGCTCGCCGCACGCCTGCCAACCGGCCGCCGGGCCGAGGATCCGCACGCCGCGCTCGGCGAGCACGCGGCAGTTCCTCTGCACGGACGGATGCGCCCACATCTGCTGATTCATCGCCGGCGCGACGGCCACCGGCGCGCTCGTGGCGAGACACACCGTAGACAGCAGATCGCCTGCGAGGCCGGCAGCCATCGAGGCGAGGAAATGCGCAGTGGCCGGAGCGATGAGCACGACATCCGCCCATCGGGCGAGCTCGATGTGCCCCATCGCAGCCTCGGCGGCCTCATCCCACAAGTCGTTGCGCACGCGCCTGCCCGAGACCGCCTGGAACGTGATCGGTGTGACAAATCGGCCCGCACCGCCGGTCATGACGACCTGCACGTCGCAGCCGTGTGCGGTGAGGCGGCGCACGAGATCCGGGCTCTTGTACGCGGCGACGCCGCCGGTGACGCCCAGCAGCACCTTTCGAGGGACAGGCGCGGCACCGCGAGGGGGCACGCCGGCGTTGGAGGATGTGGTCATCGGATTGCCTTGTTGCACGCCGAGCTTAACGTCTGTGCGCCGCGCTTTCGAGTACCGCCGTGCGTTTCTGCGAACGTCGCTGACATTCGAGACGTGCGCTCCGCAGGCCGGATCCGCACCATGCTCGAATCATTGCGGGATGCCAAGGCAAAAGATTGGGTGTTTTGAAGCAATGGCCGCTCGGCGAGCGGCCGCGAGAAAAGCTGCTCGCCGCCGGGCCCAAGGCCCTGTCGGATGGCGAGCTCATCGCCGTGCTGCTCGGCTCGGGCGTCGCTGGGCAGGATGCCGTCGGGCTCGCCCGGCACGTGCTGGCCGAGGCCGGCGGGCTCGCGCCGCTGCTCGGCAGCGGCGGCAATACGTTGCGGCGCATCAAGGGCCTCGGCCCGGCGCGGGCCGCGAGGCTGTTGGCGGCTGTTGAGCTCGGTCGCCGCTATCTCGCCGCGCCGGCCGCGGCCAGAACGGCACTTCGCGCGCCGCAAGACGCGGTGCGCGTCTTCCAGGCGCAGCTGGCAGATCTGCCGCACGAAGTCTTCAGCGCGCTGTTCCTTGATACCCGGCACCGCGTCATCTGCTACGAAGAGCTGTTTCGCGGCACGGTCGACGGCGCCACCGTCTATCCACGCGAGGTCGTGAAGCGCTCGCTGCACCACAATGCGTCGGCGATCATCGTTGCACATAATCACCCGTCCGGCCTCTCCGAGCCGAGCGAGGCGGATCGCAGCATCACGTTGAAGCTCGCCAAGGCGCTGGCACTGATGGATATCCGGCTGCTCGACCATGTGGTCGTCAGCCGCGGCGGGCATGTGTCGCTCGCCGAGCGCGGCTGGATCTAAATGGACGCCGTCAAGCGGCGGGCGTTGCGGCACTGGGCGCCCCGCTGTTATAGTCGCCGGCTCGCTGTCCCCAAGGATATCCGGAAATGTCGAGAGTCTGCCAGGTGACTGGGAAGGGCCCGATGTCGGGCAACAATGTCTCCCACGCCAACAACAAGACCCGGCGACGTTTTCTGCCGAATCTGCACACGCAGCGCTTCTGGCTCGAGAACGAGCGGCGCTTCGTGAAGCTGCGCGTCTCTGCAAAGGCGATGCGCATCATCGACAAGCAAGGCATCGAAAAGGTTGTCGCGGACTTGCGGGCGCGTGGCGAGAAGGTCTGATCGCGAGGAGACAACACGATGCGCGAAAAGATTAGATTGATGTCGTCGGCCGGCACCGGCCACTACTACACGACGACGAAGAACCGTCGGCTGCATCCGGAGAAGATGGAGGTCAAGAAATACGACCCCCGGATTCGCCAGCACGTGATCTACAAAGAAACCAAGATCAAGTAGCTCACCCGGCTGCACCGGCACGAAAAACCCGCCAAACGGCGGGTTTTTCTTTTGGGCTGAGCCGAGCTTCGCTACCCGGGCTCGCCTTGGCCGCGTGACCACGGAGCGGGCCGCACGTTCGGCCCGCTCCTGAGCCATGGGTTATGCCGAAACCGGCATCGGGCCGCGCAGCGACTTCAGATAGGCGGCGAACTCTTCGAGGCATTGAATCCCGCTCGCCTCGGCACGCGCACACCATTCCTTGAACTCGACCAGCAGGCGCTCATTGCTCATGTTCGCGCCTTCCCACAGCGCCTTGAGCTCCGCATGGAACTGCAGGACCCGCTCGAAGTGCGGATGCTGTGCCCTCAGCTCGGCGAGCCGCGCCAGCGCGTGCTCGTCGAGCATATGCGGCTGCCAGCTCAACCAACGCCGCACCGCGCGGACCACGCCGCTCGCGTTCTCGCCAAGCCCTTCGAGCTCGCGCTGCAGGACGGGCAGCGTCACATCGTGGGTGTAGCGACGCAGCACATGCATGCGATTCGTGATCACGGCCTTCAACCCATCGATATCGACCGATGGCGCGGCCGCGGCAGGCACCGGCGGCTCCGCGACGCGACGGATTTTGGCAAGCCCGAGCCACGACAGCACCTTGAGGTGCAGCCAACCGATGTCGACCTCGTGCGGCCGCATCGAGAAGCGCGCAGAGGTGGGGAACGCATGATGGTTGTTGTGCAACTCCTCGCCGGCGACGAACACGCCGATAGGCCAGAGGTTCGTCGATGCATCTTCCGTCGCGAAGTTGCGGTAGCCCTTGGCGTGACACAGCCCGTTGATGACGCCTGCCGCCATCAACGGCATGTTCGACAGCTGCAGCGCGATCATGATGATGCCCGGCACGCCGAACAGCACGAGATTGGTAACAACGAGCAGCGCGATACCGCCATACGTGAAGCGGCCGTAGACATTGTGCTCCAGCCAATCGTCGGGCGTGCCCTTGCCGTACTTCTCGATCGTCTCAGGCTTACGCGCCTCATCGATGTAGAGCTCGGCGCCTTCGAGCAGCACCTTCTTGAGGCCGAAGATTTGCGGGCTGTGCGGGTCGCCTTCGCGCTCACAGAAGGCATGGTGCTTGCGGTGCACCGCGACCCACTCTCGCGTCGGTGCGCCGGTGTTCATCCACAACCAGAACCGGAAGAAGTGCCGCAAAGCCGGGTGCAGGTCGACCGAGCGATGAGCCTGGTCGCGATGAAAATAGAGCGTGACGCCCATCATGGTGGTGTGCAGCCACAGCAACGTAACGACCACGTAACCCCAGAAGCCGAGGTTCAGGAGGCCGTTGTAGTGTTCGTAGAGGAAATCCACGTGTATTGGTTCCAGCAGTGAGATGGCGGGCCACTATATCCGATGGCTCGTGGCGCCACCAAGACGGGGCCGCACGCCTACGGAAAAATTGGGGTGGGGTAACGGGGAAAAATTGGGGTCAGAGCCCAATTAGCAAGCTAATTGGGCTCTGACCCCAATTTTTCGGTAAGAATGGCGACGCCATGCCCGAGCTCCCTGAAGTCGAAACCACTCGCCGCGGTCTGGCTCCGCTCGTCGTCGGGCGGGAAATCGACGCGCTCGAGGTGCGCGAGACGCGTCTGCGCTGGCCCGTGCCGGGGTCACTCGGCGTGCAGCTGGCCGGTCAACGGATCGACTCGCTCTCGCGCCGCGCCAAGTACCTACTGTTCGGCACGCGCGCCGGGACGTTGCTGATCCATCTCGGGATGTCCGGCGGTCTGCGCTTCTACGCCGAGGACGCACCTCCGCCCGGCAAGCATGATCATCTCGACCTCGTTTTCACGGACGGCGCGCGCCTGCGCTATCACGACCCGCGCCGTTTCGGCAGCGTCCACTTCGCCGAGCAGCCCGAGCGTCATCCACTGCTCGCCGGCCTGGGGCCGGAGCCGCTCTCCGAGGCGTTCACGCCCGCTTATCTCGCAAGCGTCTCACGCGGCCGGCGTGTCGCCATCAAGGCGCATCTGATGAACCCGCGCGTCATCGTCGGCATCGGCAATATCTATGCGAACGAGGCGTTGTATCGCGCCTGCATCCATCCGGCGCGCGCGGCGGGCAAAATCGGCCGCGCGCGCTTCGACCGGTTGGCCGACATGATCCGTGCGGTGCTGGTCGATGCGATCGAACGCGGCGGAACGACGCTGCGCGACTTCGCCGGCAGCGACGGCCGGCCGGGCTACTTTCAGCTCGACCTCGATGTGTACGGCCGGGAAGGCGAGCCGTGCAGGCGCTGCGGCGCGCCGATCCGCACGGTAGTGCTCGGGCAGCGATCGACCTACTACTGCGGCCGCTGCCAGCGCTGACGGCTCGTTATTGCCCGAGCGCGACGCCCTCGCGGCGCGGATCGGCGCCGCCGGACAGACGC
>CAZFJU010000117.1:0-12843 GCA_964518995.1 uncultured Gammaproteobacteria bacterium
GCATCACGCGCGCGCACCTCGAGGAGGACGCCGGCAAATCGCTGCACGAGGATTTTCACGATCTCTCCGGCATCGACTTGAACCGCGCGGGCACGCCGCTGATCGAGATCGTCTCGGAGCCGGACATGCGCTCGGCAGCGGAGGCCGGCGCGTACATGCGCAAGGTTCATACGCTGGTCCGCTATCTCGAAATTTCGGACGGCAACTTGCAGGAAGGCTCGTTCCGCTGCGATGCGAACGTGTCGGTAAGGCGCCGCGGCGATACGAAGCTCGGCACCCGCACGGAGCTCAAGAACCTGAACTCGTTCCGCTTCGTCGAGCGGGCGATCGAGGTCGAGGCCGAGCGGCAGATCGATGTGCTCGAGAGCGGCGGCCGCATCGTCCAGGAAACGCGGCTGTACGACCCGGACCGTAACGAGACGCGATCCATGCGCACTAAAGAAGAGGCGAACGACTACCGCTACTTCCCGGATCCGGATCTGCTGCCGGTGATCGTCGACGATGCGCTGATCGAGCGAATCCGCACCGAGCTGCCGGAGCTTCCGGACGCCAAGCGCGAGCGCTTCATGAGCGAGCACGAGCTGCCGGCTTACGACGCCGCAATTTTGACCGGTCACCGCCCGCTCGCCGACTATTACGAAGCCACCGTCGAGGCGACCAAAGCGCGCCCGAAGGCGGTCGCGAACTGGGTGCTCGGCGAGCTTTCCGGCGCACTCAACCGCGCCGGAATCGAGATCGGCGACTCGCGCGTCGCGCCCGACCAGCTCGCGGCGTTGCTCGATCGGATCGAGGACGGAACGATCTCCGGCAAGATTGCCAAAGAGGTCTTCGAAGCGCTGTGGACCGACGGCGGCACCGTCGCCGGTATCATCGAAAGCCGTGGGCTCGTGCAGATCACGGATCACGGGGCGATCGCCGCCATGGTGGACGACGTGCTCAGTGCCTTCCCGGAGCAGGTGCAGCAATACCGCGACGGCAAGACGCAAGTGCTCGGCTTCCTGGTCGGTCAGGTCATGAAGGCATCGCGCGGCAAGGCGAATCCACAGCAAGTCAATGAGGCGCTCCGCGCAAAGCTCGACGCGCGAGAGTGACTACAGGCAACGGCGTCATACGGACGTGGCGCAGAGGTGATGGGATGAACGAAGTGCAGAGCTTTCTGCTGGAAGGATGCGGCATCCGCGGCGCGCTGGTGCGCCTCGAGGAGACCTGGCAACAGGTCGTCGCACAGCATAACTATGCGCCGGACCTGCAGCGCCTGCTTGGCGAAAGCGTCGCGGCGACGGTGCTGCTCGCAAGCAGCCTCAAAGCGAGGCCGCGCGTATCGATGCAGCTGCAAGGCGATGGCGCACTGAAGCTGCTGCTGATCCAGTGCAGTGAAGAGCTGCGCGTGCGCGCGATGGCGCACGCGGAGACGCGAGCGCGCGGCGAGGCGCTGCTCGGCGAAGGGCGCCTGGCCGTCAACATCGACACCCGCGGCCCAAACGGCGTTTTTCAAGGCATCGTGCCGTTGGTCAGCCCGCACCTCGATGCGTGCCTCGAGGCGTACTTTGTTCAATCCGAGCAGTTGCCGACGCGGCTGATTCTGCGCGGCACGGACCGGCGCGTCGCAGGCATTCTGCTGCAAGCGCTGCCGGGCCGCGAGCCGACGGAGGAAGCGTTCGGCGAGGCCGCGATGCTCGCGCAGGCCGTGTCTACGGCCGAGCTGACGGAAAGCGCGGCGGCAACCTTGCTGACGAAGCTGTTCGACCGGTACGACGTGCGGCTGTTCGACGCCCGCCCGGTGCTGCACGACTGTCGCTGCACGCCAGCGCATCTTGCGGGGATCGTGCGCTTGCTCGGCGAAAACGAGCTCGCCGGCCTGCTCGAAGATCCCGGCTGGGTCGAGCTGACGTGCGAGTTCTGCAATCGCTCCTTCCGCTACGGCGACGAGGAGATCGACGCCATTCTGCGCGGCGAATCGCCGGCACTGCAGCTGCATTGACGCGCGACACGCCGTCGGCGCCTCGGTCGGCGGGCGCTAGCGCGCCAGCACGACGAATCGATCGAGGCCGGCCAGATCCCGGCCCGCTTCGAGCAGCTCGAATCCTGCGGCCGCAGCGAGCTCGATGATGCGCTGCTGCTGACCGACGCCATGCTCGAGCAGCAGCAAACCGTCATCGGCACGGCTATCGTCACCGCGATGGTCGAGGTGGCGCGGCGCGTCCCGAAGGATCTTGCGGATCGCGTCGAGCCCGTCTGGACCGCCGTCGAGCGCCGCGCGCGGCTCGTGAGCGAGCTGCACGAGATGCGGATCGTCGCTCGCGACGTACGGCGGATTGCAGATGATCGCGGAGAACGACCGCGCGCCGAGCGCGGCGCACCAGTCCGACACTAGCCACTCGACGTCGAGCCCGAGCCGCCGGCCGTTCGCCCGTGCGACGGCGAGCGCCGCCTCGCTGACGTCGGCGCCGGTGACGGCGGCATCCGGCCGTGCAGACTTGATCGCCAGCGCAATGGCGCCGCTGCCGGTGCCGAGATCGAGCACGCGGGGGCGCTGCACGGCCGCCAATCGCGCGAGCGCCGCCTCGACGAGGTGCTCCGTCTCCGGTCGCGGCACGAGCACGGCCGGTCCGACGGCGAGCGGCAGAGAATGGAACTCTCTGACCCCGACGAGGTAGGCGATCGGCTCGCCGGCCGCGCGCCGCGCGATGAGCTCTGCGAAACGGCGCGCCGCCTCGGGCGCGAGCGGCCGCTCGGGAAACGCGATCACGGCGCTGCGCCCGACACGGGCGACATGCGCGAGCAGCAGCTCCGCGTCGAGCCGCGGTGAGTCGCTCGCGCCCGCGAGCGTCGCGGCCCCCCAACGGACCGCCTCGCCCATCATCCGCCGAGCGCCGCCAGCTGATCGGCGCGGTGCTCGTTGGCGAGCGGCACGAGGACGTCGTCGAGATCGCCCTCGAGAATGCGGTCGAGCTTGTGCAGCGTCAGATTGATGCGATGATCCGTGACGCGCCCCTGCGGGAAGTTATAAGTGCGGATGCGCTCCGAGCGATCGCCGGTGCCGACGAGGCTTTTGCGCCGTGCAGCCGTCTCGGTCTCGCGCTTGCTGACCTCGGCGTCGCGAAGCCGCGCCGCGAGCAGCGACATCGCGCGCGCACGGTTTTTGTGCTGCGAGCGCTCGTCCTGGCATTCGACGACGATGCCGCTCGGCAAATGGGTAATCCGGATCGCCGAGTCCGTCTTGTTGACGTGCTGCCCGCCCGCACCCGACGCGCGGAACGTATCGACGCGCAGCTCGCTCGAATTGATCTCGACGTCGGCAATCTCATCGGCCTCCGGCATCACCGCGACCGTGCACGCGGACGTGTGAATGCGGCCCTGCGCCTCGGTGGCCGGGACGCGCTGCACTCGGTGCACGCCCGACTCGAACTTCAGCTTCGCATACGCGCCTTTGCCGGCGATGCGGCTAATGATCTCCTTGTAGCCGCCGTGCTCGCCCTCGTTCGCCGACAGCACCTCCACGCTCCAGCCGTGCTCCTCCGCATAGCGGCTGTACATTCTGAACAGATCGCCCGCGAACAGCGCGGCCTCGTCGCCGCCCGTGCCCGCGCGGATCTCGAGGAACAGGTTCGCGTCATCGTCCGGATCTTTCGGCACCAGGTGCAGCGCGAGCTCCCGCTCCCGCTCGCTGCGCTGCTCGCGGAGCTCCTCCGCCTCCTCCTCGCCGAGGGGGCGCAGCTCGCGATCGTCGCCCTGCGCCATCTCCTCGGCTGCAGCCAGGTCTTGCTCGAGCTTGCGGTAGGCAGCGAAATCGCGCGCGACCGGCTCGAGGCGCGCGTATTCGCGCGAAAGCTCGCGGAAGCGGTCTTTGTCGGAGATCGTCTCGGGGATGCTCAGCAGCTGCGCCAGCTCCTCGTAACGTTCGACGAGCGTCGTCAGTTTGCGGCGGATGGATTCGTTCACGGTTTCGATCGCTCAAGCGGGCCGCGGCCGGGGCGCGGCGGGATAGCCGCCTTCGGCGGCGGCAGGCGTCGGAATGACGGACCGGCGGTGACCAGCGACCGCCGGAGGCCGTCCGGCGCCCGAGATAGTGCGGGCTGATTGTCCAGCAACGCAGGCACGGAGGACAAGGGCGGACCCAGCATGTTCCTGAGCTGCGGTATAGTGCCAACACTCGCCGGAAGCGAACGGACAGGCCCTGAGGTGGACATTATATGAAGCATGCTTGGCACCTCGCGTTGATCGCCGGCATCGCGGGCTGCGCCGGCTCCCCGGTCGAGGCCCAGCGGAGCCGCATCGACGTCGATACGCACGCGCTGCGCGGCGAGCTCGCCCTCGAGGCGCAGCAGCTCGATGCGGCCGCCGCCCATTTCCTCGACGCCGCGCGGCTGATCGAGGATCCCGCGCTCGCGGAGCGGGCGACGCGGATCGCGTACGAAGCTGGGCTGCAGGATCTCGGCGTCGACGCGGTCGAGCGCTGGCTCGAGATCGCGCCCGAGGACGTGCGCGCCCGATGGTTCGCCGGGATTTTCGCAACCCGGTCTGCACAGGTCCCAACCGCCGTCGAGCATTTCGCCGCGTTCATCGCCGCAGGCGAAGGGCGTGCCGGCCCGGGGGTGGCGCTCGGTCTCACCGTGGAAGCACTCGCCGCCGAGCCCGATGCGCAACTCGGCGTGGCAGTGATCACGGAGCTCGTCGAGCGCTTTCCGGGCACCCCGGAGGGGCACTTCGGGCTTGCTCGCCTGGCGATGCGAGCCGGTGATTTTCCGGTCGCGCTCGAGCACGCCCGTGCCGCGACCGAGCTGCGCCCCGAGTGGCGCGATGCGCAGCTGCTCTATGCGCGCACGCTGCTCGTCGCCGGCCGCACAGACGAGAGCCTCGAGCTCGTGCGCGAGCTCGCGGAGGAGTCCGACGACCTGGAGGTCGACTTGCAGTACGCCGAGCTGCTGCTCTCGGCGGGCCGCATGGACGAGGCGCACGAGCGGCTGACCGCAATCCTGGACGAGAATCCCGGCCTCCCGGAGGCGACCCGCGCGCTCGCGTTCCTCGCGATGGCGCAGGAGGACCTCGACGAAGCGGGCCGTCTGTTCGAAGAGCTGCGGTACCAAGAACGCTATCGAGACGAGGCCTTCTACTACCTCGGCCGCATTGCGGAGATCCGCGAGGAGCCGCTTCAGGCGACCCGCGCGTACTCGCGGGTCACGGATGGCACCCATGCTGTCGAGGCGCAGCTGCGCACCGCGAGCATCCTGATGAGCAGCATGAGCGACTCGAACGGCGCGCTGCGCCATCTCGAGGAATTCGGCGCGGCGAATCCGCGCTTTCGCTCCGATATGCTGGTCGCTCGCGCCCAGATTCTCGTGCAGATGGAGCGCGCGCCCGAGGCGATGGAAATGTTCGAGGATGCCCTCGAGCGCACACCGGACGACGCTGCGCTGCACGACGCCCGCGCACAGCTATACGTCGTGCTGTCCAACGACGCCGCCTCGCGCGCCGAGCACGAGGAGGCCGAGCGCGTCCTCGAAGAGGGCCTCGAGCTCTATCCGGAGAACATTTCGCTGCGCTATTCATTAGCGTTGCTGCTGCAAGAACAAGGGGAGATGAACCGCTCGATGCGGGTGCTCGAAGCGCTCGTCGAGGATCACCCGGAAAACCCCGTGTTGCTGAATGCCCTCGGCTACTTGCTGACGGATCAGTTCGACCGCCACGACGAGGCGCGCGGCTACATTCAAAAAGCGCTGGCGATGGAGCCGGATAACGCGGCGATCATCGACAGCATGGGCTGGGTACTTTTTCACCTTGGTGAGCACGAGTCGGCATTCGACTATCTCGATCGCGCCTATCGGCTCGAGCAGGACCCGGAGATCGCCGCGCATCTCGTCGACGTGCATTGGGCGCTCGGCGAGCAGGAGCAAGCCCTCGAGCTGCTCGAGACGGCTCTCGAAGCCCATCCCGACAGCCGGCACCTGAACGAGATCCAACGTCGGCTCGAGCAATGACCCGGGTCGCCGTGGTGGTCGCCGCGCTGCTCGCGGCCGGCTGCGGGCCACGTGCGCTGGTCGAGCACGACGGGTTGCGATTCGACGAGCGCGCCGTGCGCTTGACGGCGATCTCCTCATGGGAAATGCGCGGGCGCATCGCGGTCAACACCGGCGAGCGTGCCTACCCCGCAAATTTTCGTTGGCTGCAGGAGGGCGACGTCTCAACGCTGCAAGTGCGCGGTCCGTTCGGCGCCGGGGCCGTCGAAGTGAAGGGCTCCCCCGAGCAGATGATCGTCACGGCGCGCGGCGAGCAGCACGTGCTAGACGATCCCGAGGCCGATCTGTCCGCGCTGCTCGGCTGGTGGCTGCCAGTGGAAAGCCTGCGCGCGTGGCTCCTCGGGCTACCGGATCCGGATTACGGCGCGGAAACGCGCGTCGGGCCGTCTGACGCGCTCCGAACGCTTGCTCAGCGGCTGTGGCGACTCGACTACGTCGGCTACCAGCTCGCCGAGGGTTTGCTCGTGCCGCGTAGGATCGAAATGGCTCACGAGGAGCTCGAAGTGCGGTTGACCGTGGATGACTGGACCGTCCGTTCCTTGAACTCGGCACCATCGGCGCAGCACAATACCGCGCTCGGAGCTGCCCACGGACGTTGGGGCGTAGCCAAGCGGTAAGGCAACGGGTTTTGATCCCGTCATGCGCAGGTTCGAATCCTGCCGCCCCAGCCAATTCCAGTCGAGTTCGATGATCCAACAACGCAACAATATCCCGGTGGGGGGCTAACCATGGCGCGCCTCACACGACTCGGTTTGCTATCGCCGCTTCGAGAAGCTTCCGGGCCGATCGGAGGGCCGCTTATGGATGCGGAAACGACGACGATCTTCTCGGGCAACGCGCATCCTTCACTAACGAAGGACATCGCGCACCATCTCGCGCTGCCAATTGGCCGAATCGCAGTCGGCCGCTTCAGCGACGGCGAGGTCAACGTCGAGATCATGGAGAATATCCGCGGCAACGACGTGTTCCTCGTGCAGCCCACCTGCCCGCCCGTCAACGACAACCTGATGGAGCTGCTGGTCATGGCGGACGCCTGCCAGCGTGCGTCGGCCCATCGCATCACGGCCGTGATTCCCTACTTGGGCTACGCTCGGCAAGACCGCCGGCCGCGCGCCGCGCGTGTCCCGATCTCGGCCAAGCTGGTCGCGGATCTCGTTGTCTCGTCGGGAATCGACCGGGTCGTCACGGTCGACGTGCATGCGGATCAGATCCAAGGCTTTTTCGACGTTCCGGTCGACAATGTTTACGCATCGCCCGTCCTGCTCGGCGAAGTATGGAGGCAGGAGTACGAGAACATCGTCGTCGTGTCGCCGGATGTCGGCGGCGTCGTGCGCGCGCGGGCCCTTGCAAAACGGCTCGACGTCGACCTCGCGATCATCGACAAGCGGCGGCCGCAGCCGAACTTGGCGGAGGTCATGAACGTGATCGGTGAAGTCGAGAGCAAGACCTGCGTGCTCGTCGACGATATGGTCGATACCGCCGGGACGCTCTGCCAGGCGGCGCGCGCCCTGAAGGACCGTGGGGCGCTCAAGGTCGTCGCCTATATCACCCATGCGGTGCTGTCCGGGCCGGCCGTGAGCCGCATCGAATCCTCGGTGCTCGACGAGGTCGTCGTCACGGATACGATCCCGCTGCGCCAGGAGGCCCGCGCCTGCCGCAAGATCCGCCAGCTCAGCGTCGCCGAGCTGCTCGCCGAGACTATCCGCCGGATCACAGGCGGCGAGTCGGTCAGCTCGCTGTATCTCGACTGAAAATTGGGCTCTGACCCCAATTTCGCCCAGTAAAAGGGCTCTGACCCCAATTTTTCAATTCTCTGCTATGATGCTCGGCTTCGCTCAGAGGTGTGCTCTCCCGTGAATACCGAACTCCAAGCTGAAGTGCGTGACCCGAACGGCCGCACCGGCAACCGCACGCTGCGCCGCAGCGGCAAAGTCCCGGCCATCGTTTATGGCGCCGGCAAAGGCCCGCAGGCCATCGCGCTCGATCACAACGTTCTGCTGCGCCAAATGGCCCAGCCGGCCTTCTATACCAGCATTTTAACGGTGAAGATCGGCTCCGAGGCGCAGTCCGTCGTCGTCAAGGAGGTACAACGCCACCCTTCCCGCCCGGTGTTGATGCACCTCGATTTCCAACGGATCGTGGCCGACCAGGCGCTCACGCTGAACGTACCGATCCGGTTCATCGGCGGCGAGCTCTCGAAGGGGGTCAAGGAACAAGGCGGCGCTGTCGAGCAGCTGGCGACCGATATCGAGGTCAGCTGCCTGCCGAAGGACCTTCCGGATCACATCGATGTCGATATTTCGCACCTCGAGCTGAATCAGATTCTGCATCTGTCGGATCTGACGCCGCCGGAAGGCGTGATCTTCGTCGCTCTCGAGCATCAGCAGAATCTGCCGGTCGTTACGATTTCGCCGCCGCGGCGCGAAGAAGCCGAGACGTCGGATGGCGACGAGGACGCAGCGGACGCGGCGGGCGAAGCTTCCTGACCGACCCTTCCCGGCGGCGGCGCGCATGGCGGCGCTCGCCGCTACCTAGCCGCGTCGCCGCGCCGCACTCGAGCCGCACTCTGGCGGCTCGCTCCAATAGGGCATCTTGCGAGCCGCCGTTCGACCCGTCCGGTACGCCCGGTCACTGAGCATGAGCATACGGCAACCTCTCGACCTGATCGTCGGGCTCGGCAATCCAGGCCCGAAGTATCAGCTGACTCGCCACAACGCAGGGTTTTGGTTCGCAGATCTGCTGGCGCGTGCGCACGGCAGCAGCTATTCGACCGATAAGAAACTGCAGGGCGAGACGGCCGAAATTTCGATCGCAGGGCACCGGATCCGAGTGCTCAAGCCGCTGACCTACATGAACCTGAGCGGCCAGGCAGTCGGTGCGGCACTGCGCTACTACAAGCTTGAGCCCGCGAACATGCTGGTCGTGTACGACGAGCTCGACCTCCCGCCCGGCCGCGCGAAGCTGAAATTCGACGGCGGCCATGCGGGACATAACGGCATCCGCAGCATCATCGAGCACGTCGGCACCGCCTTCTGGCGGCTGCGCATCGGCGTGGGCCATCCGGGCGCCGGGCGTCGCGAAGACGTCGTGAACCACGTGCTGAAGCGCGCGGCCAGCGAGGAGGAGGAGCTGATCATTGGCGCCGTTGCGGACGCGGTCGAGCTGATCCCCGTGTTCCTCGAGGAAGGCGCCGAGCGGGCCACTCACCGGCTCCACAGCCGCAAGACCGCCGCGGAATAGAGCCATCATCTAACGTCCTCAGACCAGGAAGACATGGGTATCAAGTGCGGAATCGTCGGCCTGCCGAACGTCGGCAAATCGACTCTGTTCAATGCGTTGACTGCAGCCGGCATCCCGGCCGAGAACTATCCGTTTTGCACGATCGACCCGAACGTCGGCGTCGTCACCGTGCCGGATCCGCGGCTCGAGGCGCTCGCCGCCATTGCGAAGTCCGAGAAGACCGTGCCGACGGTCGTCGAGTTCGTCGACATCGCGGGGCTCGTCAAGGGCGCGTCCAAGGGCGAGGGGCTCGGCAACCAGTTCCTCGCGCACATCCGCGAAACCGATGCGATTGCCCATCTCGTCCGTTGCTTCGACAACGATGACGTTACGCACGTCTCCGGGCGCGTCGATCCGATCGACGACATCGAGACGATCGAGACCGAGCTACTGCTTGCGGATCTCGACACCGTGCAGAAAAGCTTGGTGCGCGCGGAGCGCGCGGCAAAGACCCATGAGAAGTCCGCGGTCGCGCGCCGCAACGTGCTGCAGAAGCTTGCCGCGGCGCTCGGGGACGGCCGCGCGATTCGCGAGCTCACGCTCGACGACGCCGACCGCGAGCTGCTTCGCGAGCTGCACCTGCTGACGGCCAAGCCAGTAATGTATATCGCGAACGTCGCCGAAGGCTCGGGTGAGGACGAGCCGCTCGTCGAGCGCGTCCGCGAGTTCGCCGCGGCGAACGGCGCAGAGGTCGTGGCGATCTCGGCATCGATCGAAGCCGAGCTTGCGCAGCTTCCTGAATCAGAGCGCGGGGAATTCCTGCAAGAGCTGGGGCTCACGGAGCCGGGCTTGAACCGGGTGATTCGCTCGGCGTACCGTTTGCTGGGTTTAAAAACCTTCTATACGGTGGGACCGAAGGAAGCACGAGCCTGGACGGTGCGACACGACGCCACGGCGTACGACGCCGCGGGCGCGATTCACACCGATTTCCAACGGGGCTTCATTCGCGCCGAGGTCATCGCCTACGACAGCTTCATCGGGCGCGGCGGCGAGCATGGAGCCCGTGAGGCCGGCGAGCTGCGGCTAGAAGGCAAGACCTACGTCGTCCAGGAAGGCGATGTGATCCATTTTCGATTCAACGTCTAAGCCAGAACTGGCCGGGCACTTAGCACGCGAGGCAGCTGAAATGGAGGCATTCGAGAATCTACCGCCGATCGTCGTGCTCCTGCTCGGCTTCGTGCTGGTCGCATGGCTCGTGCTCGTCTTTCTCGTGCCGTTTATGATCGAGGGCATCCGCCAATCGGTTCGCAAGACGCACGACGAGCTCGTTGCGACCAACGAGAAGCTCGATCAATTGAACGCGCTGATGGCGCATGCCGTCGGGCGATCAGCCGCCGCCCCGCGCCGTGCGGAACCGGCACCGCCCCGCGCGCCGGAGCCCCGCGCACCGCGCGAAACCCGCGAGCCGCCGCACGGGGGCGAGGTCCGCGAGCCGCGTGAAAACCGCCCGCCGCCGCGCGGCCGGCGCGAGCCGACGATCTCGGAGCCGACCGTCGGCTCCGGCGGGTCGCGCAACCGGCGCGAGCCCACCGTCCGCTGACCGCGGCGCTGAGACTGAGCCGAAGGCGGAAGGGCCTTCGATCAGCCTCGGAATCTGCTCGCGCAACGCGCGCCGCGCGCCCAGCTCCCACTCAGGCACCTGTCTTGCATGCTCGGCGGAAACATTCCATCGAGGTGCGGCCATGCGACCCAACGAAGATCCACTGTGGAACGAGCCCAGCGCGGCCCTCGTGCACGACGGCGTGCGCTCGCGAACGGCGAGCGCCGTGCTGCGGGCCATCGACGGTGAGACGACCGACCGGCTCGCGCGATACGCGGACGCGCCCCGCGCCGAGGTCACGCACCGGCTCGACGCGCTCGATGGGGAATGGGACACCGACCGGGCGATCGAGCTCGAAGTCGCCGTCACCGGGCTCGCCGGGCTCGCGCTGGCGCGCCGGCAACCGGCGTTCCTGGCGCTCCCGGTCTTGGCCGCAGGCGCGCTGCTGATCCACTCGCTGACCGGCAGAGACCCGCTCCTTCCTGTGATGCGGCGTCTCGGCCTGCGGTCGTCCCAAGAGATCGAGCGCGAACGATTCGCCCTGAAGGCGTTGCGTGGCGATTTCGCAATGCTGCGCCCGGAAAGCATCGACGGCGTTTCACCCAGCCCCCACACCGCTGCAGCGGAGTCGGCCGGAGACACGCCATGAATGCTGTTCACCTTGCAATTGAGCTCGCCCGCATATTGCCGCCGACTCGCACACGTGTGGAACGCTCTACGCCGCGGGAGGTCAACGCGCGCATTCGTGCGCGCGCCGATGCGCGGCTCGCTTCGCTCGAGCGCGCCGACGCTGCAACAGTGGACGCCGCGCTCGACGAGCGCGCTCGTGAGTGGGATATCGAGCGAGTCCTGCAGGCGAATGCATCGACGCTCGTGCTGCTCGGCCTATACCTCGGCGCCCGCGTCGATCGCCGCTTCCTCTTGTTGCCCGCCGGCGTGCTTGCGTTTCTCGGTCTACACGCCTTGCAGGGCTGGTGCCCGCCGGTGCCGATGCTTCGCAAGCGCGGTATTCGGACTCGCCGCGAAATCGAACGCGAGCGCTATGCGTTGAAAGCAATGCGCGGCGATTTCGACCGAGTACCGCCGCGCGGCGCAAATGCCGAGACGCGCGTACGCGCGGTGCTCACTGCGGTCGATTCGTGACGGAAGAAATGTAGTTAGCGGAAGCGATGAGTCGAAAGCCGCAGGTCAACATCAAGCGCATCTATGCGCCCCCCGCGAAGGCGGACGGTCAGCGAGTTCTGGTCGATCGTGTGTGGCCGCGGGGTATCAGGAAGGACGAGGCCGCGCTCGATGAGTGGCTGAAGGACGTTGCGCCGAGCTCGGAGCTCAGAAAGTGGTTCGGTCATTCGGCGGAGCGGTGGGATGAGTTCCGCAAACGTTACGAGGCGGAGATTAAAGAGCAGCCTGAATCTTTCGGCCGCCTCCTCGAGCTTTGCAGCCAGCGAAAAACAACGTTGCTGTTCGCGGCCCGGGACGAAGAGCACAACAACGCCGTCGCGCTGAAAGCACTGGTCGAGCGAAGCCTCTACTAGGGGCTCGCCAGTGTTTGACCTCCCGCCGGGCTCGAAACCGAAGAGAACCCCAAGTTGACCTATTCGATTCTCGCGCGCGATCCCGCCGATATTGACGGCATGGAGATGGAGGCCGCGGCCGACGAGCCGGACCTTCTGATGTGGCGCGCGGCAATCCTCGCACTGGCCGGACGGGAGGACGAAGCGCGTGCGTACGTTTCAGCACTGGCCCGCAATGCGCCGCGCTTCGTCGAGGCGTTCGCGCGGCTTGCCACGACCGAGCTCGTCACACAGTCGGAGGTGTGGGCGCGCGTGCTACGCCGGAATGGCCGAAGACGCTCCGATAGGACCCGGCGCCCTCAGCTGCGCCCTCAGGTCGCGCCCGCGATCGCAGCTTCGATCGCGGCGATGTCGATCTTCGTCATCGGCATCATTGCCTCGAAGGCGCGCTTCGCGACGGCCTTGTCCGGGTGGGCGATTGCCTGTATCAACA
>CAZFJU010000118.1:0-12747 GCA_964518995.1 uncultured Gammaproteobacteria bacterium
GCTCCACTTCGAGAACTACACGATCTCGATCTTCTACCGCTGGTGGACGATCCACCTTTGGGTCGAAGGCGTGTGGATGATGATCATGGGCTCGTTTCTCGCCTACCTGCTGATCCGCCTGTCCGGCGTCGACCGTGAGGTCATGGAGAAGTGGCTGTATGTGATCGTCGGGCTCGTCTTCATCGCCGGAATTCTGGGCACCGCGCACCACTATTATTGGGTCGGCGTGCCGTCGTACTGGTTACCGATCGGCGGCTTCTTCAGCGCGCTCGAGCCGGCCGCGCTGGTCGGCATGGCCGCGTACGCCTATTTCGCGCTGCGCCGGTCGGGGCTCGCGCATCCGAACAAGCTGGCGCTGCACTGGACGATCGGCAGCGCCGTATTCGCCATGTTCGGCGCCGGGCTGCTCGGGCTGGCGCACACTTGGCCGTCGGTGAATCGCTGGACGCACGGCACGCTCATCACGGCGATGCACGGGCACTCTGCGTTCTACGGTGCGTACGCGATGATCATTCTCGCAATGATCACCTACGCCCTGCCGTCACTCACGCGATCGAAGTTCTCGAGTGAGAGCTACCTCGGCTACGCGGCGTTCTGGCTGCAGATTTCCGGCATGTTCGGGATGACGATCAGCTTTGCAACGGCCGGCGTCGCGCAGGTCTATCTGGAGCGCATCGTCGGTCTCGGCTACCTCGACACGCAGCTGAAGATTCAGGTGCACTTCCTGATGCTGATTCTCACTGCATCGGTCTTCGCGATCGGAGTCGCGCTCTTCATCTACGACTTCTTCAGACGAATGCCGCGCATGGAGGTCGTGCCAGACGAAGAAGCGATCACAGTGCCACGCGGCGGTGAAGCGACGGCGGGTGCAGGGGTTCGGGCCCGCCGCTAGAGGCAGCTTTACGCGGGCCCACGGCGGGCCTGTGCAAGTGCCCAGGCCTGCGCAAGTGCCGTGTTCCGGCGATGCAGCGACGGAGCGCTTCCGTCAATGCGTCATCGTATAGATCAGATAATTGACGGCGAACTTGTACGCCAGCGCGGTCATCGGCTCGGGATACCACGGATCATCCGCGTGCTCCCACGCGTCGCCCATATCCATGTTGAAGTTGATCGCGACCATCAGGCGGCCATCTTCGTCGAGCACTCCGCGCCAATGGGGCGTCTCGGGCCGCATCCCGCCGCGGCCGGGGATCTGCGTGCGTTGGTCCAGATCGTAGAGCACGTGCAGCAGCTCGTGGTTCTCCGGAAGCTCGACGACCTCCTTATCGGGAAACACGCGGCGCATCGACTCCATGAACACCGACCACTCGTACTCGCCCCAGAAGTCGTCGACCATGAGGAAGCCGCCGCGGTCGAGGTACTCACGCAACTTTAGAGCCTCGCGATCGTTCAGCTCCCAGTGGCCGACCTCGACGGCATAAAGCCACGGGTATTCGAAGATACGGTCATCGTCGAGGCTGATGAGTCGACCGCCGTTACCGTTGAAATCGACGGGTTCCGCGTGGACCCGCGTGAGGCGGTTGATGCCTTGCACGAGATGATGCTCGGCGTCCGGGTAATCCGTGCTCCACGCGCCCCACCCGCCACGACGGCCCCAGCCGCCGCGGCGCCCGTATGGCGAATCGGCGTAGACGAGACGTGCAAAATGGAACTCGGCTGATGGCGCCGCTTCGAGCGGCGATTCTCGGCTTTGCCCCAATGCGGCGAGGCCAAGCAGAGCGGCCGCGGCGCCCGCCGCGGCGACGAATCCGAAACGAGCACGGAGCAACGGTCGCACGAGTCGAAGCCTCCGTCGTTGAGCCGGCCTGAGCCGCCGATAGCCCTACTCTAACGTACTTTGCGCACGGCGGCAGCCGCCCCGCTCGAAAGCTTTCAGGCGTCCGCTTCAGCACAGCCGCCCGCCGTCCACGGCTTTCTTCCCTGCGCCGGGCGGGCCACACTATGCGCCGCCGACATCAGCCATCAAGGATCGAGGGAGTCGCTCCGCATGAAGAACAACTATCTGATCGCCCCTGCACTCGTCTTTCTGCCGCTGGCCGTTGCCGCTCAGCCGTCCGGCTGGAACGACCCCTTCCCGCCGCACCAGGTCATGGACAACCTGTACTACGTCGGCACTTCCATGCTCTCGTCCTTTCTGATTACGACGCCGGAGGGGCACATCCTGGTCAGCGCCAACTACGAGTCGTCGGTGCCGGTGATCAAAGCTGGCGTCGAGGAGCTTGGCTTCGATTTCGATGACATCGAGATTCTGATCAGCGGTCATGCTCATCCGGATCACATCGAGGGCAATGCGCTGGTCAAGGAGATGACGGGCGCGGAGGTGGTCGTCGGCCGCCTCGAGGTGGACGCCGTGCAAGCGGCTCGCACGCCGAGCGGCGACCCGCTGCCGATCGACCGCATCGTCGACGACAGCGACACCGTCACGCTCGGAGGCACGACGCTGACTGCCCATTTGCTGCCGGGCCACACCGAAGGATGCCTGGCCTGGAGCCTCGACCTCGAGGAAGACGGCCGCACCTACTACGGCTTCATCGAGTGCAGCCTCAACGGCCGCTTCCTCAATTACGTCGACAACGAGGACTATCCGAACATCGTCGAGGACATGCGAACGACGTACCAGAAAGCTCGCGAATTTCCGGTCGAGGTCTTCGTGAGCTCCCACGGCGTCTTCTATGGCCTCGAAGAAAAGCACGCGAAGCTCGTGGACCGCCAAGAAGGCGATCCGAATCCGTTCGTGGATCCGGAAGGTTATCAAGCCCACGTCGTCGAGCAGGAGCGGCTGTTCGAGGAAGCATTGGCTCGGCAACTCGAGCAGGCGCAAGGTCAAGCGCCCGCCCAATGAGCTGCCGTGGCGCTGGTCGGATCGGCTCCGACCAGCGCCACAGGGCACATCAGAACGACACGTCTACGCCCACGAAGAATCGCCGGCCGAGCTGATCGTATCGAGCATCCCCCGAGTGCGACGCGGGGCTCGGAAGATTCGGCGGGTTCTGCTGATTCACGAGCCCGCCATCCGCCGCATAGGCGCCTCCGGACAGCGGCGGGTTCGTGTCGAACAGATTCTCGATGCCGCCCCGGAAAGTGTAGCGATCCGCGAGTCGGTACGAGGCGGCCAGCGAAAACACATCGTAAGTTTCGAACACCCCTCGCTGGCGCGTGTCGGGATCGGTCGCGTAAATGGAGCTCTCGATCGTCGGGAAGTGATTCCAGCGCAGGCTCAGGCTCAGCGGACCGTTGAACCAGTTGAACGTCGTAAAAACCTGATAGTCGTAGCCGGAGCACGAGACGCCGAGATCGCAGCCGGAGGTGCCGACCCAATCGCGCACCGGAGCCGCCGGGCCGTCCTGAGTCCGCCGATCCTTCGGCACCGTGGCCAACATGTTGACCGCGACGCCGCCCGGAAGCCGATTGAAGCCGAGATCGGCAAACTGGGCCTGCCAGTTCAACTGCAGGTCGTAGCCCGTGAACTTGATGTTGCCGCGATTCGTATAGGTGAGGTCGACGAGCGTCAACCGGCCATCAAAAGGATCGCGGAAAGTCAGCGAGCATTGCTCGCTGTTCGGGTCGTTGCTCACGACACACTGGCGCCACGTCTCATCGCCGCTTTGCAGAGCGATGATGTCGTCGATCTCGATCGAGTAGTAGTCGATCGTCGCCGAAAGACCGGATAGCCACGGCCGCTGGAACGGTGATTCGAGCACCAGCCCGAGCGTAAAGGTATCGGCCGTCTCCGGCTCGATGAGCGGATTGCCGCGGCGGAACGCCGTCGTCACGACCGACCCGCCCGGCTGCGTGTTGACGGGGCTCGTATCATAGAACACGCGGCTTGCGGTCGGCGTCATTAGCTGTCGGCACAGCGCCTCGACCTGCGCCGCGCTCGGGTTGGTCGGGTTCGCGCTGTAATCGAGCGACTGATCGTTTTGCGAGCACGGGTCGCCCGCGAGACTCACGGTGGTTTGCGCACGTCCAAGGAAGTACTCGGCGATATGCGGCGCGCGCGTCGCGCGGTTATAGCCGCCGCGCAGCCGCATATAGGGGTTGACCACCCAATCGCCGAGAATCTTATATGTATCGACGCCGCCCGATGTGCTGTAGTCGGAATAGCGGCCGCCAAGCTCGAGGCTGAGCTCCTGTATGAAGCGCTTGTCCCGTACCAGCGGAACGAGCAGCTCGCCGTAAACCTCACTGACATCGAGCTCGCCGTAGGTATTGCCCTGCGCAAAGAGTCCGATCACTTGGCTGATAAAGGTCGTGGAGCTGTTCAGATGGTCATTGATGTACTGATAATCGTAATCGCGGTAGCCCGCGCCGAGCGCGAACTGCATGGTCCCCGCCGGCAACTCGACCACATCGCCGGTGAGGTTGACCTCCGCAACCGTCTGCACCATGCGTCCGGTCGCCTGCATGTCGATGGTGATCGTGTCGATGCAGTCCTGCGACGGCGCGAAGTCTCGCACGAGCGGCAGGCCCGTCGTGCAGCTGCCGCGACCGGATGACGTGGGCGAGATGCCCAACTGCTGAAAGCTCACGCCGAAATTCGGTGAGCCGATCACGGCGTTGTACTGCGCCAGATTTCCAAAGCCGTCATAGATCGTTACCGCCTCGGACACACCGTGAGTGACCGAAGCATCCCAGCGCATCTCGTTCGGCAGCGCGCCTTCGAGCCCGGCGGTAATCTGAAACACCGTGTTGCGGTTCTCGGTCTGCCGCTCCGGCAGGAAATCCAGCACCCGATGAATCCGCACGTCGGCGTCGGGCTCCTGACGACTGCGAAGCAGCGCTTCGAGCTCCGGCGGCAGCGGAAAGGCCTGGCTTTCCGTGCAGCCGCCGACCGGCGGGCAGTTCAGACCGTAAGCGCCGCCCGGCAGATAGGCGGGATTCGTCGTGCCGTCCGCATTCAGCGAGTCGGGCCAGAGCGAGCCTTCGAAGCCGACCGGGATCGTTCCCGTCCAATTGTTGACGGCCGGCGAATAGAGCGTTGCTGTCTTGGTGTCGGTATACGCGAGGTTGCCGCGCAGATACGCGGAGACATTCTCCGCAAACTGGTACTCCGCTTTTGCGAACAGCGAGTAACGCTCCAGCGGCACCGTCGTCAGCGCGCTCAGATTGTTCTCGTGCAACGCGCCATCCGCAGTGATCTTGCGATAGGGCAGGGCCGTGGCGGGGTCGGTTAACGGGCCGTTATAGCGATACGAGCCCGCGTGCCCGTTGGTTCCGCCGAAAGCCGCGGCGCCGGTGAATATCGAGCCGCTTCCATCCGGTGTCCTGTTGATGAAGTACTTGTCGTTCGTATCGGGCGTAAGACACGGCGTGCCCGTGCCATTCGGAAACGTGCATTCGGGCAGTGCGTTGAAGATCGCATCGATCGCCGCCTGCGACGGGCGTTGGCTCGGCGGCACGATTCCGAAGTCGATGTAAGTTTCCGCCACCGTGCCCTCGGTGCCGGTCACCATCGAGCTCGGCAGCCGCTCGCGCAACCACTTTCGATTGATATCGTAGGCCGGCGAGCGATTTGCATGCTCGACCCCCAGCATGACGTTGCCTCGTCCGTCGGCAAAGTCGGCGCCGATCAGTGCCGAGACCTGCAACTCCTCACCGTCGCCCTCCGCAGTCGGCCCCCAGCGCGCGCTGAAATCCATGCCCTCGTAGTTGTCCTTGAGGATGAAGTTCACGACGCCCGCCACGGCATCAGCGCCGTACACCGCCGACGCGCCGCCCGAGATGATCTCGACACGCGCCACCGCCGCTGAGGGGATCGAGTTCGTATCGACGGCCAATGATGCGTTGAGAGGCTGCGCGCGCCGTCCATCGATCAGCGTGAGCGTACGAAACGAGCCGAGGCCGCGCAGGTTGACGACAGAGGCGCCGGGCGTAGTCGTTGCGGTAGCCTGCAGCGTCGATGACGTGAACTGCGTCGCCGCCGGGACGAACTGCGGCAGTTGATTCAACACTGTCTCGATACCGATCGTGCTCGTGTTCTCGAAGGTGTCTGCATCGACCGTCACGATCGGGCTGTTCGCCGTGAAGTCCTGACGCTGAATGCGCGAGCCCGTGACGACGACCTCCTCTACGCCCGCTTCCTGCGCCGTCGCGGCAACTCCGATGCCGATGGATAAAACGGCCGCCGGGCCCATCAACGCCAAACGTCGACGGTCGAACTTCGTATTGGTGCCGTGGCCAATAGCCTCCGCGACCGCCGCGGCCACAGCGCCGAGGCTTGCCGATCCCGTCCGGTATACCATTGCTCTCTCTCCCCGATGCAAAGGTGGCTTCTGTCGCTCCCTGTTAGTTCATAGCGGCGCTACCTGCGTGCATTCTCGGTTCCCCACCGAAGGCGACACGCGTCGAGAAGCGCCCGGTTCTTCCCCTTTCTGGTTTATTTTTCATTCCGCGCCGATCAGATCGGCAAGGCCGCACAATTTCCCCCGAGCGCTGACCTGCAGCTCGACTATTATTCTGTATGCGATACTACGTTATCGTTAAGTCGAAAATGAAGTCAACGTGCGGGTGTGGTGATTTGCTCACTACATGCAGAGCGCAAGTTTATGCCTACGCCTTGCAGTGCAAATTTGCGGGCGGGCACGAGCAGCACCGGTCAAGCTCGCCGATGCCTTCGAGGATTGAGTGAAGCATCCCGACAAGGAAGCGCTTCGCGAAGAGTGGATGACAACCGACGATCCGTGGGCCGCACGCGCCGGCTGGAGCTTGACGGCGGAACGCATCGCGAAAGAGCCGCACGGGCTCGATCTTTCCGCGCTTCTAGACCGCATCGAGGCCGAGATGGCCTCCGCAGCTCCCGCGGTCCAGTGGACGATGAACTTTTGCCTCGCCGGGATCGGCATCGATCGTCCGGAGCTTCGCGATCGCGCCATCGCGATCGGAGAAGCGCTGGGGATCTATCGCGACTACCCGGTCGCGAAAGGATGCACCTCGCCCTTCGCGCCGATCTGGATCAACGAGATGGTGCGCCGGCAGGGCTGACCCGCTGCCGGCGCTGCGCGGAGGCGCTGCGCTCAGATCGACAGCGTATCCGGATCGATTCGGCCGGTGCTGTCGCCGAATGAGTCCAGATGCACACCGACCTTGTCCAGCACCGTCAGCAATAGGTTCGTCATCGGGGTATCGTCCGCATAACGCACATGCTGGCCGGTCTGGATCTTGCCGCCGAGCCGGCCGACCAGCAGACACGGAACGTCCGTATGTCGATGCAGGTTGCCGTCGCCCATGCCGCTGCCGTACATCAGCAGGCTATGATCGAGCAGGTTGCCGTCTCCTTCAGGCGTCTCCTTGAGCTTCGCGGCAAACTCCGCCAGCAGCTGCACATGGTAAGTATCGATGCGCGACTTCTTGTCGATCAGGCCAGGGTCGTCGCGGTGATGCGAGACGTTGTGGTGCCCGTCCGCCACGCCAATATTCGGATAGCTCAAGCCCGAGAGCTCGCGCGACACAATCATGCTGAACACGCGCGTTACGTCGGCACGGAATGCGGTCAGCTGCAGATCGAACATGAGCCGGGCGTGCTCTTCATACGTGTCCGGAATGCTGGTCGGACGCCCCGGCAAATCGAGCTCCTTGCTGCTATGCGCTTCGGCGCTCTGGATGCGGCGCTCGATCTCGCGCACCGAATCGAGATACTCGTCGAGCTTGCGGAAATCGCCCGGACCGAGCGTTTTCGCAAGCGCCGCCGCTTCCCCGCGCACGGAGTCGAGGATGCTGCCGGTCGCCTTGGCGCGCGCGAGCCGCTCGGCGCTCGACCCGCCATCGCCGAACAGGCGCTCGAAGACGATACGCGGATGGATCTCCGCAAGGTTCGGCGTCGTCTCGTTACGCCACGACACCGTGTTGACGTAGAAGCAATCACCGGAATCGCACTGCCCTTGCATCGGCGGGTCGATGCTGAGCTCTATCGAGGGCAGCGCGGTATCCGCACCGATCTTGCGCGCCGCAATTTGATCCGCCGTGGTCGCGAGCCGAACCTCGACGCCCGGCCGCGTGCGATCGTAAGCGTGCACACCGGTCAGCCAAGCGGCGGACGAGCGCGGGTGATCGCCCGTACCGTCGCCTTTGGTATCGGCCTCGCGGTGAGCCAGGTTGGTTAGCACATTGAGGTATTCGCGCACACCGGCGAGCGGCCGTAGGTTCGGCGTCAGCTCGAAATCTCGGCCCTCTTTGGCCGGAACCCAGTTCGCATGCACGATGCCGTTGCCCGCGTAGAGAAAGCCGAGCCGCGGCGGAATGGAGGGTGCGTCGGCGGCGAATGCGGGCACCATCGAATCCAGAAACGGCAGCGCGACGGCAGCGCCCGCCCCGCGCAGAAACGTACGCCGATTAACGGCCTTCTTCGTTACGAACATCGTTCACCCCTCACTCGCTTGCGCCTCGGCCTCGACGGCCGCGGTCGTCTCTACCGGCACTTCATCCGCTGCCGGCGCTTGCCGCATCCGGAACGGGACGCTTCTGACGATACCGTGCACGAGTGCCGCAAACGTATAGTCTTGCGCCGCGGCCTCCTCAACGATACGGCGCACGGCCGGCCTGTCAAAGTACTGCACATTGCGGCCGATCGCATACATGAGCAGTTTCTCGGTCACCGCGCCGACAAAACGCTCCGGGTCGTTGAGCAGCAACCGCTTCACACCGGCGATGCCGTCGATCTCGGTGCCGTCCGGCAGCACGCTCGCCGACTCGATCGGCAGGCCGCCCTCCGCGTCGCGCCACCGGCCGACCGCATCGAAATGCTCGAACGCAAAACCGATCGGGTCCATCTGCGCATGGCAGCTCGCGCACTCCGGATTCGCCCGATGCGCGGCCATCGCTTCTCGCAAGGTGACCGTCAGCTGCTCGTCCGGCTCCTCGGCATCGAGCGCCGGCACGTTCGGCGGCGGCGGAGGCGGAGGAGCCGCCAGCAAATTGTCGAGCACATACTTGCCGCGCAACACCGGCGAAGTGCGTGTCGGATAGGAGGTCAGCGCCAGAATGCTGCCCTGGCCGAGCAGCCCCCCGCGATGGCTATCCGCGGGCAGCTCGACGCGGCGGAAGTGCTCGCCCTTGACGAACGGAACGCCGTAGTGCTCGGCGAGGCGCTCGTTCAGATAGGTGTAATTGGCCGTGACCAGCTCGAGGACGCTGCGTTGCTCACGCACGATGCTGTCGACGAACAGCTTGGTCTCCTCGATGAAGGCGTCGCGCAGGCTGTCGTCGTAATCGCGAAATAGAAAGACATCAGGCTCCATGAGCTTGAGGTCGCGCAGGAACAACCACTGCTCGGCGAAGTCCTCGACGAGCGCAGCCGCGCGCGAATCCGCGAGCATCCGCGCGACCTGCGCATCGAGCACGGCCGGATCGTCGAGCTCGCCCGAGACCGCGGCATCGAGCAGCTCCTGATCCGGCAGGCTGCTCCACAGGAAGAACGACAATCGCGACGCGAGCTCGAGGGGGCTGACGGCGAACGCTTCGCCCGGCGCAGCATCCTCTGGAATACGCTCGATCCGATAGAGGAACTGCGGGCTCACGAGCAGCCTCTCGAGCATGTGCTGGATGCCGGCATCAAAGCTTCCGCCTGCGCTACCGGCTTCGAAAAACGGGAACAGCGCATCGATGTCGGCCTCGTTCACCGGCCGGCGATACGCTTGCGTCGCGAGGTTCGCGATGATCTCGCGAGCGCACGGCGCTTCCTGCTCGGGCTGAGTCGGCGTGCACACGAAGATGCGCTCACGGCTCGGCGTTTCGCCCGGGCCGGTCGCATTGTGCGGACCGCTGATCGTGACCAGCTCGATCGCGGGTAACGTGCCGCGACCGCGCCGCTGCACCCGGACCGTCGACTCGTCGAGCGCCATCGTGCGCCGCACGAACGTCACGCCGACATCGTGCGGACCTGCCGTTACCGGCACGTCGAACTCGAGAACCTCGGCTCCGCGCCGCTGCCCCGAGCCGACTTGGCCGGACGCCACCCGCTTGCCGTCGACCGTGATCTCGATCTCGTGCGGCTCGCGGCTCGCCCGCGCCATCTCGATGTGAAAGGTGTATTCGGCATCGAGCGGAAAATAGCTGTTGACGTGCAGGCCGCCGCGCGTGCCGAACGGCAGACCGTCGATGGATTGATCCTGCGGCAGGTTGAGCGGCATGCGGTGCAGGTTCACGATCTCGGGCATGCGCATGTCGCCGACGGCAAGCCGGCTGATCTTCTGCGCCGCGGCGAGATAACGCTCCATGATCACCGGGGAGACGAAGAGTAGATCCGCAATGTTGTCGAAACCGCTGCTCGCGTTATCGGCCGGCAACAGGACGTCGTAGCTCATCTCGGCTGGCAGGTGCTCGAGACCGAGCATGTCGCGGATCGCGTTCTTGTATTCGGTGCGGGTCAGGCGGATGAGCTGCGGGAGGCGGCCCGCGTTCGGGCTCTGCGCCGCCGCGGCGTCGAGCTCGCGCTCGAGATAGGCGGCGACGCGCTGATAAGTGGCGTCGTCCGGCCGGCGCTCCTCGGGCGGAGGCATTGCCCGCGAGCGCAGCTTGTGCGCGATCTTTTCCCAGTTCTCTGCGTGCGCGCCGATCTCGGCGAGTCGCGCCGGATCGATCAGCATATCGCCCGCCCGAATCGCACCGTCGTGGCAGTCGATGCAATACGTTCGGAAGGTTTCATCCGCGAGCGCCGCGTCCGCCGCGCTGCCTGCTGATCCACCGATAAAGAAGGTGTAGCTTACGAGCGCTGCGCCGATCGCGGCTGCTATTCCGAGGATTGCGCCTTTCCGGCGCGGCAACAAAGCCATTCAGCTCCCCTGAGATCGAGGGTCTCGTCTATGGTAACCTCGGCTGCATGCAAAATGCATGAGTAAAGCCATGCTTCGTACCCCCTATTTCGTGGTTACCACCTTGCTCGGCGGGCTGATTTTCGGCTCCGCCGCTGCAAGCGCGACCCTGCTCGAAGCCGCTCGAGCGGGCAACCTGCCCACCCTCCGCGCCGAAATCGCGGCCGGCGCCGATCTCGACGCGCGCGATGCCGATGGGGCGACCGCGCTGCACTGGGCAGTCCAGCGCCATAGCCTCGACGCCGCGTCGGCCCTGCTCGACGCGGGCGCCGAGCCGTCAGCCCGCACGCGCAACGGCGTCACGCCGCTGTCGCTGGCCGCGCTGGTCGGCGAGGCCGCATTGATCGAGCGGCTGCTCGATGCCGGCGCGGAGGTCAACGAGCGCTCCGAAGAAGGCCAGACGGCGCTGATGCTTGCGGCGCGCAATGGGCGCGACGATGCGGTACGTCTGCTGCTCGAGCGCGGCGCCGACGTCAACGCCGTCGAGCCGTTCCGCAATCAAACGGCGCTGATGTGGGCGGCGGGTGAAGGCAACGCCGAAGCCATCCACCTGCTGGCCGAGCATGGCGCCGATCTGGAGGCGCGCTCGAGCGGCGGCTTCACCGCGCTGCTGTTCGCGGTGCGCGAGGCCCGGCTGGACGCCGTGCGGGCGCTGCTCGAGCGCGGCGCAGACGTCGACGCGGTCGCGACGGACGGCACGAGCGCGCTCAATATGGCGATCGTGAACGCATACTACGAGGTCGCATCGCTGCTCACCGCGAGCGGCGCCGATCCGAACCTCGCGGACCCGCGCGGCTCGCCGCTGCACATCATTGCCTGGCTGCGGGAGCCGGGCGCCACCGGCAACGCGGCCGTCGGCGCCGAAGCCGACGCGCCGCCGCGGCCGATCGGCGCAACGACGAGCCTGGATCTTGCTCGCCAGCTCCTCGAGGCGGGCGCCGACCCGAACGTGCGCATCGATTGGCAAGAGATGCGCTTCAACAAGATCGCCGGCATGGCGCGGAATCCTCCCGGGCTGACGCTCGGCAGGCACCTGCTGACGTACAACGGCGCGACGGCCTTCTATGTCGCCGCAAAGAACGGCGATGCGCCGCTGATGCGCCTGCTCGCCGATTACGGCGCCGATCCGCTCATCACGAACCGGTTCGGCATTACCCCGTTGATGGTCGCTGCCGGTCTCGACACGTGGGAGGGCGAAACCCCGGGGCCGCACACGGGCGTCACCGAGGCCGAGCGGCTCGATGCCGTGCGGCTCGCCGTGGAGCTCGGCAACGACGTCAACGCGCGCGCCGATTTCGGCGATTTCGAGATGATCGGTGATCCGGAGTACACCCTCCTCTACTACCCGCACAACATCGACGACCTCTCCGACCTCGGCGTCGGCGATCCGCGCTGGGATGACAGCACGGCCTTGCATGGCTCGATCATCTCGGGGCAAGCCGGCCTCACGCGCTATCTCGTCGAGCAAGGCGCAGACGTTACGGCACGCAACGCCCTCGGCTGGACGCCGCTCATGATGTCGCGGGGCGTGTTCCTGGCCAACGCGTCGCGCGAGTTTCCGGAAGCCGAGGCGATTTTGCTCGAAGCGCTCGCTGCGCAGGGCCTCACGGAGGAAGGCGAGACCGCGGTCGCCCGCACCGAAGCTCGCTGAAGCCGCTAGCGGGCGCGGATCCCCCAGCCCGCGCCAAGCGCCGCGGAGACCTTCACGAGCCGCTGTGCTACCTTGGCGCGGATGAGCTCGAACCCTGTGCGAGCCTCGCCGCGTTCGGCCGGCGACGAGCCGTTCTACGTTTCCGCCGGCGACGAGGTCTCGATCTTCGCCGCCTGCCACGCGCGCGGGCTGCCCGTGATGCTGAAAGGCCCGACCGGGTGCGGCAAGACGCGCTTCGTCGAGCATATGGCATGGCGGCTCGAGCGGCCGCTCGTCACCGTATCCTGTCAT
>CAZFJU010000119.1:0-12745 GCA_964518995.1 uncultured Gammaproteobacteria bacterium
ACACGATCCGCGGTTATCACAACGACGACGGCGCGAACGCGCGCGCGTTCACCGCCGACCGCTTCTACCGCACCGGCGATGTCGTGCGTCGGACGCCCGACGGTTATCTGGTCGTGCAGGGCAGGGCGATCGATCACATCAACCGCGCGGGTGAGAAAATCTCGGCCGAAGAGGTCGAGGATCATCTGCTCGCGCATCCGAACGTGTTCGATGCGGCGCTCGTCGCCGTGCCCGACCCGTATCTCGGCGAGCGCAGCTGCGCGTTCGTAATTCCAAGCGGCGAGAAGCCGAAGTCGGCGGCGTTGAAGACATGGATCCGCGAGCGCGGCCTCGCGGAATTTAAAGTGCCCGACCAGATCGTGTTCGTCGACAGCTTCAGGACGACGGCCGTCGGCAAGATCAGCCGCAAGGAACTGCGTGCCGAGCTCCGCGAGCGCCTGCTCGACAAGTAGCCCGCGCGATCGTCGAGTGAGCATGAAGGGATTACCGAGTATCGCCGCCTACCCGCTGCCGCAGCCGTCGGAGCTGCCGCAGGCGCGTGGGCCGTGGCGGCCGAGCGCGACACGCGCGGCGCTCTTGATTCACGACATGCAGAACTACTTCGTGGATTCATTCGCGCCCGATGCATCGCCCATCGCGCCCGCGATCGACCATATCGAGCGGCTCGCGGCGCGCTGCCGCGCGGCGGCCGTGCCGATCTTCTACACCTGCCAGCAGGGCGACCAGGACCCGCGCGATCGCGGTCTGCAGAAGGACCTCTGGGGACCCGGCATGACGACGTCGCCGGAGCATCGGGCCGTCGTCGAGCGGTTACGCCCGCAGCCCGGCGACATCGTGCTGACCAAGCATCGCTATAGCGCGTTTCAGCGCTCGAATCTCGAGCCGCTGCTGCGCGCGCGCGGACGTGATCAGCTGATCGTATGCGGTGTCTATGCACACATCGGCTGCCTGCTGACGGTAGCGGAGGCCTTTCAGCGCGACATCGAGGCCTTTTTTGCTGCCGATGCGGTCGGCGACTTCTCGCGGGAGATGCACGATCTCGCAATTCGCTATGTCGCGGACTGCTGCGGCGTTCCGATGACCACCGAGCAACTCGAGGATGCACTGAATGAGCGATGACACGATGACCGGACAGCTGACGCTCGAGCGCATGCGCGCCGACGTCGCGGAGATTCTGCACGAGCCGCTCGAGGAGGTCGGTCTCGACGACAACTTGATGGACTTGGGCCTCGACTCGATGCGCGCGATGACGCTCGTGACGATGTGGAGCGACACCGGCATCCTGTACGAGTTCGGCGACTTCGCGTCGGCCGAGCCGACGCTGAAGGGATGGTGGCACGTCGTTTCCCGGCGGCAAGCCGAGCCGAGCGGCGAGGGCTGACGCGCCGATGCGGTCTTACGCCGAGCCTTTGCCAGCGACGGAGCGTAGGAGCGCCGCGGCCGCGGGTGCTCCCGCTGACGCGGTGCCGCTGACCGAAGCGCAGTCCGGGCTCTATTACGCGCAGCGGCTCGACCCGGCGAACCCGATCTTCAACGTCGCGCACGCGCTCGAGATCGGCGGGCCGCTCGACGTGGCCGCGTTCCAAGCGGCAGCGAACGATGCGGCCGAGGAGGTCGAGGCGCTCGCGCTGCGCATCGTCGAGACGCCGGACGGTCCGCGTCAATGGCTCGACCGTGCGCTGCGTCCATATCTCATGCACAGCGATGTGTCGGCAGCCGCGGATCCCGCCGCGGCAGTGCGCGCGGCGATGCTCGACGATCTGCACACGCCGGTTGATCCGGCCCGCGGTCCGCTTGCCGCGAGCATACTGTTCCGGCTCGGGCCGCAGCGGCACATCTGGTATCTGCGGGTGCATCATCTCGCGATCGACGGCTACGGCATGACGCTCATGGCCGAGCGGGTCGCGGAGCGCTATAACGCGCGTCTCGAGCAGCGCGCGCCGGCGCCGTCTCCGCCAGGCTTCGACATCGTCATTGCCGAGGATGACGCATATCGCGCCTCCGCGCAGCGGACGGCGGACGCCGCGTTCTGGCGAGACGCCTTCGCAGCGGCGCCCGCGGTCGCCGGCATGGCGCCGGGGCGTGCGATGGCCGCGCACCGCGCGCATCGCGTCGAGACGCCCGTTGGCCCCAACGTCGCGGCGCGCGTGCGCGCGCTCGCGGAGCGGGAGCGGCTGCCGTGGCCGGACGTGTTGACGGTGCTGGTCGCGCTTTACTGTCAGCGCATGACGGGCGCGCCGGAAACGGTGGTCGGCGTCCCGCATATGGCGCGCTTCGGCAGCCGCGCAGCGCGCGTGCCGGCGATGGTGATGAATGTGCTGCCGCTGCATGTGGCGCTCGACGAAACAAAGCCGCTCGCGGAACTGTGTCGCGCCGTATCGCAGACGCTCGCGCGCGCGCGTAAGCACGGCCGCTATCGCAGCGAGCAACTGCGTCGCGACCTCGGTTTGCTTGGCGGCGACCGGCGCTTGCACGGGCCGCTGATCAACGTGCTGCCGTTCGATCGGCCGCCACGGTTTGCGAATCTCGACACACGTGTCGAGGTGCTCGCGACCGGGCCTGTCGACGACATCACGTTCACATTCCGCGGCGAGCTCGGAGTGCGGAGCGCTGAGCGCGATCAAGCCGGCGCACCCGATGCCGACGCGACGATGACGCTCGAGGTCGAGTCGAATCCGAACCTCTATGCGCGCGACGCGACCGTTGCGCACGGGCGCCGACTCGCCGCGTTCCTTGACGCGGTGCTGTCGTCAGAAACCCTCGCGGAGGTGCCGACGGCCAGCCCGGCGGAGATCCGGCACGTCCTGTTCGATTGCAATGCCACGCGGCACGACGTGCGCGACACGACGCTCACCGCGCTGCTCGAGACGTCGATGCGGCGCACGCCGGACGCGTCCGCGGTCGTATTCGACGGCGAGACCTTATCCTACGGGGAGCTCGATGCGCGCACCGCCGCGCTCGCGCAGGCCCTGATCGAGCGCGGCATCGGCCGCGACGATGTCGTCGCCGTCGTGCTGCCGCGCTCGGTCGAGCTGATCGTTGCGCTCGTCGCCGTGCTGCGCGCCGGAGCGGCGTATCTGCCGCTCGATCCCGATCATCCTCCCCAACGGCTGCGACGCTTGATCGAGAACGCCGGCGCGCGCTGTGTGCTTGCGGCCGGCGGCGGCGCTGAGGAGATGCACTGTGTGCTGGCGGCCGGCGGTGGCGCCGAGGGGGCGAACGAGCCGTTCGGCGCACCGCTGCTGGCTGGCGACGCGTGGCCTCGAAGCGCCACCGCGCCGCCCGATGTCGAGATCTCCCCGGACGCGGCGGCGTATGTACTCTTCACGTCCGGCTCGACCGGCGAGCCGAAGGGCGTCGTCGTCGAGCATCGCGCGATCGTGAATCGGCTCGAATGGATGCGAGCGCACTACGGCTTCGACGCCGACGACCGAATCCTGCAGAAGACCCCGACGACGTTCGACGTGTCGGTCTGGGAGCTCTTTCTGCCGTTGATCACCGGCGCGACGCTGGTCTTCGCACGCCCCGGCGAGCACCGCGATCCGCGTGCGCTGGCCGCGCTGATGCGCGCCGAGCGGATCACGACTGCGCATTTCGTGCCGTCGATGCTCGCCGCCTTCCTCGCCGAGCCGTCCGTGGCCGGACTCGAGCTCGATCGCGTATTCGTCAGCGGCGAGGAGCTCGGCGCTGATCTGCGCGATCGCTTTCATCAGCAGGTTCACGCCGAGTTGCACAACCTGTACGGGCCGACCGAGGCGGCCGTCGACGTCAGCTTCTGGCCCGCGTCGGACGACGATCGCTCCGTCCCCGTGCCGATCGGTTTCCCGGTCTGGAATACGCGGCTGTACGTGCTCGATGACCGCCTGCGTCCGCAGCCGGCGGGCGTCCCGGGACACTTGTTCATCGGCGGTGTGCAGCTTGCGCGCGGTTATCTCGGCCGGCCGGATCTGACCACGGAGCGTTTTGTCGCCGACCCATTCATGCCTGGCGAGCGCATGTATCGCACCGGCGATCTCGCGTATCGGCGCGACGATGATGCGATCGTTTTCCTCGGCCGCTCCGATTCGCAGATCAAGGTACGCGGCTTGCGGATCGAGCCCGGGGAAATCGAAGCGGCCGTGCTGTCCTCCGGGCTCGTGCAGGGCTGCAATGTCATCGCGCGCGAGGATCGCGCCGGCGACAAGCGGCTCGTCGGCTACGTCGTGCCCGGCGCCGGCTACGACCCGGATCGCTTGCGCCGGCATCTTGCCCCGGTTTTGCCCGAGTACATGATCCCGGCGGCCTTCGTCGAGCTCGACCGCTTTCCGGTGACGGCGAATGGCAAGCTCGACCGCGCCGCGCTGCCGGCGCCGCGGTTCGACAACACGGGCGGTCGCGCGGTCGAGACGCAGACGGAGGCGCAGTTGAGCGCGCTCTTTGCCGACGTGCTGGGGCTCGACGCGCCGCCCGGCGCGGACGGCGATTTCTTCAGCCTCGGCGGCGATTCGCTGCTGGCCGTGCAGCTCATGTTGCGCATTCAGCAGCAGTGGGGCCATGACCCGGGGCTCGGCGCGTTATTCGCTCAACCGACCGTCGGCGCGCTTGCCGCGGGCGTCGACGCGGCAGAAATCGGGGCCGACCATGGTCTTGCGCCGCTGCTGAAGCTTGCGGCGGGCGACGCCGCGCGGGCGCCGGTATTCTTCGTGCATCCGGCCGGCGGCATCTGCTGGGGCTATCGGCATCTTGCGCGCACGCTGGCACCGCGGCGGGAGGTGTACGGGCTTCAGGCGCCGGCGCTCGATCCGCGCATCGCGGTGCCGAAGAGTATCGACGCGCTCGCGGCCGAATATGTAGAGCGGCTCACTACGGTGCGGCCGCATGGGCCCTATCACCTCGCGGGCTGGTCGGTCGGCGGCATCATCGCGCAGGCGATGGCGGTTCGCTTGCAGCGGCTCGGCCATGACGTCGGGCTCCTCGCGGTGCTCGACGCGTATCCGAGCGACTGCTGGCGTGCGGCGCCCGATCCAGACGCCGGGGCGGCGCTGCGCGCGCTGCTCGCGATCGCCGGCCACGATCCCGAGCAGCACCCGGAGCTCGTCACGCGCGATGCGATAGTCGACTTTCTGCGCCGTGGCGGCAGCCCGCTCGGCAGCTTGCCGGAGCCGACGTTGAATGGCGTGATCCGCGTGGTCAGCGACACGAACCGCCTTGTGCGCGCGCATTATCACGCGTGCTATGACGGCACGTTGACGCATGTGCGCGCAGCGCTCAGCCACGCCGATGGCGATCTCATGCCCGAGCACTGGACACCGTACGTCGGTGCGCTCGAGATCATCGATGTGCCATTCGTGCACGGCGAGCTGACGGGCGCGGCGGCAACGGCGCAGATCGGGCCGGCGCTCGCCGCGCGGCTCGATGCGCTCGACGCCGAGGCGCTCGACGCCGCGCCACTCGAGGCCGACCGAGGGGCCCGCTAATGCAGCTCACCGGAATCGCGGACAAGATCGCGCTCGTCACCGGCGCGGCGGGCGGCATCGGTGCTTCGCTGGTCCAGTTGCTCAGCGAAGCCGGCGCGCATATCGTCGCGACCGATCTCGAAGATCCGCCGCTCGCCAGCCTTGCGAACGTGCGCGCGGAAGCGCTCGACGTGCGCAGCCGCGCCAATGTCGATGCGCTCGTCGACCGTATCGAGCGCGACGTTGGGCCGATCGACATCGGCGTCAATGTGGCGGGCCTTTTACGGACCGGTCCGGCCGTCGAGATCGACGACCAGAGCTGGACCGACGTGTTCGACGTCAATGCGCGCGGCGTGTTTCACGTCTCGCGTGCGCTCGCTCGCTACATGATCGCGCGTCGGCAGGGCAATATCGTCACGGTCAGCTCGAATGCGGCGGGCATTCCGCGGCACGGCATGGCCGCCTATGCCGCCTCGAAGGCCGCCGCGTCGATGTTCACGCGCTGCCTCGGGCTCGAGCTCGCGCCGCACGGTATCCGCTGCAACATCGTCGCGCCGGGCTCAACGTTGACCTCGATGCAGACGAGCCTGTGGGACGGGCCGGAAGGCGAGGCCGCCGTCATTCGCGGGGCGCTCGAGACATACAAGACCGGCATCCCGCTCGGCCGGATCGCGACCCCGGCGGATGTCGCACACGCGGTGATGTACCTGTTATCGGATCAGGCGCGCCATATCACGATGGCGGATCTCTACGTGGACGGCGGAGCGACGCTGCGCGCGTGAAGGCGGCGCCGATGCTTTTGCTCGGACGCGGACCCAAGCTCCGATATGTGTTGCGAATGATTCCCACTTGCGTCTCGGCCGGCGGTGTGTTTCGATGCGTTTCGACGACCATTCGCAGGCGAGCTGAGAGTGCAGTGATGGAAGATTGCATTGCCGTGGGGAAGTGCCGAAGTTGGGCCGTTCGTGCCCTGTGGCCGCTGGCGCTCGCCGCGCTGCCGCTTCTTGGGAGCATGGCGGCGGCGGAGCAGGTCGAAGACCTGCGCGGCCGCACCGTCGACGTGTCGGTCCCGGTCGATGCCATCTCGATCGACGACGGGCGCTTTCTGATGGCGCTCGCGTTGCTGCACCCGGATCCGGGCAGCGTCTTGGCGGCGTGGCCGCGGGACATCCATCGTATCGGGCAAACCGTCTACGAAGCGCTCGTCGCGGCCTCGCCCGGGCTCGCCTCCGTTCCGCAGGTCGCGAGCTCCGCCGGCAGCTTCAACCTTGAGGCGCTGCTTGCCGCGGCGCCCGGTGCGGCCGTCGTCTCGCTTGCGAGCGGGCCGACCGATGCGCAGGTTCGGCAGCTCGAGGCGGTCGGCATCCCGGTCGTGTTCATCGATTTCTTCACGCAACCGTTCGAGAATCAGCAGCGCAGCTTGCGCCTGCTCGGCACACTGACCGGCCGGGAGCAACGAGCCGAGGCGTTCATCGAATTTCGCGCCGAGCGCATGCGGACGATTGCGGAGCGGGTCGCAAATATCCCGGACGGCGAACGGCCGACGGTGTTCCTCGAGGCGCACGCCGGCATGTCGGACGATTGCTGCAACTCGCCCGGTCGAGGCAACGTCGGCGACTACATCGAGTTTGTCGGCGGCCACAACATCGGCGCCGATGTGCTGGCGGGCTCGGCCGGCAGGCTGAATCTCGAGTATGTGATCTCACGCGACCCTGAAGTCTACATCGCGACCGGCGGGCCGCACCTCGAAGGCACGGGCGGGCTCGTGCTCGGCCCAGGGTACGACATGGGCAGGGCGCACACGACGCTCGCCGCGGTCGCGTCCCGGCAGGGCATTGCGGAGCTCTCGGCGGTGAAGAGCGGGCGCGTGCACGGCCTTTCGCATCTGCTGATCAACTCGCCGATCGACATCGTCGCGATCGAAGCGTTCGCGGCTTGGATACACCCCGACTTGTTCGCCGATCTCGACCCCGCCGAGACATTGGCCGAGATCAATCGCCGCTTCCTCGCCGTTCCGTACGAAGGCGCGCATTGGGTCGACCTCACGAAACCGGCTAACCGTCCATGATGATGATGAAGCAGGAGCAAAAACCAATGAGAATACGAGTCCGCTCGGGAGTGCGTGCGGCGCTGATCACAACCATGCCGGCGCTAGCCGTGCTGGGAATGGCCGCCGAGGCGCAGACGATCGAGGAGAAGGTCAAGGTCGCGCCGGGGCTGTATCAGATCGTGTACAGCCCGTCGTCGAACACCGTCTACGTCGCGAGCGTCGGCGAGCGCGGCGCCGATAACGCGCAGATCATCGAGCTCGACAGCGACACGCTCGAGAGCAAAGATCACCTCGAGCTGCCGATGCCATTGTACGGCCTAGGGATCAACGAGAAGACGCAGACGCTGTACGGCACGGATACGCGGGCCGGCAACGTCGCGGCTATCGATCTCGAGACCAACGAGATCGTTGCGACGATCGGCAACAGCGATGGCGCGCATTTGCGTGAGGTGGTCGTCGACGAGGAGGCGAACCGCATCTACATCTCGGCCGTCGGGCGCGGCGACGACGCCGCCGACGAGGTGTGGGTCATCGACGGCGCGACGAACTCGCTGTCGCACAAAATCGAAGTCGACACCGAGCAGATGACCGGCATCGCGCTCGACGCCACGGGCAACCGCGTCTTTGGCACCGGCATGGGCGCCGACGAGATCGTCGTGGTCGACCTCGCGACACGTGAAACGGTCGAGCGCTGGCCGGCGGGCGGAGAACGTCCGACCAATGCGTTCTACGACGAGGCGACCGGACGCCTGTTCGTCACGAATCAGGGCTCCGGCACCTTGACCGTGCTCGATGCGGACGACGGGACCTTGATCGAATCGGTTGACACCGGTGCCGGCGCACTCGACGTCAAGTTCGATGCCGACGACAACCGCATCTACGTCTCGAACCGCCAGGCCGGCACGGTATCGGTCGTCGACGGCGAAACGTATGAGATCGTCGCGCAGCTCGAGACGGGCACGCTGCCGCAGACCATCGCGATCGACTATGCGGGCGATCGCGTGTACGTGAGCAATAAGGCGCGAGGACTCGGCCGGAATGCCCCGCCGGACGCCGTGCCGCCGGAGGATCCGAACGGCGATACGGTGGTGCTGATTCGGCAGTAGTCATCGCAACGTGCGGGCGACGCGGTTCGCCCGCACCCAGCGGCGGCTGTCCGCAGCCGCTATCGCTGACCGGCCGCGAGATCGTCGACGATGATCTGCAGCGCCCCATCCGCCCACCGCTCGACCCGCGCCTGAACGCCGTAAACGCTAGCAAGCACCGCGGGCGTGATCGCTTCCTCCGGCGTTCCGGCCGCCGCCAGGTGTCCCTCCGACAGCACGATGATCCCGTCGGACCAGCGCGCGGCGACCTGAAGGTCGTGGAGCACGGTCAAGACGATCATGCGGCGCTCGACCGCGAGCCTCCGTACCAGCTGCATGACCCGCAGCTGATGCTGCAGATCGAGTGCGCTGATCGGCTCATCGAGCAGTAACACGCGCGGCGCGCGCACGAGCGCCTGTGCCAGCGACACGAGCTGACGTTGACCGCCCGACAGCCGGTCGAGCGGCTCCATGGCGAGCGACGCGATGCCGATATCCACGAGCACATCGGCGGCACGGCGCGTCGCTTCGCGGGAACCCGGGGCGGTGCGCTCGACGGGAGAAGCCCGGAGCGCGCTCCGCACGGTCTCGAGCACGCTGAGCGCGATGCCCTGAGGGATCGATTGCGGCATATAAGTGACGTAGCGAGCATGCTCCTCGAGCTTCAGGCCGAGCAGCGGCTTGTCACCGAGCATGATCGAGCCTGTGGCCGGCAACAGCCCGGCGAGTGCACGCAGCAGTGTGCTCTTGCCCGCTGCGTTCGGACCGATGAGCGAGTGCAGCTCGCCCGGACGGATCTCGGGCAGGGTGAGATGGCGGATGACCGGACGCGCCCGATAGCCCGTCGACAGGTCGCTGACGCGCAGGTTCGCAGATATGGCGCTCATCGAATCGGTAAGGTCCAACTGTGCCATCGTCTCGGCGCGTGCGAGAGTGCGACTCGGCAGCTCATTCGGTTTCGCCGTCATGCGCGTATCGGCTTGCGGAAGATCAGCAGCAAGAACACCGGTACGCCGACTATTGCCGTGACGATCCCGACCGGCATCAGGACGCCCGGGACCAGCACTTTGCTGGCTGCCGACGCCAGCGACATGATCAGCGCGCCCGTCATTAGGCTGGCGGGCAGAAGAAAGCGATGGTCCTCGCCGAGCAGAAGGCGCGCGATATGCGGCCCCACGAGGCCGATGAAGCCGATCGTGCCAACGAAAGCGACGGCCGTCGCCGCAAGAATGCTGACGCGCAGCAAGGAAAGAAAGCGCAGCCGCGCCACATCGACCCCGAAGCTGCGCGCCCGGTCCTCGCCGAGCCGCAGCGCCGTGAGCCTCCGGGCCGCGCGCAGAGAGAACGGTGTGATGAGCACAAGGACGGCCGCGAGCACATAAACGTTGCTCCACGTCGCGCGAGACAGCGAGCCCATGCTCCAGAAGACGAGCTGCTGCAGCGCTTCCTGAGACGAGACGAACTGGATGAAGGCGACCAGCGCGTTGAACGCGAAGACGAGTGCGATGCCGAGCAAAACGATAGTTTCGACGCCGGCGTTGCGCGTGCGCGCCATCAATTGCAACAGCAGCACCGAGCCGAATGCGCAGAGGAACGCGTTTAGCGGGACGATCCAATCGGTGGGCAGGAACGGCAATCCGACCCCGAGCACGATCGCGAGCGCGGCCCCGAACGAGGCGGCGGACGAGACGCCGAGAGTAAACGGGCTCGCCAGCGGATTGTTCAGAATCGTCTGCATCTCGGCGCCGGCGAGCGACAGCGCGGCACCGACGAGCACGGCGGTGAGCGCATAGGGCAGGCGGACCTGCCAGACGATCGCGGCCTGCGGGCGGGTCAGTTCCTCGGGCGATAGCAGGCCGGTGAGCACCTGCGCGGGCGTCAGCGCCGACGGCCCGGTCACGAGATCGAGCAGGAACGCCGCGACACATACGACTCCGAGTCCGACGACAATCAATAGCCGCCGAAAAATCAGCTGTCGGTAGGAATCGAGGAGCTCGGCGCCGTGCCGATTCAAGGACGCTTCCATGTTCATCACTCAGGCTCCGGCCGCCTCAGGCCGGACCTGGCATCGGGTGCGGCGCAAGCAGATCGCTAATGCATCTCATTTCCTTTGCGGTATAGGATACCGCAGGATATCCAGTGGTGAGGGATCAAAGTCCGCTCTTCTATGAATGTTTCCGACCATCTCGCGCTGCCGAATGCGCCATCCCGGCGCATGCAGTCGAGCGTCAGCGGCGCGGTATACGACATCAGCGTCTGGTGTCCGCCCACGCGCGTCGACTCAGAATTGCTGCCGGTCGTGTACGTGCTCGACGGGCCAGATTTCTTCTGCACGATCGTCGGGGCGATCGCCCGGGCATCGCGGCGCCCGGATGCGACTGCGGTCGTCCGCGCGATCGTCGTCGGCATCGCCCGTGCGCCTGTCGAAGACGGGCCGGCGGGCGGCTCGACGGCTGGCCGCCATGAGGACTATACGGCCGGCCCGTCGGCGGAGGAGCCGAACCCCGAGCGAAGGGTAGGCGGGGCCGACTCGTTCCTCGCGTTTCTCGAAACGGAGCTGATTCCGTCGATCGAGCGCGAGCTCCCGGCGGACCCTACCCGGCGCGTTCTGTTCGGCCACTCGCTTGCCGGCTACTTTGCGCTGCACGTTCTCGCGACCCGCTCTTATGTATTTCAAACCTACATTGCGGTGAGCCCGTCGATTTGGTGGAACGAAGCCGCGTTGCGCGCCGGCGCGGCGCACGTCGAGCCGCCGGCGCGGGTAGTCATCGCGGTCGGCGAGTGGGAAGGGGAGTTACCGCCTTGGCAGCGGGACAGCCCGTCGGCCCAGCAAATCATCGTGCGTCGCGGGCGGCGAGGCATGATTGAACGGGCGCGGCGCTTCTCGACCGAGTTGGGTCAGACGTTGGGCGACGACAATGTCGCGTTCCATCTCTTCCCGGACGAAGACCACGCTTCCGTCGTGCTCGTGGCGATCGCGCGGGCGCTCCGTTTCGCGCTACGGACGGGACGCGGCTCACAGCCCGGTCAAATCGATCGGGATGCCTAGCGTCGGGATGCGCAGAATCCCGGCACACTCGAGCAGCGACTGATGCCAATCGCCTTGGAGCGGTTTGCGAAAGACATGAAGTTGCTTGTGCTCCAAGTCGATTAGCCAGAGCTCCGGAATGCCGTGGCGCGCATAGAGCTTTGACTTCACGTCGCGGTCGTAACGAAGTGTCGCGTCGCTAATCTCGACAACCAGGAGCACATCGGCCGCGGCCGGGGGGCTGTCCCGGTATTCATCCGGCCTCGGGCGCAGCACGGCGAGACCAGGCTGAGGTTCAGACCGGGTACCGAGCCGTACCGGCCCTTGTATGCGTATGAACGCTGACTCCCCGACGGCCAGAATGAAACGCTTCGCGAGCCGATCCACCGCGGAGGCATGCCGATTGCCGATCGGCGGCATGTCGATGATCTCTCCTTCAATCAACTCGACTTGGGCTTCGGGCGGCAGTATTCCGACCTCGGCCATCCGGTGATATTCCTCGACCGTCAGCCGATGTTGTCGCGGCCAGGTTTCTTGTTGGTTCATAAGCTCGGCGTCCTAGCTAAGCCCAGGATAGCCAGGCGGCAGTGATGACGCTATCGCAGCGTCCCGAGTTCTGGATACCAATGATTCTGGCCGCTTTCCGCGATTTCGTGCTCGCGAGGGGAGTACCGGCGCTACGCGAGTTCGTCGGTGATGATGATCTCAACGCTCAGGCGCTACGCTGGCTCGAGGACGTCGCGAACGTCCGCCCGCTGGACTACGGGTGAGTTGTTGTCCACCGCGAGCCGAGCCAGGATCATGACCATTACCGAATGTGTCGGTAGGCGCCGTCGGAGAAAGGCCAACAGCGAACTGTTGACCTTGGTATTGGTGGAGGCGGCGGGAATCGAACCCGCGTCCGCAAGCTCTCCGCCTTCGGCTCTACATGCTTAGTCCGCCCTTATTTTGACTGCGAGCAACCCGGCGAACGGGGCGCACTCGGCAGCGAGTCCGCTGAGTTTTTAGCGAATCGGCGGCGGACGCGCTTCATCGCGAGCTTGTGAGAGATGACGCCCGAGTCCAGACGCACAAGCACGGCTCCGGCTCAGACGGCACCCTACCGGGTATTAAGCGGCGAGTGCGTAGTTGTCGTCGTTGGCAACTA
>CAZFJU010000120.1:0-12650 GCA_964518995.1 uncultured Gammaproteobacteria bacterium
TGGCCTTCTCGAGCGAAAGCCCCACTTCCTCGGAAATCACCTGGCCGCCGGTCAGAACCGCGATATCCTGCAACATGGCCTTGCGACGATCGCCGAAGCCCGGCGCCTTGACGCCGGCGACCTTGACGATACCGCGGATGTTGTTCACGACGAGCGTCGCAAGCGCTTCGCCCTCGATGTCCTCGGCAATGATCAGCAACGGCCGGCCGGACTTCGCAATCGACTCGAGCAGCGGCAAGAGATCGCGGATGTTCGAGATCTTCTTGTCATGAATCAGGATGTACGGATTGTCGAGCTCGGCCGACTGGCTTTGCTGGTTATTGATGAAGTACGGCGAGAGGTAACCGCGATCGAACTGCATGCCTTCGACGACCTCGAGCTCGTTCTCGAGACCGGAGCCTTCCTCGACCGTGATCACGCCTTCCTTGCCGACCTTGCTCATCGCCTCGGCAATGATCTCGCCGATCTCCTCGTCGGAGTTTGCCGAAATCGTGCCGACCTGCGCGATCGACTTGTCGTCCTCGCACGGCTTCGACAGCTTCCGGAGCTCCTCGGTGAGCGCGACCGTCGCACGGTCGATGCCGCGCTTGAGGTCCATCGGGTTGAAGCCGGCCGCGACTTGCTTCAGGCCTTCGCGAAGGATCGCCTGCGCCAGCACCGTGGCGGTGGTCGTGCCGTCGCCGGCTGCGTCGGACGTCTGCGAGGCCACTTCCTTGACCATCTGGACGCCCATGTTCTCGAACTTGTCCTCGAGCTCGATTTCCTTCGCAACGGATACACCGTCCTTCGTGACGGTGGGGGCGCCGAAGCTCTTCTCGAGCACGACGTTGCGGCCCTTCGGGCCGAGCGTAACCTTGACGGCATTCGCCAGGACGTTCACGCCGCGCAGCATGCGCTGACGGGCTTCGTCTGAGAATCGGACTTCTTTAGGAGTCGCCATGAATCAGTCTCCGTTCCTTGACCTGATGCGTAAATGAATTCAATGGAAAACGAGGCGGTGCTCAGCCCTCGATCACGGCCATGACGTCGTCTTCACGCATGACCAGGAGCTCCTCGCCGTCGACCTTGACCTCGGTGCCGGAATACTTGCCGAACAGAACCTTGTCGCCCTGCTTCAGCTCCGGCTTGCGGACCTCGCCGTTATCGAGCAGCTTGCCTTGTCCGACGGCGACGACTTCGCCGCGAATCGGCTTCTCGGCGGCGGTATCCGGAATCACGATGCCGCCCGGCGAAGTGCGCTCTTCCTCGGTCCTTTTAATAACGACTCGATCATGCAAAGGACGCAGCTTCATGGGTGTCTCCCTTAGCTCTTGAAAAAATATAGAAATGGGCCGGCCCGATAAGCTGATTAGCACTCGGCCGTGTCGAGTGCCAATCATAAGGCCGGATATGGGGATTTCAAGCCCGCCGCCGGCGAGACCATGGCGGCGCGCCGCGACCAAGGCTATGCTGGACCCGGAGGATACGAGTCGGCGATGGCGGGGCGGTGACGATTTGCGGCGCCCATTGTCCGCGACGCAAAGCTCGATCAACAAGGTGTCCGTGAACGAAGCTTCGAACGAAAACGCGGCAGCGCCGTCTGCCGGCCCCTCGTCGAGCGGCGCGCTGCTGGTCATTACGACTTGCGGCAGCGTGGCCGATGCACGAAGAATAGCGTCAGCGCTCGTCGAGCGCCGACTCGCGGCCTGTGTCAACGCGCTCCCCGGCGCGGTGTCCACGTACCGCTGGCAGGATCGGGTGGTGCAAGAGGAGGAATGCCTGCTCGTGATCAAGACGATCGCGGAGCGCTACTCCGCGCTCGAGGCGGCGATCCGCGAGCTGTCAGGCTACGAACTCCCCGAGGTCGTGGCGGTCCGAGTGGATAGCGGCCTGCCCGCCTATCTCGACTGGCTCGCCGAGTCGGTCACCAACGGTCCGGACTAATATGCGAAGCCTACGCTCGTTTCTGATCGCCGCCGCGCTCTGCCTGCCTTGGCTTACCGCGTGCGATTCCGATCCCGGAACCTCCGGCCCCGTCGTCACGGACGCCGGCGCGCAGGACGTGCTCCGGCCCGAGCGCGCGTATCCCTACGAGGTCACGGCCGACGGCGACCGCCTCAAGGTGCGCTTCGACATCGTCGACGGCTACTACCTTTACCGTAACAAGCTTGGCTTCAGCTCGGAGACCGCGCGCGCATCGCTCGGGCCGGCCGCATTCCCGGCCGGCGAGATTCACAGCGACGAGTTCTTCGGCGAGCAGGAAATCTACCGCGGCGCCGTCGAGATCGAGGTGCCCTATACCCGCTCCGGCCAAGTCGACGCGCTCGAGCTTGCGATGGACCTGCAGGGCTGCGCCGACATCGGCCTTTGCTATCCGCCGCAAACGTGGACGAGCCGGGTCGACTTGCCGGCCCCGGCCGCCGCGCCGCGCCGCGCCGGCGGCTTGCCGCTGTTTGCGCCGGCCGCCGACGAGCTGTTGCCGGTCGATCAGGCCTTCGTGATGAACGCGAGGTTCGACGGGCCGAACCTGCTCACGGTCTCGTGGCAAATCGAACCGGGCTATTACCTGTATCGCGACAAGCTCGCCGTCGAGGCCTCGGGCGACATCGACCTCGGCGCGGCCGAGTGGCCGCAGGGCGTGCCGCATTACGACGACAACTTCGGCGATGTGCAGGTGTTTTACGGCCATGTCGAAGGCGCCGTGCCGTTCGCGCGCGCGAGCCCGGACGAGCTGCCGGTCGAGATTCGCGGCTTTTTCCAGGGCTGCCGCGACAACAGCATCTGTTACCCGCCGTCGGAGCAAGTGATGGCGCTCGTGTTGCCGCCGAGCGCAGACTTTGCCGCGGCCGGCCCGGCTCCTGCGGCAGCGGCCCCGGCGACGATACCTGCGACGACGACACCTGCGACGACGGCGGTAGCGCCTGAGGCGGACATCATGGTCTCCGAGCAGGATCGGCTCGCAGCGCTGATCATGTCCGACTCCTGGCTGCTCGTCGCCGGGACATTCTTCGGCTTCGGGCTACTGCTGGCGTTCACGCCCTGCGTGCTGCCGATGGTGCCCATTCTGTCCGGGATCATCGCCGGACACGGCCAGCAGGTATCGACCGGCCGGGCGCTCAGCTTATCAGTCGCGTATGTGATGGGCATGGCGGTCACGTACACGGTCGCCGGCGCGCTGGCCGCGCTCGCCGGTGAGCAGATCCAGGCGATCTTCCAGAAGCCATGGATCATTACCCTGTTCGCCGGACTTTTCGTGGTGCTCGCGCTCGCGATGTTCGGCGTATTTAGCCTGCAGATGCCGGCAGCCGTGCAGACACGGGTCGCCAGTCTCGCCAATCGGCAAAAGACGGGCACGCTCGCGGGCACCATCGTCATGGGTGCGCTTTCAGCGCTGATCGTCACCACCTGCGTCGCGCCGCCGCTCGTCGCTGCGCTTGCGGTAATCGGGCAGAGCGGTGATCCGGTGCGCGGCGCCGGAGCGCTATTCGCGCTGAGCCTCGGCATGGGCGCGCCGCTGATCGTCGTGGGCGCGTCGGCCGGCAAGCTCATGCCGAAGGTCGGGCCGTGGATGAACACGGTGAAGGCGGCTTTTGGCGTGATGATGCTCGGCCTTGCGATCTGGATGATGGAGCGGGTCTTGCCCGGCAGCTTCGTATTGGCCCTATGGGCATTGCTCGTGTTTCTGACCGGCGTGTTCCTCGGTGCATTCGAGCCGCTGCCGGCCGGGCCGACGCCTGCGAAACGTCTCGCCAAGGGCGTTGGCGTGCTGGCATGCCTGTATGGCGCGCTGCTGCTGATCGGCGCCACGCTCGGCGGGGAGGATCCGCTCCGGCCCATTCCGCAGGCCGCAGTCGGAGGCGTAATGGGTGCACCGGCGCCGCAAGCCGAGTTTCAGCCGATCGAAAGCGTCGCCGAGCTCGAGCAGGCGCTTGCAGCGGCGCAGGCGGCGGGGCGGCCGGTGATGGTCGATTTCACGGCCGACTGGTGCGTCTCCTGCAAGGAAATGGAGCGGTACACGTTCCCGAACCCCGCGGTCGTCACGGCGCTCGAGCCGTTCGTCGTGCTGCAGGCCGACGTGACCGCGAACGACTCGGACGACAAGGCGTTGCTGCAGTACTTCCAAAGCTTCGGGCCGCCGACTATCGCGTTCTTCGACAGCGCCGGGCAGCCGCGCGACGGCTTCAAGCTCGTCGGCTACGTACCTGCGGCGCAGTTCGCCGAGCACGTCTCGCGCGTCGCTGCGCTTTGAAACCATGGCATCCCTTCAAATTTGCGGCCAATCCGGGCACGATGAATAACCTATGAGAGCCTCCAATCCCGCATTGATCACCGTGGCGCTCAGCGCGGCCGCCGTGCTGGGCTACGTCACGTATCGTCTGACGCTCGGAGACGCGCCAAACGCCGATGCTGCGGCGCAGCACGGCGCGCACGACGCACATTCGGCCGGATCCTCCTTGCCGAACGAGCTGCCGGAGTTCGCCCTCGCGAACCTCGAGGGCGAGCAGCAATCCATACGCAGCTGGCCGGGCCAACCGCTCGTCATCAACTTCTGGGCGACCTGGTGCGCGCCCTGCCTGCGCGAAATCCCGATGCTGAAGGCCTTCCAGGACTCCCACCCAGAGCTGACGGTGGTCGGGATCGCCGTCGACACCGTCGACGAGGTCGAGCCTTTCGCCGCAGACATGGGCTTCAATTACCCGATCATGATCGGCCGCACCGAGGCGGTGAATGCGGCGGCGAGCTTCGGCGTCGAATTCTACGCGCTGCCGTTCACGATCTTCACGGATGCCGAGGGCCGCACGCTCGGCGTGCGCACCGGTGAGATTCACCAGGAGCACCTCGACGAGCTGGTCGCGGTGCTAGAGGACCTCGATAGCGGCGGCACCGATCTCGAGGAAGCCCGGATGCGCATCGCAGGGTTCAGGTAGTCGTTCCGATCGCTCGTCCGCAACTTCGTCGAAAACGGCTAACCTCGCGAGCAAAACAGGTAAACTTCGCGTTTTGGCGAACGGTTCGTGCATGGCGCGCTTGCTGCTGTTGAACGGCCCGAATCTCGGCCTGCTCGGCACGCGGCAGCCCCAGATCTACGGGCACGATACCCTCTCCGATATCGAATCGCGGCTCGAGGCGCTGGCGACGGCGGCGGGCCATACGTTGTCCGTGTTCCAGAGCGACGCCGAGCACGAGCTGATTCGGCGAATCCACGCCGCCCGAGCCGAGCAGGTCGATTTCATCCTGTTCAATCCGGCAGCGTTCACGCACACCAGCGTCGCCCTACGCGATGCGCTTCTCGCAGTGGACATTCCGTTCGTCGAGCTTCATCTCTCCAATGTCGCGGCACGCGAACCATTTCGCAGGCATTCATACTTTTCGGACATTGCCGTAGGCACCATCGCGGGATTCGGGGTCGCGAGCTATGAGCTCGCGCTAACGGCAGCCGATCGGTACCTGGCTCGAAGGAAGAAATAGTGGACATACGCAAGGTCAAGAAACTGATCGAGCTTCTCGAGGAGTCCGGCATCTCCGAGATCGAGATCTCCGAGGGGGAGGAGTCGGTGCGCATCAGCCGCTACCCGAACCCCGGCATGATGAGCTTCGCGCCGCCGCAGCAGCACTATGCGCCGCCGCCGGAGCAAAAGAGCGAGCAGTCGCAGGAGCCGGCTCCGAAGGGCCACCAGGTGACCGCTCCGATGGTCGGCACGTTCTACGCAAGCCCGAGCCCCGGATCAAAGCCGTTCGTCGAAATCGGCTCGCAGGTCGCTGTCGGCGACACGCTGTGCATCATCGAAGCCATGAAGATGATGAATCAGATCGAAGCGGACGTCGCCGGCAAAGTGGTCAGCGTCCTCGTCGAGAACGGCGATCCGGTCGAGTTCGGTCAGCCGCTGTTCCGTATCGAAGTCTGAGCGGGCGTTGCAGGTGATAAGGACGAGCACGGGCCCCGGCGGTGGGCAAAAGCTCCCCGCAACGAGGCGCGGCCGACGCGACGCGCACGCGGGCCTAGAGCCGATTGCGGCGTTCGAGCCATGACACAAAGCGGAAGCGCCCCGTTGCTCGAGAAAGTGCTGATTGCCAATCGCGGCGAGATCGCGCTGCGCGTATATCGCGCATGCCGCGAGCTCGGCATCAAGACCGTCGCCGTGCACTCCACGGCCGACACGTCGTTGAAGCATGTGCTGCTCGCCGACGAGACCGTTTGTATCGGGCCGCCGGCATCGCAGCAAAGCTACCTCAACATGCCGGCGATCATCGCCGCGGCGGAAGTTACCGATTCGGTGGCGATCCATCCGGGCTACGGCTTTTTGTCCGAGAACGCGGATTTCGCCGAGCGCGTGGAAGAGAGCGGATTTTTGTTCATCGGGCCGCGCCCGGAGACGATTCGCTTGATGGGCGACAAGGTCTCAGCGATCCGCGCAATGCGCGCGGCCGGCGTGCCGTGCGTGCCGGGCTCCGACGGCCCGCTCGGCGACAATGCCGAGGAGAATATGCGCCTCGCGCGGTCGCTGGGCTATCCGGTGATCATCAAGGCGGCCGGCGGCGGCGGCGGGCGCGGCATGCGCGTCGTGCACAGCGAAGCCGCGCTGCTGAATGCGATCTCGATCACGCGCAATGAAGCACGATCGGCGTTCAGCAACGAGCAGGTCTACATGGAGAAGTTCCTCGACCATCCGCGGCACGTCGAGTTTCAGGTGCTCTCCGACGGCAACGGTAACGCAGTCCACCTCGGTGAACGGGACTGCTCGATGCAACGCCGCCACCAAAAGGTCGTCGAGGAAGCACCGGCGCCTGGAATCACTGCCGAGGAACGCGAGCGGATCGGCGGGCTGTGCGTCGAAGCGTGTAAGCGCATCGGCTACCGCGGTGCAGGCACTTTCGAGTTCCTGTATCAGGACGGCGAGTTCTACTTCATCGAGATGAATACGCGCGTGCAGGTCGAGCATCCGGTCACCGAGATGGTGACCGGCATCGACATCGTCAAGGCGCAGCTCGCGATTGCTGCAGGAGAACCGCTGCCTTTCCGCCAGGAAGACATCGAATGGCGCGGCCACGCCATCGAATGTCGAATCAACGCAGAAGATGCTGCGACGTTCATGCCGTCGCCCGGGACGGTAACGCTCTGGCATGCACCGGGCGGCCCGGGGATCCGTGTGGACAGCCATCTTTACAGCGGTTACGCGGTACCGCCCCACTACGATTCGCTGATCGCCAAGGTGATCGCTCACGGCGAGCACCGCGCCTCGGCGATCGCCCGCATGACCACGGCGCTGAACGAGATCGTCGTCGACGGAATCCGTACCAACATCGCATTGCATGAGGAAATCTTTCAGCACGCGGCATTCAAGGCAGGCGGGACGGACATCCACTACCTGGAAAAACGCCTCGGTCTGAAGTAAGCCGTGCCGTGGCAGCAACTCAGCGCGCGCGTGCCGCGCGATAAGGTCGGCGAGATCGAGAGTCTGCTCGAGCTCGCGGGCGCGGTGTCCATCGCCCTCGAAGACGGCGGCGAAGCCCCGTTGTTCGAGCCGCAGCCGGGCGACACTCCGTTATGGCCCATAGTGACGATCAAGGCGCTGTTCCCTGCTGATCCCGAAACCGGGGCGACGTTCGAGCACTTGCGCAACGCGCTCGGCGATCTGACGGTGCATATCGCTACGCTGAACGACGCCGAGCTTCTCGCGCAGGCGCTCGGCGCGTTCGCGCCGATGCGGATCGGCGCCAAGCTATGGCTCCTGTCCGCGGATGATGCCGACCCGGCCGACGGCCTGCAGGCCTTGCGGCTGCACCGCGGCCTCGCCTTTGGCACGGGCGAGCATCCGACCACAGCGCTGTGCCTGGACTGGATAGCGGCCTCGCTCGATCCCGGCACAGTGGTATTGGATTATGGCTGCGGCTCCGGCGTGCTCGCGCTGGCGGCCCTGCGCCTCGGCGCTGCGCGCGCGTTCGCAATCGACAACGATCCGCAGGCGCTTACCGCGGCCGCGGCCAATGCCGCACTGAACGGCCTCGAGGATCGGATTTGGATCGGGCCTCCCGAGCAGCTGCCGGCGGTACGAATCGACGTGGTCCTCGCCAATATCCTGGCGCGCCCGCTGATGGAGCTTGCGCCGCTGTTCCATGACCGACTGGTCAGCGGCGGCCGCGCGATCCTGAGCGGCGTGCTCGCCGCACAGCGAGTCGACGTCGAGCACGCCTATACGCGGCGCGGCTTCGTGATCGACGGCTGCGACGCGCTCGACGGCTGGGCGCGGATCGACACGAGCAAACGGACGACAGCGTAACGACATTTCGAGTCGCGATGCGCTGCTGCGACCCAAAGACCTACCAGAGCGCGAGGATCTTTCACTCTAGAGCGTAATCGTCGGCGTAAAGCACGCGCTGCTCCGCACGGACGCCGCAACCTCTTAGGACTTTAACGATCGCGAGATCGTTGTAGATCTGTACAGAACCCGTCGGCTTCCACGAGCCGCAACTTCGTCCCGACGCCCGGGCGCGGATAAAGCGCGCGAGCCGAGCTTGCCATCCCCAGCCTCGGCCTGGAAGCATATGGATTGGAGCTTATGGTCGCACGCAGCGTTGATGCATCTTCGGCCAAGCTTCGTCAAGGCGTTCGACTCCGTTAACACGCCGATAGAACACAACGGTATGTCTTAGCCCGCGCGATTCCGTGCTATGATTTTGCGCCCTGAGTCGATAGTTCTTGCGGCGAAAACAGGGATCAGCTTCGTCGATCGTCAATCCCGGAAGCGTATCCGGGATGACCTCCATTTCACGCCAGCGCGGAAATGGGCAAGGTCGGCATAAGCAGGTCAAGGGGGTCGCGTTTCCGTGGGGAGAAACACGTTCCGTGGGAGGGCGTCGTGAGGGCATCGAGCAAGAAAACGATCACGAAAAAGAACACCAATAAAGCGGTTTCATCAACGTCACAAGTCAGCTCGCGCATCCGGCCGCTGAGCGCACTTACGGACGAAGCGTTGAAAAGCTATTTCGCAAACCTCAACGGGCATAAGCCGGGCGACCTTTACCAGCTCGTCATCGGCGAAGTCGAGAAGCCGTTACTCAAAGCCGTGCTGAGCTATACCAATGGCAATCAAAGCCGCGCCGCCGAGATCCTCGGCATCAATCGCGGCACGTTGCGCAAGAAGCTGAAGAGCTACGAGCTCGGCAGCGATTGAACGCGCCATGGCTGCACCACGCCGCGCGTTACTCAGCGTCTCCGATAAGCAGGGCATCGTCGATTTCGCGCGATCGCTGCTCGAGCTGTCGTTCGAGCTGATGTCGACCGGCGGCACGGCGCGCGCGCTGCGCGATGCCGGGCTACCCGTTACCGACGTTTCTGCAGTCACCGGCTTCCCCGAGATCATGGACGGGCGCGTCAAGACGCTGCACCCGAAAGTGCATGGCGGGCTGCTTGCGCGCACCGGTATCGACGACCAAGCGCTCGCCGAGCACGGCATCACGCTCATCGACGTGCTCGCAGTAAACCTCTACCCGTTCGAGCGCGCCGCCTCTGCCCCCGGCGCTTCGCCGGCAGACGCCATCGAGAACATCGATGTCGGCGGGCCGGCGATGATCCGCGCCGCCGCAAAGAATCACGAGCGTGTCACCGTCGTCGTCGACCCGAAGGACTACGCGCCTGTTGTCGACGCTTTGCGCACGGGCGGGCCGACAGCCGATCTGAACCGCCGGCTCGCGGCAAAGGCGTTCGCACATACATCGCGTTACGACGCGGCGATCAGCCGCCACCTCGCCGGCCGTGACACGGCACAGGACGCCTTGCCCGACCGCCTCGTGCTCGGCTGGAACAAGTCACAGACGCTGCGCTACGGCGAGAATCCGCACCAAAGCGCCGCGCTCTACGTCAGCAGCACACCGCGCGCCGGCAGCATGGCGCAAGGGCAATTGTTACAAGGCAAGCCGCTCTCGTATATCAACCTGCTCGATGCCGATGCCGCCATGCAATGTGCGACAGCATTCGAGCAGCCGGCCTGCGTGATCGTCAAGCACGCTACGCCGTGCGGAGTCGCCATCGGCGCGAACGCCGCGGAGGCTTACCGCGCAGCTTATTCCGCCGACCCCGTGTCGGCATTCGGCGGCGTGATCGCGCTGAATGGCGTTCTCGACGCGGAAGCCGCCACGGCAATCGTCGAGCAACAGCATGTCGACGTCGTCGTCGCGCCCACCGTCGACGAAGAAGCGCGGCGAGTGTTCGCGCGCAAAGCGAACACGCGCGTCATCGAGCTTGGCGAGCGCAGCGACGGCGAGCCCGAGGTCGAGCTACGCTCGATCGACGGCGGAATACTCGTGCAGCAACGCGATCGCGGCACCGTCCTGCCGAGCCAACTCGAAACGGTCACTCGCCGCGCACCGACTGCACAGGAGGTCCGCGATCTGCTGTTCGCTTGGACGGTGGTCAAGCATGTGAAATCAAACGCGATCGTCTATGCGCGCAGCGGGCAGACTCTCGGCATCGGCGGCGGACAAACGAGCCGCGTGATGAGCGCGCAGATTGCGATCACGAAAGCCGGCGAGCAACGACTCTCACTTGTCGGCGCGGCGATGGCGTCCGATGCGTTCTTTCCGTTCCGCGACGGCCTGGATGTCGCCGCCGCGCACGGGGTTTCGGCGGTCATCCAACCGGGCGGATCCATTCGCGACACGGAAGTCGTCGCGGCCGCTGACGAGCACGGCATCGCCATGGTGTTCACGCACATGCGCCATTTCCGACATTGAGGTAGCGTCCCGATGAAGGTCCTGATCATCGGCGCCGGCGGGCGCGAGCATGCGATCGCATGGAAGGCCGCGCAATCGCCTCTCGTCGACGAGGTCATCGTCGCACCCGGCAATGCCGGCACGGCGCACGAGCCCCGTACGCGCAACGTCGCCATGCCTGCCGAGGACATCGATGGCCTGGTCGAGCTCGCGCGCACGGAGCAAGTCGGCCTGACGATCGTTGGCCCGGAGCAGCCGTTGGTCGCCGGCATCGTCGACCGTTTCGAAGCAGCGGGTCTGCGTTGCTTCGGTCCGCTCGGCGCCGCCGCGCAACTGGAAGGCTCCAAGGCGTTCGCGAAAGCATTCCTCGCCCGGCATGGCATACCGACCGCACGTTATCGCGCGTTCGACGAGCTCGCTGCCGCGCGCGCGTATTTGCGTACGCAATCGTTGCCGATCGTCATCAAGGCAGACGGCCTTGCTGCGGGCAAAGGCGTCGTCATCGCGCAGTCCCTGGAGGAAGCCGACGCCGCGCTCGCTGCGATGCTCCGCGACGGCGCGTTCGGCGCCGCTGGCCACACTGTGGTGATCGAGGAATTTCTGCACGGCGAGGAAGCCAGCTTTATCGCCATGGTTGACGGCGAGCGCATCGTTGCGCTTGCGAGCTCGCAGGACCACAAAGCGCGCGATGACGGCGACCGCGGCCCGAACACGGGCGGCATGGGCGCTTATTCACCTGCACCCGTGGTCACGGCCGAGCTGCACGAGCGCATCGTGCGCGAAGTCATCAGGCCTGCGGTACAGGGCCTCGCCGCGGACGGTATACGCTATCGCGGCTTCCTCTATGCCGGCATCATGGCTGGCCCCGATGGCGCACCGCGTGTGCTCGAGTTCAACTGTCGCCTCGGCGACCCCGAGACGCAGCCGATTCTCTTCAGGCTCGAGAGCGATCTCGTCGCGCTTTGCCTGGCAGCGTTCGATGGCACGCTCGGCGATGCGCCGATCGAGTGGAATCCGCAGCCCGCCGTCGGCGTCGTCGTCGCGAGCGGGGGATACCCCGGCAGCTACGAGAAAGGCAAGGTGATCACCGGGCTCGACGCCGTCGCCAATCCCGCCTTGACTCATCCCGCTGCGAAGATCTTCCATGCCGGCACGCGTGTCGATGAGCAAGGCCGGGTCGTCACGGACGGCGGCAGAGTGCTGTGTGCAGTAGCACTCGGCGCCACGGTTCGCGATGCGCACGACCTCGCTTATCGCACGGTCGCAGGCATTCGGTTCGACGGCGCCTTTTGGCGTAGCGACATCGGTCATCGCGCCATCGCACGCGAACGTGCCGCGTCCCTATAGCGCCTTGACCGCAGTGGATCGCCAATTCATCGCCCGCATCGCCCGATGAGGGCATAAGGAACCTCCGACACCATCCGCGCAGAGGCTCCTTCCTTTAACGCGCTAGCGTTTCATGGCCTCGAAGAATTCGCCGTTGGTCTTCGTATCCTGCAGCTTGCTCAGCAGAAACTCGACCGCTGCGAGCTCATCCATCGGATGGAGAACTTTTCGAAGCACCCACATCTTCTGCAGCTCGTCAGGCGATGTCAGCAGCTCTTCCTTACGCGTGCCTGAACGGTTGATGTTGATCGCGGGGAATACGCGCTTCTCGGCGATGCGGCGATCCAAATGGATCTCCATGTTGCCGGTGCCCTTGAATTCCTCGTAGATGACATCGTCCATCTTTGAGCCCGTATCGATCAGGGCCGTCGCGATGATCGTCAAGCTGCCGCCCTCTTCGATGTTACGCGCCGCGCCGAAGAAGCGCTTCGGCCGCTGCAGCGCATTCGCGTCGACGCCGCCCGTCAACACCTTGCCTGACGACGGCACAACGGTGTTGTAAGCGCGCGCGAGACGCGTGATCGAATCGAGCAGAATCACGACATCCTGCTTGTGCTCGGTCAGCCGCTTGGCCT
>CAZFJU010000121.1:0-4688 GCA_964518995.1 uncultured Gammaproteobacteria bacterium
TCGAGCGCGACCGCGGCACGCTCGGTCATCGGCGAGACGCCGAGGAGCGCCACCGCACCCGGGGTCTCCGCGAGCCGCTCGCGGATCAGATCCGCGGCGATCTCGCCGAGCGACATGCGGCCCGAGCCGATGCGCGTCTCGCCGCGCACGCGCGCGGCGATCTTCAGCGCCTCGTCGAAGACCAGCCCGAGCACCGGCCCCGCCAGGCCGAGCACCAACGCCCGGTCGTGACATTCACGCACTTGGCGCACGATCTCGGTCTCGCCGACGCACGCGGAGTCGAGCCCCGCCGCGATCAGGAACAGGCGCTCGGCCGCGCCTTCGCCGCGCCACGCGCGCAAGCGCCGCTCCGCCTCGCCGGCGCCGGGCCGCCGCCCGGTGAACAGCTCGAACGCCTGCTGGCGCAGGTCCGCGCCCGGCGTCTCGGCCGTCCGGGTGAAAATCAGCTCGACCCGGTTACAGGTCGCAAGGTACGCCAGCTCGCCGAGCGCATAGCGGCGCGCGAACGCACCGAGCCGCTCCGCGAGCTGCTCGGAATCCAGCGTGAAGTCGGCGAGGCGCTCCGTGCCGCCTTGGCGCCACGACACCCCGATCATGGAAAGGTGATCAAGCACAAGCGTTGGAATCGATGTCCGCGATGCGCGTACGAATAGCAGGAGTCGGGCGGCATTGTGTCACGGTAATGTCACGCCCCGCGCGGGCTCCCGGCGCGCGTGCCGTATCGGGCCGTATCGCGGCGAGTCACGGCCGGCCCCCGAACGCTCCTTCGACGATGCGCTGCAAGGTATCGAGCGCGGTCTCGACCGACGCGGCGAGCGCGAGCTGACCGTGCGTGCGGGCCTGCTGGTGCGCGCTCGACGTCGGGAAACGGCGCGGATCCCAGCGGAAATAGCTTTCCCGCAGCGCGTCCGTGCAGAAGCGGGCGGCGAGCTCGACCGTGATCGTCAGCGTGGCGGCCGGAATGGCGGCCCACTCGGCCCGCCCGAGTGTCCCGGCGGCGGCTGCGGCATAGCCTTCCACGGCGGCGGTAAAGAACGGCACCGAGATCCGTGAAGAGTCCGCGTCCTCGGCTCCCGGGTTACACCACGAGCGCATCGCATCGCCAAGCTCGAGCGCGACCGGCATGCGCGCAACCGTGTCGAGGTCGATCAGGCACAGCGCCCGGTCGCGGACCGGGTCGAACAGAATATTCGAGACTTTGGGGTCGCCATGGACCACGCGATCGCGGACCGCGGGCAGCGCCGGCAGCCGCTCCGCATGCGCCAGCACGCGCTCGGCGAGCGCCGCGGCCTGCGCGTGCTGCGGATGGTCCGTGTGCTCGGCGAGCGCCCGGCGCAGGGTCAGCAGATGTCGAGCGGTGTCGTGCACGCCGAGCCGCGCATTCGCGAAAGGGCGGTCGAAGCTTGCCACCTCGCGATGAAACACGGCCAGAATCCGGCCCGCTTCCCGGGCCTGCGCGGCGTTCTCGAGCGCGTCGCGGGTCAATCCATCGATCGCCGTCAGCACACGCCAGACGGAGCCGGCGTGCTCGAGCCACAGCGCCCCGGCGCGGGTCGGCACGATGCGCGGTGTCGTCACGCCGCGCGCCGCGAGGTGCCGCGTCAGCGCATCGATATCCTCGTTCACGGCGGGCGGGAAGATCGCATTCACCCGCTGCAGAATCAGCGGCGTGCCGCTTTCCGAGACGACATGCCAAGTGCGGTTGATGAGGCCGGACGCGGCCGGACGCAGCGGTGCGGCCGCGAGCCCGAACGCGTCGAGCACGGCAGGGTCGGGCGGTTCGAGGGGAGCGGCGTTCACGCCGCGGATCATAGCGCGGCGCGGCGCGGCGCGGTTTGCCGGCCGCGGCCGATCCCGTTGACGGAGCGAATGACGGGCCATTTTCGTGCTACAACCGGGACGCGACGGCGCGCGTGCGGGAGGGGGAAGACCGCATGGAATCCGCCGGGCAACGGTTGGTCTATAGTGTGTAACGCCCTGACGGCATCACCGCCGAGGAGAGAAACAGCATGTATGCGCTTCGATATGCGTGGGTCGGCCCTTTGCTCGTCCTAGGGCTGCAGGCTGCGGCGGCCCAAGACGACGAGGAGACCAGCGCCGCGGCCGCAGGCGGCCCGGAGCGCTGCATCTCGTTGAATCGCGTGGAGCGTTCCGAGATCGTCGACGACCGCACGCTCGTGTTCCACATGCGCGATGGGGCGCTGTTCCTCAATCATCTGGAGCGGGAGTGCCCGGGCCTGAAGCGCGAGGAGCGCTTCATGTACAGCCCGACGGGCAATCGCTTGTGCAGCATCGATGCGGTCACGGTGATCGAGGATTGGGGCTTCGGGCTCACGCGCGGGTTCACGTGCACGCTCGGTCCGTTCCATCCGATTACGGCGGAGGATCTCGACGAGCTGAAGCGCACCGCGGGCGACGACAGTCCCGGCGAGCGCGGCGGTGGGGACATCGAGATCGATGTGGTCGACCCGGACGAGCTCGAGGGCGGGCAACGGAGTGACGACGCGCAGTAGGCGCCGTGCTACGGCAGCCCCCCAAAGAAGGGCAGGCCCTGCCCATTGATCGTCAGGCGGCCATCCTCGAGCCGCAGCGCCGTTCGATACAGCGAGCCGGTATCTTCGAGCAGGCCCTGCGCGGCGAGCAGCGCGATTGCGATGCCGGCTTGCGCACGGGCCATGTCGTCGATCGCCTCCGGCGAAAGCGCCTCGCCCGCCATCATGCGGCCGCGGAGCTGCGACCGCGCAAAGGCCATTGCGGCCTGCTCGGCGAGCGATTTCGCAGCAGCGATCTCCGCCTGGCCGTCGAGCACCGCCATCCATAGGCCGATGTCGCGAAGACTCGCCGCGCCGGCCGACGGCAGTGCGCTGCCGTCGACTGTCGCCTGCGCGCTGGCCTCGACGGGCTCGCCGTCGACCGCGAACCGCAGCGCATCGATCGACAGAGTCGGCCCGCCTTCGAGCAGGCGCAGCACGGCCGGCTCGACCTGGTCACCGTTCGCGGCATCATTGTCGGCTGCGTGTCTCGCGGCCCGCATATAGGCTTCGAATGCGTTGACCTCGAGCTGCTCGGCAGCGGCGTCGAGCAGCACGTTGGTGACCTCCGTCTCGCGGCCGACGAGGAGTCTGTCGATCGCCAGGCGAACGGCGCCGCTCAAGTGCGCGCGGGCGTCATCGAGCGCCGTCGAGGCGTCGACGCCGAGCGCCCGCATGTCGAGAATCGTGCTGTCCGCGCCGGTGCCGAGATCGACCGACATGCGGTCGACCGCGAGCGTCATGACGCCGGGGCGCACGTACTGCGAGACGCGTTCGTGATCCATGCTCGCGTGCACGCCGAGCAAAGAGACCGTCAGCGCGGCGCGCGCGTATTGCAGCGTATCGATGTCGAGCCAAGCCTCAATTTGCTCGCCGGCGAGCGTGCCGCGCACGCGGCCGCCCGAGAACCTCACCTCGCCGCCATCGGTGGCCGCGTCGAACGGCATGATCTCGCCCACGAAGTTCAGGTTGCCGCCGAAGGTGGTCTGCGCGCGGAAGTCGAAATCGATCGCTGTCGGGCCGGTCGCGGTTCCCGCCGGGCGGGCGCGCATATCCGTGAAGCCGAGGAAGAGGCCGTCCTGCACGGCCGCCGGCCCGTGCGTGAAATCGACGGTGACGCGCATCGGCTCGACGAGATCCTCGAGTAGCGTCTCGCCGGCGGTGCCGCCAGCCGTGCCGGGCGCGATCGAAAGCAGCGCGCGGCTCGCGAACCAGCCGCGATCGTACTCTTCCACCGTGACCTGCAACGGCCCTTCGTCGCGCATCGAATCGACGCGCGCACGCACGGCCGATTCGGTCAACATGCCGAACAGCGGCGGCAGGCCGACGATCAGCACCAGGATGACGAGGAGGATGATGCGGAGCTTCTTCATGGGTTTCGGTCCTGGGCGCGCGCGAGGAAGAGGGTGGCCTCGCCGGGCCGGTATGAGCGCTCGATGTTACGCCGCCGCCATCTCGAGCCCTCGGAGCAGGCGTTCGTAAAGCCGCTTCTCGACGCCGAGGAAGGCGGCAGCGTATGCATCGCTCAACTCGCCATCGCCCGCGAGTTGATTCGTTACCTCGAGCAGATGGTGCTCTTCCTCGCCGAGGATGCGCTTTAACGAGAGCGCGTGGTCGAGCCGTTTTAGCGTGTGCTGATACAGCTTGTAGAACCAAAGTGCGCGGAATTCGATGATCATCGACATATAGAGATAGGCGGCGCGTGTGCTCTGTGGGCGGGCGAGCGTCCGTTTCATCTCCGCCTCGAGGCGCTGAAAGTACATCCGCGCGGCGGCCGGCGCGAGCAGATCGGGCGCGACGTACTCGAGCGGCCGGCCGGCGGCCTTCTCGGCCTGGCGCTTCATGAAATACGCGTGCTGTGCTTCTTCTGCGACGTGGCGCAGCGTGGGTTGGTCGATGGCCGGCGAGTGTTGCGTCGCCATGATCTTATGGCTGCCCAGGTGCTCGAGCATCGACAGCGTGTTCAGGAGCCGCGCGTGCAGCGCGGCGTCGGGCACGATGTGCTCCAGCAGCGAGCGGGTCGCGGGCACCAGCGCGCCGTTATCGTGTTCGAAGCGGCTAAGCGCAGAGTCGAGCCAGGGTTGCATCGTTCGGGAGTCGGTGCTGTTCATAGGAGGCGTTCATGATACCGTCGTCGCGAGACGTGCGGTCCAGCCG
>CAZFJU010000121.1:4788-12595 GCA_964518995.1 uncultured Gammaproteobacteria bacterium
GTGCGGCGCGCGCATGCGCTCTTGCGTACGCTCGAGGCGCCTTGAAGCCGCGCCTCCCAGGCGGCGGGCCGCCCAGGAGGAGGGGTCAAACTACGATCAGTTCGGCAGCGCGAGCGCCTCGACCTGGATGCGCAGCGTCACGCCCATGTCGAACCCGAAGTTCTCGCCGAAGTTCGCGCCGAAGTCGGCCCGGCTGAACTCGGCCGTGGCGTCGGCGCCGCACACCTCGCGCCCTTGCTGCGGATGCGGCTGGCACTTGAAGCTCAAGATGTCGAGCCGCAGCGGTTGCGTTTCCCCGCGCATCGTGAACTCGCCTTCGACAGCCGTCGGCGCGCCGTCCTCCCAATCGACCAACTCGCCGGTATAGGTCGATGTCGGGTATTGGGCGACGTCGAACATCGCTGCGTCGTTCTTCACGTGGTCGTTCAGCCCGTCGTGACCGAAATCGACCGAGGTCATATCCATCGTGACCTCGACGGTGCCCGTTTCCGCTTCTTTGTCCATCGTGATCGAGCCTGACGTGGAATTGATCTTCCCGCGCCACTTGGAGAGACCGCCCATGTGATCGGTGTCGAACGACGGATAGGTGTGATCCGAATCGATCTCGTAGGTCACGGGCTCGGCAAGCGCGAGGCTCATGGCGCCGCACGATACACCGAGGATGAGCACGGGACGGAAGATCTCGAGGCGTTTCATTGTTTCCCACTCCTTGTTATGGATCTTGTGGCCGTCGCGCCGTGTGACGCGCCGGCAGAAGACCGCGGGTGCCCGGCCGTGCGGACGCACGCTCCACCGTCAATCCGGATTTACCGCGGGGTGCGCCGCCTATCCTACGACAGATCATCCGGGAAGGGGGGCAGGTCGGCACGGCCTGTGCAGAGCGGCCCGCTCACGGGCCACGGTGGCCTGCCGGGCTACGCCCGCGGCTCGAGGCGCAGCCGGTATTCCTGCAGCTGCGCATCTCGCATGACCGGCATCTGCGCAAACAGCTCCTCGTCCTCGGTCATCTCGATGTGGCCGTTCGCATGCACGATGAAACGGCTGCGAAACAGCGTGTCCCCGTAGAGGACGCAAGCCTCGATCGAATACGGCCCGGCTTCGCCATCGTGGCCCGGTGTGACGACCGGAGGGCTCGGCGGCTCGATCGCGTGAGTCAAGGCCTCAAGGTAATCGGCGTTCGGCTCGGATTTGAACACCAGATCCTCGAGCTCGTCGATGATCAGGAAGCGGCCGTCTTCGCCTTCGACGCTGCAGCAGAAGAAGAATAGATAGTCCTGCACGTCATGCTTGCCGAGCCGCAGCTCGAGCCGCTCGTTGAGGGCATGCACGGCCGCGGAACGACCGTCGAGGAAAATCGCCTCGCCGGGTGCCCAGAGCACGTACCCGACCTCACGCCGGCCGGGCTTCGCCGCGGCGATCTCGTAATAATCGAACCGGTCATAAAACGACAGCGGCCAGTTGCGGATCGCGATGCGCGCGTCATCGATGCCATCGAGGCCGGTATAGCTGCGGCGCAAGTCGCTCAGCAGCGCCGCGGCGCGGTCGCCCTCGACCGGCTCCCAGCGCTGTCGCGAAACGGGATGGAACTGCTGTGCGCGCAGCAGCTGGCGACCGAGCACGGAGATCGCATCGAAGCGATCCGCGGGGGCGTAATCCGCTCTGCTGCGGCGGAATACCCGGCGCGTCACCGGGGTCATGCCGTCGTCCGACGCGCGTCCGCGGTAGAACGGGTTATCGTCGTGCTTGCCCGCGAACGGTGCATCGCGCAGGTAGTTCGGCACGCGTGCAATGACCGGCTGATCGCCGAGCACCGACAGCACCATCTCGCTCGGCTCGAGAGTCTGAAGATATTCCGGCGAGCCGAGGCCCGTGACCTCGTACATCTGCTGCGCGCCGAGCCGGGTGACCTGTCCAAAGAACTGCTGCACATGGCAGTTGTTCATCAGAGTCTGCCAAGTATCCGGGTAGAGGCCGATCAGCTGGCTCAAGTCCTGCCAGAACGACCAGACGCGCACGCCGTAGCCGCGCAGCAGCGTCACGGCCTGCCGGAGCTGCGGCATGGCGCCGAGCTGTGCCGCCTCATCGAGGATGAACAGTGTCGGCCGTTCGGGCTGAGCGCGGCGATGGGTCAATGCCGCGATCATGACCGCCAACCACACCTTCAGAAGGTTGCCGAATGCGTCGAGCTTCTCGGGCGGGATCACGACGTAGATCGACAGCGGCGCGCCGTCGACGAGCTCCTGCAACGAGAAGCTCGACGTATCGATGCAATCGCCAATCAGCTCGCCTTTGAAGCAGCCGCTCTGCATCTGCGCGAACGCCCAATAGCCGCCGAACGTTTCCGCCGCGGGATTCAGCGCGAGACCGGCGAGCTGCCGGATCGCCGGGTCGCGATCGCCGCTCAGCTCGAGCCCGAGCTTGGACCAGTCGGCATGCGAGCGCGCGAGCAGTTCCCTGGTCGTTCGCAGCGTCCACGCGTTCGGCGGCAGGCGCCGTATCTGATAGAGCAGCAGCAGCGTCAGCAGCTGCCCGCCCATGTAGGGCCAAAATGGATCGCGGTGCCGCCCGGCCGACGACACGAGCGTCGTGGCAATCATCTCGGCGTCCTCGACGAGCGAAGGATTCGCCGGTGACAGGAAATCGAGCGGATTGAAGCGGCCGATCTCATCGACCGGCGCACGGGTGATGCGGAATGGATCGAGCACGACCACGCGCTGCCCCATCTCGCGCCGTGCTCGGGCCGTTACGGCATAGTTCTCGCCTTTCGGGTCGATCACGACCAGCGGGCCGCGGTAGCGCAGCAGCGCCGGGATGATGCAGCCGACCCCCTTGCCCGCGCCGGTCGGCGCGACGGTGATCAGGTGCCCTTCGCCGGTATGCAGGATGGGCTCGAGAAACTGTGAGCCGACGCCTTCGCGAGCGGTGTGCGTGAACCCGATCAACGGCTTTCGCGGCGCGCCTTCGAGCGACCAGCCGACGAGCAAGCCCTCGTCCGGTAAGGCGGGAGATACGGGTCTCGGCATCGCGGCGGCCTCGATGGCACCGAATCCCCGCTCGATGCCGCTTCGTTGTTCGTTAGGGGCCCTCTCTTCGCGCCGGAGCGGGCGGCCCGGAGCGCGGACGTGTAGACTAACGCAAAACGAGAAGGTTGCGCGTACGTGAACGCAACTCCGGCGTCCGCCGTTCCGATCAGTTCCTTGCCTCGGCCGTTCGGCGATCTGCCGTGGCCGCTGCCGCTGGCAGAGCACGCGGCGCACGCTGTGCTGCAGCAGGCGCGCAGGCACTGCCCGGACTGGGTCGACGCGCCGGCCGGTTTCGAGTATCGGGTCAACGCCCTCGGCATCTCGTTCGCACCACAGGGCAGCGGCTACGAGCTCGTGCGGGTGTCGCTGCATCCCACGGCCGACGAGCCGCCGAATCGCGAGGCCGCGCCGCCGATCGTGTACGCGCTTTATGCGCCCGGCGATTTTCGTCCGCTCGATGGCGAGGGCCGCGAGATCGAGCGCTTCGCCTTGCATGCACCCATCGATTTTTCATCGGCTGACGCCGCCTCGGCGCGTGCCGCCGACTATGCATGCCTGCGCCTTGCGCTCGAGGCGCCGTTCATCTTCAGGCGATTCGTCGCGACGAGCGCAGACGCCGCTACGGCGACTCAATCGTTCGAACCCGCGACGATCGTCTCGAGCCTCGAGAGCCTGCCGCTCGATATCGGCCGCCTCGATGCGGCGGGCCGCGACCAGCTCGCGCAGCTCGTCCGCGCGCCGACCGTGGTCGTCGAAACCGCGCCCGATGCGCGATCGGATGACGACCGCGTCTATCGCGTCGAGGCGAGCGTCTGTTTCGTCGATGAGCATGGTGTGCGCGTGCTGCGCGCGGCAGTGACGGTCGACAACCAGGGCGCGATGGCCGCGGACCCTGCGGAGTGGATCGACGCCGGCGTGCTCGCGGGCGTCTCTCGAGACGCGCTCGTCGCGGCCGGCTTGCCACCGGCGCGGCTGCTGCAGCGCATCGCGCCGGTGGTCGGCGTCGACGGGTGGGAGCGGGTCTATCCCGGCGCAAGCTCGGACGCGCCCGACTGGGTGCGCCGGATGCTGGCTGACTATGGCTTACCGCCCGACACGACCGTGCTGCGCCGCGCGCGGCTGCCGTTCTACCGGACGTTCCATCTGGTCGAAGTGATCGAGCGGGCGTCGCGCGCGGCACCGGCCCGATGCGCCTATGCGCTCGTTCGTTTCGGCGTCCAAGAAGCGGATGCGCAGCTCGACGTGCGTGTGCTGAACGGTCAGTCGTACGTCGTGCATGGCGTCAACGACGTGCCGGAAGAGCTGCTGCTCGACGAGGCGACCGTCGAGGCTTATTTGCGCTTTTTCTGCTGGGCCGTGCACGGCGACCGCGGTCCGTTCCTGATCCCGACCGCCGCGCGCGAGATTCCCTTCGCGGGACGCCTGAAGCGGCGCGACGCGCGCGTGCTCGACCACCTTGACTATCGGCTCCTGACACCGGACGCGCTCGAGCCTCGTTTCGCGGAGTACTCGGCCGCGGCCGGTTTTCTGCTGCCGCGTCGTACGGTCGTCGCCTACGGCGGCGCGGTCTTCGAGTCGTGGTTCGCCGCGCAGCGAGACGGCACGATCAGCATGGTCGAGGACACGCCGCTCGTGGCCGATCTGCCGATCGAGGCCGAGCGTTACGGCCGCGGTGCGCTGTTCGAGCTGCGCTCGTGGAAGCGCTCGCCGCACCGGCCGGCGCCGCGCTCGCCGTGGCAGCGCGGCGAGGCGTTGGGCAAGCGGCCGCACCGCGCCGGGCTCGACGGCGGGGTGATGAGCGGCGCCGCGTGGCCGGAGCGCCTCGAGCAGTGTGAGATCGACGGCAAGGTCGTCATCGCCGATCGCGACGTCACGTCGCCGCTGGTCCTCGCAGGCGGCGCGGCCGAGGCCTCCTGATGCGCAGCAGCGGAGCACCGGGATGACTCAGCGCCGCGCCGAGCAGCTCGTGTTTCGACGTTGTCGCTTTCGCGAGCCGGTGCGCATCGCGGACTTCAGCGACGGACCGGAGCTCGTCTTCGTCGAGTGTTTCTTCGAGCGCGGCGTGCAGGCACGCGACGCGGTGCTCGAGCATTCACTCACCTTCGCGCACTGCGATTTCGGCCCGATCGGCGGCGATGACGACATTGCCGACGTAGCGCTCGATCTCGAGAACGCGCGCATTGCCGGCGATTTGACGGTGTTCGATTGCGGCCTCGGCGGCCGGCTGTTCGCGCGGCGGCTGCGTATCGAAGGTTCGGTGCGGCTTTGCGGCGTCTCGATCGCCCCGTCGCTCGATGCGATTCCGGAGCCGATTCGCTACGACGAGATCGGCGGATGGCACGAGCCGCCGCCGGCGGGTGAGAGACCGAACCGGTTCGAAGGCGTGGCCGCCGTGACGCTGGACCATGCCGAGATCGGGACGAATCTCGAGCTCGCCGTCGCCGGCCGCGAGGCGCGGCGCACGAGCGGGGCGCTCGAAGCGTTCGCCGCCGAGGACTGGACGAGCGTCGAGTCCGCGCAGGCTACGCTCATCGCGGGGCCGCTGTCGTGCGTGCTCGCCGAAGTGCGCGGTAACGTCGTGCTTGTCGGCACGATCGTGCTCGGCGAAGCGCGGTTCGACGGCATTCGGGTCCGCGGCGGCTGCCACCTTTCCTACTACACCAACCTGACGCAATTTCGCACGCTGCACGGCGGATGCTCGTTCATGAATGCCGAGATCGACGGCGCGTGCCGCTTATCGATGGCGCAGATCGACGGGCGGATGACGTGGTATGGCGCGACCGTCGGCGGTTATATCGATCTGCTCGGCATGAGCGTCGCGCAGGATCTCGACTTCAACTTCTCGACGATCCGCGGCTTCCTGCATGCGTTTCGGCAGGACGCCGATCGTGCGTTTGGGCGCAGGCATAGCCTTTATGTCGGCGGCGAGCTGCTGTTGTCCGGCGCCGATATCCGGGCGGTGGAGCTGCGCGGCGCCTATGTGCAGAAGGCAATCAACGCGACCAGCTCCAAGTTCGGCCGCTTGTCCTTGACGTGGGGTGCCGAGCCGCTCGACGAAGGCGCCGTGAATATGTGGCCGAAGCCGTGCGACGCCGGGCGGGTCACGCTTTCCGCGATTACCGTCGATGAGACGCTGGACGTCTCCGGCATTCGGGTGCGCGGCGTGGAGCAGCCACACGATACCGCCCAGCCGGGCTTCGTGCTGCAGAGCTCGCGGATCGGCACGACCGTCAGATTCTTCACTGCGAATATCGCCGCCCGGCTCGTCGATCGCTGGGAGGGCGTGCCGCCGTGGCCGCGCTCGTCCGAGCATGGCAACGAGCTGAGCGAGCCGCTCGATTCGATGTTCCGGGCGTCCATCGTCGGCGAGCTCGACCTGCGTGCGAACGTGATCGATGGGCACCTCGACTTGCGCAATGTCGAGGTTCACGGGCCGATCAAGCTCAACGATACCTCGGTCCGGCTCGACCTCGAGGTCGGCTGGAAGAGCGAAGGGGCGAAGGCGGGCGGTGCGCTCGTGACCGCATGCGGCTACTTCGATGCCGAGAAGCTGCAGTGCGACGGCGACGTCGATATGACCGGCCTGCTGGTATCGCCCGACCTATGGCGCGAGGCCCACCTGACCGCGGAAGAGCAGCTGCGGCGCGGCACCTTCGTTGCGCGCGAAGCGAAGGTACGAGGCCAGCTGCTGTTTCTGCCGTCGCAGGACGTGCGGCGGCTGCTCGGCCCGCCGGATATGCAGACGCCCGAGCACGAGGCCCCGGCGGAGCGAAAGCAAAGACGGCCGTGGTATGCGTTCGTCGGCGGGCGGGCTGTGCATGGGCCGGTGCTCGATCTCACTGCCCTCCATGCAGGCCATCTCGTGATCTCCGGGCAGAATGTGTCCGAAGGGCACGCGCCCGTCGCTTCGCATTCCCGCCCAGCGAGCCGCGCGGGTCGAGCTCACGATGAGGACCAAGGCGTTGGCATCAGCCTCGAGCGGGCGGTCATCAGCCGCCTCGGCGTCGTCGAGCCGACGTACGACTACATCGATCTTTCGAACGTCGAAGTATCGCGTTGGGTGTTCGGCGATAAGGACGAGCCGGCACCTGAGGACTTCGTCCGCATTCTTCAGCACATGAAGCCGTTCGATCGGCGTACGTGGGTCGCCGTCGAGACGATGTTTCGTAATGAAGCAAAGGAAGATGAGGCCAACTACATCTATCGCATGATGCGGCTCGAAGCCCGGGATCGGCTCGGCCATGGCGGCGCACGCGCAGGGCGGCGGCGCAGCACGGAGCGCGGCCGCGTGCGTCGAGGCCTCGGCCGCGGCTGGTGGCACCTGCGCGACCGGGTCATCGCGTGGACCACCAGCTACGGCACGCAGGTCTACCGGCTCATGAGCGTATGGTTGGTGCTTTTCGTGTTGTCGCTATGGGTATTCTCGGACCCGCGGAACGTGGCCGCGTCACCGTCGCTGCTCGAGGTGGCGGAACGGCCGGCAGTGCTCGAACCGGCCGTGGCAGCGGCGTCGGCCGGGTTCGAGTCGCCCGAGGCGGCCCTCGCGGCCTTCGGCGATGAGGCTGCGCGCTGGGGGTTCTGGGATAGCCTCGGGCTCACGCTGCGCTACCAGGTGCCGATCATCCCGCTCGCCATTCACGAGCGCTGGGAGGCGGGCCGGCGTCCCCTCTTGCCGGGCTTCACGGTCGAGCACTATGCGATGCTCGTGCAGATCTTTTCGTGGACCGCGCTGCCGGTGCTGTTGATTTATCTCGCGACGGGCGTCGTTCGCGGCCGTCGTTGAG
>CAZFJU010000122.1:0-12569 GCA_964518995.1 uncultured Gammaproteobacteria bacterium
GTGTCATCCGCCGTCGTCGCGTGCCATGGAAGCGGCCCGGTGCCCGCGCTGATACGCAATGCCCGCTAGTCGACCAGGGCGTCGACCAGGGCCTGCATCACGACCGACTCGAACTCGAACCACGAGTCGTTGTCGTACGTCTGCACCATCAGCAGCGCGACGAGCTTCTCCGCCGGGTCCACCCAGAAGTAGGTGCCGTAGAGGCCACTCCAGCCGAAGCTGCCTTTCGAGACCAGCGAGCGCCGCGCGACCGGGTCGCTGACGACGCTGACGCCGAGACCGAAGCCCTCGCCCGGCGGACGGCTCGGATGCGAGCCGGTCAAGCCCGGCAGGCCCTCCTCGATGACGGGCGACCCCATCAGCGCGACCGAGCGCGGGCTCAGAATGCGGACGCCGTCGAGCTCGCCGCCGTTTGCGAGCATCATCGCGAAGCGCCCGTACGCTTCCGCGGTGCCCATCAGGCCGCCGGCCCCGGAGAAATAGACCGGGCTCGACATCGAGTCCGGATCCGGACGCGGCTGCAAGCCGTTGCGGCCGCCGACATAGGACTTCGCGAGACGCTCGCGTTGCGCGTCGTCCGGCCAGTAGAACATATCCTGCATACCGAGCGGCTCGAACAGCCGCTCGGCCAGAAACTGATCGAAGCTTTGCCCCGAGACCAGCTCGACGATGTGCGCGAGCACGTCGAAGCCGCCGACGGCGCTATAGGACCACTGCGAGCCGGGCTGAAAATCGAGCGGCGCCTCGCCGAGGCTCGCGACCCAGCCGACGCCGACCTCGTTGCGCTGCGCAAAGGCCTCCTGGCTCGCCGCGTTACCGATGCGCCCGCTCATGACGCCCGACGTATGCGTCAGCAGATCGACGATCGTGATCGGACGCTCCGCCGGCACGGTGTCGTACTCCGGCGGCGGCCCGCCGAAGCCGCCGGCTCCGGCTCCGCCATCACGAATGACGGCCACCGTCTGCTCGGCAAAGCTCGGCAAGTATCGCGATACCGGATCGGTGAGCTTGATCTTGCCTTCCTCGACGAGCATCAGCACCGCCGTCGCGGCCACCGGCTTGGTCATCGACGCGAGGCGAAAGATCGCGTCCGTGCTCATCGGCACTTCGGCTTCGATATCCATCAGCCCGTGCGCCTCGAGATGCGCGATGCGGCCGTTTCGCGCGACCAGCGTGACGGCGCCGGAGAAGCTGCCGGCTTCGATATGCCGCTCCATCAGCTCGCCGATGCGCTCGAGGCGCTCCGCGGACATGCCGACGCTTTCGGGTCGAACCACTTGAGCGGCGGCGCCGTACGACGCGCTCGCGAGCACCAGCAGCGCGAGCATCGTGCGGGAGAAACTTGCAGGCATTGCCATCGGATTTCCTTCGGACGAGGGGTCGAAGCTATTGTCGTGAGTCTGCGCCTGCATGCAAGCGCGTTCGCTCGAGAAACGCCTTGATATGCGGCGTCTCGAACTCCTGGTAATACCCGGTCAGCATGAAGGTCGGCGCGAATTCCTCGGCATGTGCTGCGACGAAATCATCGAGCGCGCTCTGCACGGTGTCGAGTGCGGCGCGATGTCTCGCCACGGTCCAGTGCATCGACTGCGCCATGATGATGCGACACGAGGCCGCGCGGCATTCGGCCAGAACATCAGGAAACTCGAGGTCAATTCCCCTGACGTGCTCGATGAGCCGCGGCTCCATCGACGCCGCCCAATCGGGGTCGCGCGGCTCGTCCTCGAACAGCAGATCAGCACGTAGGTGGTCGTGAACCATGGACGACAGCTCGGCATTGACGATCTCTTCGGACTGCGACGGGCTGAGCCCCTCCTCTCCACTGCCGACGAATCGGATGACGAGATGCCCCTCCGTATCCGCGAATACATAGTCCCGGTCGGCCAAGCCGACTGGCGGCCACAGGGCGAGCGCCCACCCCAACGAGAAGACGGCCGCGGCCATCGCGACTTTCGTGATCAACTAGCAGCTCCAAGAATTCCGGTTGGCCAATTCTCCCGTTCTCGGCGGCTCCCTTGTCAAGCATCTTTCTTCACCGTGTCGCCCGTTGTGTCCAATTGTCGCCCGCTGGGCGCGGTGGTAATGTCGCGAAGGACGATCAGTCTTAGCCCGCGGGCCGATTCGGCGGGTTATTGCTTGGGGACCGCAATGTTCAAGAAACCTTTAGGCGCGGCGATGTTGTGCGCGTGCCTTCTGGCCGGCGGCGCTGCATGGGCGCATCACTCTCTATCCGCGGTCTACGACATCCGCGGCCTCGGTGAGGTCACCGGCGTCGTCCGGAAGGTCGAGTTCATGAACCCGCACGGGGCGATCACGCTCGACGTGCCAAACGAAGACGCCGCCACGACGCAGTGGATCTTGACCACCGGCTCGGCCAACACGCTGTCGAGCCTCGGCTTCGGTCGCTCCGGTCCGAACACGGTCATTGCCGGCGACGTCGTCACGATCACGTACTTCCCGGCTCGCAACGGCAAGCCGCTGGGCTTCATTCGATCCATCACGTTGGCGGATGAGCGCACGATCCAGTTCGAGGCGGAGTAAGGTCTCTAGCAACAAGTCATAAGGGGGAACGATCATGACCTTGGAAAAAGGCATCAAGCGGAAGTGGGCCGCCACTTCGGCAGTGCTTGCCTTCGGAGTCTCGCTCTCGGCAAGCGCGCAATTTGGCGGGCCGGCCACGCAGGCCTACACGCCCGAGCCCGATGCGAAAGACCTGAAGTCGGTGTTATTCAACTGGCCGTGGCACATGGGCATGCTGCGCGGCATCGAGGAGCACGAGCTCGTCGTCACGCTCGAATATCGGGGTGAAGGCACAATCCAGGTCGACGGTGAGGCCTGCGAGATCACGCCGTTCGCCGAAGGCGAGAGGTACGGGGAGCTCGGCACGTCGGGATACCGCATCAGCAATGCTTACCAGTTCTCCGGCAGCCGCACTCAGATCGAATGCACGCTGCCGAGCGGCGAGACGTACTCGAACATCGAGGTCGTCAGCGGCGAATACGCGTGGGACGAAGACACGCCGGGCGCCGGTCTCGTGCCGGGCGAAGGCACCGCCACACCGATGCCTGAGACGCGCGACGAGCGCCTGATTCGCCTCTGGGCCAGCCCACAGGGCGCGCCGAAGGCCGCACTGGCCGGCGCCGGCATCGACCCGTTGAAGGTGTTCCGTAATCCCGGCGGGCTGCTCGAAGCCGGCACTGCGAACATCGGCGAAACGTCGGTCGAGTGGGACGGCGATACGCCCGTCGTCACGTTCCCGATTCCGGGCGTCGACGGCGCGACGGCCGTCGCGCGGCTCGATGATCGCTTCATGACCGAGTCCGTCGTCGTCACGCACGGAGACGACACCTACGAGTTCACGTACGGCGAGTACAACGACTACAACAATCCGCTCAATCCGATCGAGGTCTATATGGCCGGAACGATCACGGAGAGCAAGAACGGCGAAGCGCTCCGCGACCTCCGCACGGTCCAGACGGAAACCGGCAGCGTCTACGTCGTCGTGCCCGTTCCGCCGAGCGTGGGCCCGACAGAGCCGCTGCCGTTCTTCGGCAGCGATCAGACGCCGCCCGTGCTCGACTCGGATGCCGAGACGCCGCGTCTCGCAGATGGCAAACCGGACCTGACCGGCACCTGGCGCGGTCCGAGCAAGTTCTTCATCTGGCGCTACGGCAACCGGCGCTGCGCGCCGACCCAGCTCGAGGGTTGCAGCCCGCAGTGGAACCAGACGATGGATTTCGAGTTCGAGGCGGCTTCGCGCTTCGGGCCGAATCGCCCGATCTACCGGCCGGAGCATTGGGACCAGGTCATCTACCTCGATATGTGGACGAATGTCGAAGATCCGATCATGACCTGCCAGCCGATGGGCATTCCGCGCCAAGGCGCGCCCGGCCGCATCTATCACACGGAAGAGGACATCACCCTGCTGTACGGCCGCGGCGGTGACGGCGGCGGCGGCTATCCGGATTTCCGCGTGATCGCGACGGACGGCCGCGAGCTGGACGAGCGACAAGTCATCCAGACCAAATACACCGGCCATTCGGTCGGCCATTGGGAAGGCGACACGCTCGTGATCGAATCAGTCGGCTTCACGCCGCAGACCTGGCTCGCGCGCGGCGGCTTCTTCCACTCCGAAGATATGAAAGTCACCGAACGCTTCACGCGACAGGGCGATCAGATGCTCTACGAGGTCATCGTCGAGGATCCCGCGGTGCTCCTGCAGCCGTGGGAGATCACGCCGGTGGTGCTGACGACGGGTGGTGACGGCGGCGCCGGCGGCGGTCGCTTGATCGGTGTCGAGCGCGGTCACTGCGAGGCCTACGAGGTCGACGGCGATCTCGTGAACCAGATTCGCCACTAGTCAGAGGCGCAGTCGGAGAGCGCCGGGCGTCGATGAGGCGTCCGGCGCTTTTTTATTGGGGGCCGGCCGCTTCGGCCAGAACCGGCGCGCGGCCGGACGCTACCCGGGCCAGACGCTACCCGCTCGCCGCGACCTCGTTCAATCGCCGAACGAGCGCCTCGAGCCGCAACAGCGCTTGCATGTCGCTCTGCATATAGGCGTACTCCATCGCCGCGAACAAGTGCGTTTGCTCGAGCTCCCGGCGCTCCGGATGGCGCTCGAGCAGCGTCACGTAGTGCGCGAACACGCGGTCCGGGTCCGGCTTCGTCCGCCGTGCGACGGCGTAACGCACCACGGCGTGCAGTGTGTAGCGCCCATCCACCGGCTGCTGCACGAGGTGCCACCGCTCGAGCTCCGCGAGCGCGGGGCTGATTTCGCCGACATCCGCAAGCGACGCGAGCGAAGCGACGTCGACATGGTCGCCCTCCACGTGCGCGAGCACGCCGAGCACGCCGCGCGCGTCGTCGCTCAGGCGTCGCCAAGCCCAGTCGAGCAGCAGAGCGACTTCCGGTAGGTCGTCCTCGTGCTCCAGCGCCCGGACGCGCGTCACGCCGGCTTCGCGCAGAAACCCGCCGAGCCCCTCCGCGCTCGCGGCGCCCGAAGCGACGATGCCATCCGCGATATCGAGCGCGAGCGGGTTCCAGCGCAGCAGGCGCGTCAAGCTCGCGACGCGCGGAAACGCGCTCTCGCCCGCGGTCACCAGCGGCGCGGTCACCGGAAAGATCAATACACCCGAGAGCAGACAGCGCCGGGCGGTGATCACGAAGGTGGCCTGCGAAGCCGAGAACGCCTCGAACAGCTGCGCCACGGCGCTATCGCTCTCGTGGTTATCGAGCACGATGAGCCGCTGCGGCCCCTCCGCGAGAAACTGCTGCAGCCGCTGCACGCGACCCTCGTCGCGGCCGGTGCCGAAGCGCAGCGCGAGCATCTCCGTCAACGTATGAAAGCCCCACGCGCCGGAGCGGAACCAGTCCACGCGGCCATCGAACGCCGCGTGCAGCCGGTGACCCAGCTCGGCGGCGAGCATCGACTTGCCGGACCCGCCGGAACCCACCAGCGCGATGCGCGTCGGCCGGGTTGCGAGGATCGTGCGCTCGAGCGTGTCGACCTCCGCGCCGCGCCCCTTCATGTCGCGAGGGCGCGGCGGAAAAATCGAGCGGGAGTCAGAACAACGATCGATCATCGCAGGGTGCAGGCTCGTACGGTACGTTCGACCGATACACCGTATCGTAGCCGGTATAGGGCTCCGCGAAGTAGGCGGCGTCTTCCGCCGTGTACTCGCGAGTCAACGCACCGGAGCTCGGATCGAACGAAAAGCGCTCGACCAGGTGCAGCTGTTCACTGTGCGGCAGCACGCGCGTCAGCGCACCCGGCGCGAACCCGATCGTGTCGACGACGAGCACGTCGGCGTCCCAGCGGCCGATCGAGTGCCCCGTCAAGCTCGGCTCGAGCTGCGCAGGATGCGCCGGCAGATTCATGTGAATCGTACGTGCGTAATCGAACTTGCCGTACTCGAGCACGATCGTGTCGTCGTCGTTATGGGTGATGCGGTTGACGGGGCTGTCGTAACTCCAGTCGACCAGCACGCTGATCGGCGCGCAGCGCATCGCCGGGTTCCCCTCCTGCTGCATCGCCTCGAGCGCGCGCTGCCCGGCGTCGGTCAAACCGATGCGCGCGACGAATAGCCTCCGAGCGGCTTCTCCCGCGATCAGCGGCACCACACCGCGCCCTGCACGGCGCGCGCTGCCTTCCGCGCCCTCGCCTTCCGCGCTCGGCTCCGTACCCGGCTGCAGAGCTTCGCTCAGCGGCACGAGCGAGCCCGATTGTCCGCGTGGATCCGTCATGACCAACTGCTCGGCGGCCCACTCGCCCGCGAAGTTCGGCTCGCCGCCCGGACGGCGGGGCGCACTCGGCTCGGGCGCCACGGGCGTCGGCGGCGTGCGCTGGCCGTAACGGTCGATGCTGCTGCCGTCGGCAAAGATGACCGTGCCGACGTAGCAGGCGTGCGGATCGTTGCGATCCGCGTAGCCGGTGATCCTGACCCGCTCGCCCGGCGGGAACATATCGCGCGACCAGCCGGAGCGGCGCAGCGTGGTCGCCGAGCGCATCTCGCACCGGTAAGGCACGGTTCGCCCCTCCTCCTCGGCGACGTCTAGATACAGCCACGAGTGCGGGTTGATCAGCGCGAGCTCCGTCACCGTGCCGGTGATCTCGACCTCGGCGTTCATGTCGAACGTACCGAAGCCGTGGTGGGCCGACGCAGCGGGCGCGCCAAGCAGCGCGGCGATCAGGACAGCGGTCGTTCTCACGTCGATCCTCCGTATTGGCTCCGGGACGGCCTCGACATTCTAACGGCCCGTAGCCTCGTCCGGACCATACGTGCGCGCGTGGCGCCCGCGCCGTCGTGATCACGGGTTGGGTTTCGAGTGCTTCGCAGCTTCGATCGCCTCCGCGGCGTAGTCGGGGTTCAGCGCCCGCCCCCGTCGCCAGTTCATGTAGCTCTTGGTCACCTCGGCGCCGAAGAACAGAATCAAAGAGGAGTAGTAGACCCAGAGGAGCAGCGCAACGAGCGATCCTGCAGCCCCGTAGATGCTCACGGCAATGGCGCGCCCTAGATAGAGCGCCAGCACGAGCTGGCCGACCGTGAACGCGACGCCGGTCAGCAGCGCGCCGGGCCATACGTCACTCCAGCGGATCCGAACATCGGGGACGTATTTGAAGAGCAGCGCAAAAATCGTGCTGATGACGAGCAGCGAGACGACCGAGTCGATGATCTGCGCGATCCGGCCCGCCTCCGGCAAGAAGTAAGTCGTGATCGCGGTCAGTATCGTGCTGACCACCAATGAGACCAGGAGAAGGAACGCAAGGCTCAGCACCATGCCGAACGCCACGAGCCGGGTGCGCACGATTTGCCAGACGTTCCAACCTTCCTCGGTCTTGACCTTCCAGACCGTGTTCATCGCATCCTGCAGCTCGGCAAAGACATAGCTTGCCGTGAAGATCAGAATGACGACGCTGAACGCGGTCGCCAGATAACCGCGCTCGTCGCGGCCGGCTTCCGCGATGACCACCCGCAGCACCTCCATGCCCCGCGGGCCCACCATCTGCAACAGGTACGCGTCGAGCTGGCCGGCGGCCGCTTCCGGACCGAGCAGCATTCCGAGGATCTGCAGCGTGATCACCAGCAGCGGACCGAGCGACAGCATCGTAAAGAACGACAGCGATGCAGCCAGACGGATCGCCCGGTCGTTGAACCAGCCGACGATCGCCCCGAGCAGCACGCGGGTCACTGCGCCGGCCACCCCGCTCTTCGGCAACTTGATTCTCCTACGCATTGGCGCTCAAAGAAGGCGTGCAAGCGGAACGATAGTTACGCACACCGAAGTCGAGCCCACATCGCCACGGCGGCCGAGAAGAGGACTCGGGGCTTTACAGGCATCGTCATTCGACCTCCAGCGCGGCGTTGATCCACTTCCATGATCAAGCTCCGTTTCCATGTGACCATCGGCAAGCGGTCCGTTTCGATCCGGAGAATGCCCTATGCGTAGGCGAAAACCTCCCGCACACGAGCCTTGTTGCAGTCCATGTCATGGGTGTGTCGCCCAACCCGATGGCGGGTCGTCTAGAATCATCTGATCGGTTCACGGAAGTTAGATCATGAGTGAAGCACCCACTGTCCTCACCGAGCTGAAATTGACACCGGAGATGCAGGAGGCCGTGAACTCGGCGTTCGGCATGCGACGGCCCATGGTGATCGCCTATGTCGATCGGGACGGCAAACCGCGCCAGTCCTATCGCGGCAGCACGCAGGCGTACAGCGAGACGCAGCTCGCGATCTGGGTACGTAACCCGGAGAGCGGGATCCTCGCCGCGACCGCGCAGAACCCTTCCGTCTCGCTGGTGTTCGGTTACTTCGAGCCCGACGACCGCGGCTTCATGATTTTCGGCGGCCGCGCACGGATCGACGATGACGAAGCGGTTCGCGACAAGGTCTACGCGAGCGCACATGATTTCGAGCGCAGCCAAGATCCGGAGCGGCGCGGCAAGGCGCTCTTGATAGATCTCGAAAGCGTCGACGGCTTCTTCGGCGGCGCCGCGCTGAAAATGCGCGGCTGAGGAGGCTCGCAAGCGCGGGTAGCGGCGCCCGCTCGCCATCTGAGGGTGCCGCCGAGAAACACGCACGCCCATCTTCATCCCATCTCGCGCCTGACATCGTCTCGAGCACGCTTGCCTTCGGCATTGTTTTCGAGATACACCTGTTCTCGCTACGACGCGGCGCGTCGCAGCCCGACGTTACAGGGGGATCAGGAGGGGGACATGAAGAACCAAGCCCGCCGCAGGGCGCATTGGCTGATCGCGCCATGCCTTGCCGTCCCGGTCACGGCGATGGCACAGCTCGAGGAAGTCATCGTCACGGCGCAGCGCCGCGAGACGGATTTGCAGTTGACGCCGGTTTCCGTGCAGGCCTTCTCGGCCGAAGATCTCGAGAACATCGGCATCGAAGCCGGACGCGACCTCGGCATCATGGTGCCCAACCTCGTTGCCAACCCTTCCGGCGGCGGTGTCGGCGCGCCGAATTTCTACATACGCGGCCTGCCCGGCGTCGGCATCTATATCGACGGCATCTGGCAATCCTCATGGGGCTTCCTCGAGGCCAACATGGCCGAAGTCGAGCGTGTCGAGGTGCTGCGCGGGCCGCAAGGCACGCTGTTCGGACGCAACACGAACGGCGGCGCGATCAACATCACCACCCGCCGGCCGGCGGATGCATTTGGCGCTCGGCTGAGCTTCGAGCTCGGCGAGTTCAATCGCCGCTATGCGGCGGCCGCGGTGGATGTTCCGCTTTCAGACACGCTGAAAACGAAGTGGATGGTCTCGAGCCGGCAGCACGACGGCTTCGTCGAGAGCCTCACCGTCCCCCGCGCGCTCGGTAACCAGGACGACCAGATCTTCCGTGCCGACGTCCTGTGGGAGCCGATCGACCGCTTCCGCCTTCGTTTCACGGCGAACGACGAGGACAAGCGCGGCACCGAGCCCCGAATCATTCGTATCACTAACGAAAGCAACGCACAGTACGTCCGCTACAATGTGCTCGCCGGCAATCCGGATTTCCTCGCTCGTGCCCGGGCCGTCGACCCTGCCTTTCCGGAGTCGCCGTTCAAGTCGTTCTTCCCCTCCGAGCGGTTTACGCCGGAGACCCATATGCCTGGCTTTCCGGGCGGCGAGGTCGGCAAATGGCAAACGAAATCCGACTCGCCGGCGAACGGCGTGCGGCGGGATCTGCGCTATTACACCGTGACGATGGAATGGGACATCTCCGCCAGCCTGTCTCTCCGCTCGATTCTGTCCGACTGGACGCTGAATCGTCAGCAGGACGTCGACTTCGACGGCTCGGAGTTCACCTTCACGACGGATACGAACCGCTCCATCGACGAAAACAACACGCTCGAGATTCATCTCACCGGCAACCACCTCGACGGCCGCCTGAGCTGGCTCCTCGGGTACTACTCGCTCGAGGAGAACACGAGAAGCCGAACCTACCGCTGGACGATGCAAGACTTGCCCCGCGCCGGCACGACCGGGGCCGACGCGAACACGCTGCATCCGGATGCGCAAGCCTATCTTCAGGCGTGGCGCGCGACGGTCGGCCTGCCGCCGACGCCGCCCGGCATCTTCGGCGGCATCGACCAGCTCAACTTCATCGAAGGCGAGCAGCAGGCAATATTCAGCGAGGTGACGTTCGGGCTTACGGAGCGCCTCGGCCTAACCGTCGGCGCGCGCGTCACGGACGATGAAGGCCGCACGTTCGCGATGACGCCGACCGATGGCTTCCGACCGGCCATTCCCGGCGCCGAGCCGCGCGGCAACATCTACGCCGGCACGCTCTCGCAGATCCGCGAGCGCCCAGACTTCGGCAACAACACCACCAACAAAGTCGCGCTGCAGTACCAGCTGAGCAACGACATGATGATCTACGGCAGCTACAGCGAAGGCTTCACGGAAACCGACGTCAACTTCATCAACATCCCGACGCTCGTTTCACCGGGTAACTGCCCTGCGTTACCGACGCCGATCCCGTTGAAGCGCGAGGAGATCACTAATCGTGAGCTCGGCCTCAGGTCCGAATGGGCTAGCGGTACGCTGCGGGTAAACGCGACCTATTTCGATGCCAGCTGGGAGGGCATGCGCGTCGTCGCGCTGCCGATCGATCCCTGCACCGGCGCGCCGGCGCCGAATCCGTACCCGACGAGCGAGGGCCTCGGCGATGCCGACGGCTGGGAGCTCGAGCTCGTGTACGCTCCCGCGAGCTTCGATCGATGGCGGTTCAATGCCGGCCTCGGCATCATCGATACGGCCTATCGGGAGTCCGGCTTCTTCGATCCCGCCAGCGGCAGCGGCACGTCGCCAAGCGGCCCGTTCGCCTACGCACCGGATAACAGCGCGTCGATCGGGGTGCAGTACGACATGCCGCTCGCGAGCGGCGGGCATGTGATGGTCGTCGGGCACTATGGCTGGATGGATAAGTACGTTCGCGACGCCGCCCACCAACGCATTCTGATCGACGAGGGCGGGAGCTATATCTTCGAGCCCGCCTATGGCGTGCTGAACGCGCGCGTCGTGTACGAGCCCGCCGAGCGCAACTGGACGCTTGCCGTCTGGGCAACGAATGTCACAGACGAGCAGTACGTGAATGGCGGATTCGATGCGCGGCAGGTCTGGGGCTACGACTTTGCAGTGATCGGACCGCCTCGGGAGGTGGGTGCAAGCCTCAGCATTCGCTTTTGACCGGTGGGGTGGGTTGCCGGCGTCGCGATATCGCGGCGCTCGATGGCACGGGTGGACACGCCGCCTGGAAGCGAGGTCGGCCGGCAGCTTATGGAGAAGGCATCACGTCGCGCACGTCTACTACCAAACCTGCCAGGACGTGAGACGGAAGCCGATCAGTCGAGACATAAGCAGTTCCCCCAGCAAAGCGACCGGCGGTAGCTCGAAATACAGTGACCTCCTCCGTGTGCGGATCGACGAGCCAGTACTCGAGCACGCCGTTACGCTCATAGATCGACTTCTTCTCGCCCCAATCCTGTGAGGCGGTGCGCGCAGATAGCACCTCGACAATCAACTCGGGCACCACTCGAAGGAAGCGACCCGGCTCAGGAGCAGGAGCCGCCGCCCAACGCTCATGCGAGACGAAGGCGTGGTCCGGTTCGACTATATCGCCGGACGGCAGCGCGAAGCCCTGACTGGAATCAAAGAGTCTTCCGAGCTTTCGATCCCGCACAAAGTTGCCCAGCACCCACTGCACATTGCTGCCGATCTCGCCGTGCGGGTAGCCGGCGGGCGGGCTCAACACGACTCGGCCGTTGAGCAGCTCGTAGTGACCGGTGTCACCGGCGGCCTCGCGAGCGGCAGCGAACTCGGCAAACTCCCCCGGCGTCACCCGGCGGGTCGAATCGAAAATCAAATCGTGCATGATCGAGATCCTTCATAAGCCCTCATGAACCATACTGACAGCGTGCACGGGCGGGCCGCCACCTCGAAGCCCTTCGAGGGCTTGAAGTGAGCATTTATACATATTCTCAAGAAGGCGCCTACACCAGTATCTAGTCTTAGAGCGAGAATTCCCTACAATCAGTGGCGCACTCGCACTTTTTCATAGACGACCGCCTTCCGCGAGGTGACGAACCCGCTGCCAATGCAAATCCGCCGTGACGGCGAGCATCTGCTCATCCACTACGAAGAGTGGTCGCTGCTGCGCCCGATCTACATGGATGGCCGGCCGCATCCGACGCACCGCACACCGAGCCTGCTCGGCCACTCCGTGGGGCGTATCGAGAACGGCGAGCTGATCGTCGAGACGGCGCGCGTCACACCGGACTTGGTCTCTGATGCCTCCCGCGCAGGCCACAGCGGCGAGCTCACCGCGGTTGAACGGTACACCGTGCTCGACGACCCGCACCGCCTCGAGCTTACGCTTACGCTTACGGATCCGGCGATGTTCATCGAGCCGCTGGTCGCAACGAAAACGTGGCTTTATACGCCGGAGGTCGAGCTCGTGCAGGATACATGCGCGCAGCAGCCCGGGAAGCCGTGACGCCATCTCACCGGCGCACCCCAAGATACGCCTCGAGCAACCAAGGGCTCGCCGCACGCACCGCTCGGCGGGTCTCTG
>CAZFJU010000123.1:0-12542 GCA_964518995.1 uncultured Gammaproteobacteria bacterium
GGCCATGCCGTCGAAAGACCAGAATAGTACCCGCCGGCACTGCAGCCGACCACATCTCGTCACCCGTTTACATTAGAATAGCCGCGATCGACCGATGGGTACGCCAATGAGCCGAGCCACGCCGCCCGCCTGGATGGCCGCTTCCGCCGCCGGATCCCGGCTCCGCGAACCGCTGCTCGACGTGCGTAAATTACGGGTCGACTACGGTCCGTTCACAGCTGTGCATGATCTCGATGTCGCGCTCATGCCAGGCGAGATCTTCGGCCTGGTCGGGCCGAATGGCGCCGGTAAAACGTCAACGATCCGAGTGCTCGCGACCCTGCTGGAGCCGACGTATGGCGATGTGACCATTGCCGGGCGCGATCTTTTCGATCAGACAAACGCCGTGCACGAGATCATTGGTTACATGCCGGATCTCGCCCCGGTCATTCCCGATCTCAAGGTATGGGAGTTCCTCGACCTTTACGCGCACAGTCATGGTCTGCGCGGGCGCGCGCGGCGGGAACGGGTCGACGCGTGCCTCGAGCGCGTTCGTCTCGCCGGCAAGCGCAACCTTTACGGCCGCGCGCTGTCGCGCGGCATGATGCAACGGGTCGTGCTCGCCAAGACGCTTCTACACGAGCCTAAGCTGTTATTGCTCGATGAGCCGGCGAGCGGCATGGATCCGCTCGCCCGGCGAGATCTGCGCCATATCCTTGATGAGCTCGCGCGAGCGGGCACGACGATTGTCGTGTCTTCGCATATTCTCAGCGAGCTATCCGACATGTGCTCCTCCGTCGGCATCATGCATAACGGCCGTCTGCTCCGGCACGGCCCGATAGACGAAGTAATGAATGCGCTCGATTCGGAGCGGTCTCAGATTCGTATCGAGATGCTCGAGGAGTCCGAGGTCGCGGCGCGGTGGCTCGAGGGGCGCACCGGCGTCGAGCTTGTGCAGGTCGATGGCTCCAAGCTTCTAGTGACGTTCAGCGGCGATCGCGCCGCGCGTGCCGCGCTGTTGCGCGAACTGGTCCAGGCGCCGCTGCCGGTGAGTGCGTTTAGCCCGGAGCGGTCCAGCATAGAGTCGCTGCTGATCAGCCTGATTGGCGACGATAGCGAGTCTCGCCTCTCGATCTCATTCTCGTAATCGTGGGGAGGAATTTCTATGGTGGTCCAGACGCGAAATAGGAGCAACGGAACGTCGACAACCCCTGTGGGTGGTCCAGCGAAGCCTTGGCACCTTTGGTTGGTAGGCGTCGTGTCGCTACTTTGGAACGGCTCGGGCGCGTATACGATCATGATGGCGCAGGCCGGCAAGCTCGCGAACGTCAGCGCGGAGGAAGCCGCCTACTATGCCGCGCAACCCTTCTGGCTCGTCGTTGTAACCGATATTGCGCTGCTCGCAGCGGTCGTCGGTGCGGTGGCTTTGCTGCTGCGCAGCCGTGCAGCCGTCTCGATGTTCGCGCTTTCGCTCCTCGCGATCGTGATTGCGAATCTCTATGATCTTACTGCGGAAACCCCGCGCATGATGGCCAGCCGAAGCGCATCGGTCGTGACCGCGGTCATCTTCGTGGTCGCTGTCTTGGAGCTCGCGTACGCCTGGAGAATGAAGACGCGGCAGGTGCTGCGATGACACGGATCTCGGCGGTCGCATCGCTCCTGCCGTGGACCAACCCGGTATTCAAGCGCTTCTGTCGCAGCCGCATGCGGCTGCGCAAATCGATCTTCTGGTACCTCGTCACGCTTATCGTGACGACCTTCATCGTTTCGCTGACGTATACGTTGCAGACGAACAGCGCGACGCCCGAGGCCGCAGCACGCAGCTTGTGGATTCCGCTGCTCGTGATCCAGGGACTGATCTTGATGGTGAAAGGCACCGGCAGCGTATCTGCCGGGCTGATTCAGGACAAGATCGACCAAACCCTCGACTATCAGCGTCTGACCCCGGTGTCTCCGCTGCGAAATCTCACCGGCTATCTGTTCGGTCTGCCGGTGCTCGAGTATGCGATGTTCGCCCTCACGCTGCCGCATCTCTTGTTCATCGCCGTGGTCGGCCGCATCCCGATCGAGGCGCTGCTCACGGTTTACTGCGCGTTCTTCGTCTGCGTAGTGCTCTACCACATGACAGGCATCGCCGCCGGCATGGTGATGCGCAAGTGGATCTACGGCTACATGCTGTCGATACTGCTCGTGCTGCTGATCAATGTGATCCTGCCGACCTTCGTCTCTCAGCTCGGCCTGCGCTTTTTCCAGTATCTTTCCGTATGGCCGGTGATCGGCGAAAAAGTGCTGCCCGTCGTCGCCGGGCCTGGCGCGCTGCCGAGCGGTAATCCGTATTGGTCCGGTTTCAGCGCGGTGCCCTTGTACGGCTGGTCACTTTCACCGTTTGTATTCACCCTGCTGCTGCAAGGCGCCTTGATTCTGACCTTCGGCGTAATGGCGGTCAGACGGTGGAAGTCCTCCACGCGGCATTCGCTGAGCAAACGATACGCACTCGGCCTCCTGGTCGGTTTCGTGATCGTGCTGATCGGCAACGTCTGGCCCATCGTCACACGCGAATACCTATCGTTCGCGTTGTTCGGCCGACAGAGCCTCGACGAGCTTGGCGACGCCGTCGCCTTCGGGCTGCCGCTCGTCTACGCGTACTTCGTTTGGGCTCTCTGTCTCTTGCTATTCGCGAGCATCATTCCGACACACCATAGCTTCGTGCGCGGTATTCGTAGAGCGTTCAAACACGGCCGCTCGCGGGCCCGCCGGTGGGAGGACGACTCGGGATCGCTGCTCGTATACGCGGTCTTTGTGCTCGTAGCGGTAGCCGGCCTCGGTATACTGCTGCGGCAAATTGCGGCATCGGGCTTCTTCGCCACGTTCGATGACTCGCCAACGCCGGTATGGCGTCTGCCGCTTGCCCTGGCGCTGGTCGTGTTTTACACGGCTTTGCTTTTTCAGGCCTTGGGCCTGCGGCGAGCGATGCTCGTCGTGCTGCTGCTCTGGTGCTTACCGGTGCTCTTCGCAACGGTGTTGTCCGCGCAGGCGGAGGCATTTCATGTGCTCCACGCCGTCCTTCATTCGCTCTCCCCGCTCGCCTGGTTGTTGATGTCCGGTCTCCCGACCGAAACCATCGCGCTGCCCGGCACGGTCGCAGGCGAAACGTCGCCGCTGATCGCCGGCTGGTACACCGGCTCGATCGTGCTCATTGCGCAGATCGTCGTGCTCGGCGTGGTGTGGGGCCGCCGCAGTCGCGATAGCTATGTCATCGGCGGTCTCACCACACCGGCACCCTTGATTCCGATCGATGATATCGACGATGCCGCCGATCTCGCCAAGCCTGGCCTGGTCGATCCGCGGCTCGGCGCCGCCACGCCATAACCGATAAAAACGAGGGGCCAGGGCGAACTCGTGTCCACTGGAACAGCGTTCGCTGCCGGTGCACCCGGCCCCTCGAAGCATTTGGACCACCGGCCCGTCCGGCGAGACTCGACGGGGGAATCGAGCCCACGCAACCTGGCAGCACCGAATCGAATGCGCCCAAGATACGCCGGACGAAGTCTGGAATCTCGGCAAAACTTGCGCGAAATTGTCGCGAGTTGTGCAGCTGCGCAGGACATCACAACGTCGATCCGAATCGAGGCGCCGGCAGGTTATCCGCTTGCGGTCGCTAAAGAGCGGCGCAGTCCAGGGCGCGTCAGCGCGCTGTGACGCATCACTGTTGAGGCATTCGCGCCCAAAGAAGGGTACCGCGGAAATCCGCGTTGAGGCTCAGCCGCAGGTCGCCGTCCTCGAATCGATACCAACGGACGAAATCATCGCCGACCCATGCCGGATTCGAGGCCGCCTCGACATGGTGAATGACGCGGCCCGTGGCTTCGTCGACGTCGTAGGTGCCGTAGTAAGCCACGACGCCCCGCATTGCAGCGCGATACTCCTCGGCCGATGCAGCGCCCGTGATCGGCGCCCGATCGGGCGGCAGGATCATGGCCCACATTCGTCCGCCGGCATCGTAAGCGATGCGCCCGGTAGGCTCGTCACCGTGCGGCGCGTACTCCGCCAGGGTAAAGGTGCCGACGAACTGCAAGGCCGTCGCGGCAGAAGCGCTGGACGGACCCTCAGGCCGTGCGTCGGACTGAGCATGAGCGCTCATCGAGAATGCGGCTCCGAGCAAAGCGGCGCCGAAAATATACGTTACCGACCGTGCAACGGTATTCAGTTTCATAATCGTCTCCCCCGATGTTGAATCGAGAGAGAGCGTACCCGATCCTGAGCCCGGGCGTCACGCGCACGAGCGCCGTACGGCGGAGCACCGCCGTACGGCGCTCGATCAATACCCGAGGTTCGTGCCCGGTGAAGAGGGCTTCGTTCCTGGGGCCTGATCGGCGGAGCCGCCGGCCCGTGCGGCCAGGTGATCCTGCGGCGTCGTGCCAGTGTCCGTGCCGGTATTGCCACGGGCGTCGGTGCGCGAGTCCTTCCGGGTGTCATTACCGTGCAACGCGGTCCGAGTCGCCTCCGCGGCCTCTTCAACGTGCTCGCGTACGCGCCGAGCGCCCTCCGCATTCATGCGCTTCGCACGATCGAGCGCGCGATCCCGAGCCGGGCCGAACGCGCGATCTTCCTGCTCGGTCGGCGGCAACGCAGCGCCTGCGATGACTCCCGCAGCGAGCCCGATTGCGCCGAGCAGCAGAGGCTGGTCGTCCAGCAGCGAGCGCAGCCCGGAGCGAGCATATTGTGCTCGATGGCGCGCCGAGTCGGTCATCGACATCGCCCGCTCACGCACATGCTGCGCCGACTGCGCCACCTTCTCGCCAGCACTCGCGGCGCCCTCGCGCGCATGGTCGGCTCGATCTTTCATCGACTCGCGCATGCCGTGCACGCGATCCTGCGCGTCATGCATCCGCCGCCGCATCCGGCTGCCCGTCCTGCGCAAGCGTTCGCCGGTCTCATGCAGTCGGCTCGAGCCATTGCCGGCATGCCCGGAAACGCCGTGCCCCATGTCATCATGGCGGGGACGGCCGTTCGCGGTCATCATCCAGGCGATGCCGATAGATGTCAGCAAAGCCGGCATCGGATTGTCCTTTAGACTCTGGCCGAGGCTGCCGCCGAATTCTCCGCCGTGCCGGCGCATTTGCAGCCATAGGTCACTCAGCAGATCGGTCGGCGATAATCGATGCTCGAGCTCCTCGATGGTCGCCAACAGCTCTGCGCGAGTCGCGTCGATTTCGCGTTCCAGCTCCCGCGGACTTTTTCGGCTGTCCGCGCGAAATTCATCGTTGATGCGATTCATTGATATTCCTCTTGATCATTTCTCGATCTTTCTGCAGGGCTGCCTGGGTATGCTCAGGCTTGAACGATGACGCTTCGAGCTTCTTCTTCCCGCTCGACAACATGATCGCGCCGATGATCGCTACGACGCCGCCGACGATCAGCGCCGCGAGCCAGCTGTCGACTACCAGGGAGAGCCCAAGGAACGCAGCGCCGAGCAGAAACAAGAAGCCCGCATACAACACTGCGCCGCCGGCAGCCATGGATGTGATACCGGTGCGGGTTTCGCGAATAGCCTCAGTGGTCTCCACCTTGAGCAAAGCAAGCTCTTTGGTGAATAGAGTGGTGATCTCGTCGGCCAATCGGCGAACTAACGTGAAAACGCGGGTGTCGTTCGTCAGTCTTGCTTCAGGGACCGTCGTAATGCTCGCGGTTTCACTGCCCGCGTGGTCGATATCATAGGCGGGTCTGTTCACGGCTCATTCCTCCTGATCTCGTCGTGCGTTTTAGAATCCGTACGAGTGCCCGTTCCGTCTGTGGACGAGCTGCGGGGCGATGCGGTGGTGCCTTCGGTCCGCGTTACGCTCGAATGTCCCGACGAGGACGACAGCGTAGAGTGCCCCGGTGCGCCCGCCGACGTCGCACCGTTGCCCGCTGCGGGCGTCCAGTGAGTCGAGGGGGATGCCGCCCCAGGACGTTCGCGACCGCGGTCCTCAGGCCATGTCCCTCCAGAGCGGGTCGACCCCTCCGCGGATGGTGAAGGCGACGGGGTCGTCGACATGCCCGAGTCCGCCGCGCCGTAGCTGCCCGCGGAGTAGGTGTCGTCCCGATCGAAGTCGTCGTCATGAGCGAGCAGATACTCGTCGTCTTCGTCGTCGTATCCGTACTCGTCGTGCGGGCGTTCACTGGTCGCCTTTAGAAAGCGAGAGACTCCGAAGCCGATCGCGACGCTTCCCGCGAGAAAGCTTGCCGGGTTGCGACGTGCAAAGGTCGCGAGCTGTCCCGCAAACTCCTCGATCTCATGCTCACGCAGCCCTCCGGCCAAACGCCGCATGAGCTCAGCCATGCTGCGGCCGTATCCGGAAAGCATTTCTCCCCCATCAGTCGTTTCGAGCTCTTCAGCCGTCGATTCGAGTGTCGATGCAAATTGCTCGGCGCGATCGGCAGCTTCTTCCTTCGCTCGATCCGCGGCATCTCGGCCGCGGCGCTTAGCCTCTTCCGCTGCGCTCGATGCGAGCTCTTTCGCTTCGCTCTTGGCTCGCTGGAGCTCCGATTCGGTTCCGGAGTGTGGTGTGGTTGACATTGCGCGGTGCCTCTTCGTTGATCGATGCTATCTGAGTACGCCCCGATGCAATCGCCATGCCACCATGTCCGCAATTCAAAGGGGTAGTAATGAGTGGCACGGCGAAAAGGCCTTTAGTGATGGCATCGCGGGAAGAGTGCGAGAGTTGGAAACGTACGGCAGCGAGGTGCAGGTGTGACAAGTACGACGAGATCGATGAAGGACATCCGGGATCCGTTATGGATGCGCGCTCTTGCAGGACTTGCGCTGCTTGCCGGCGTGGCGATCGGCGCTCTCGCCCTCGCCGCGCCGCTCGGTGTATGGCTTGGCGTGTGGGATTTCACCGTCGGCTTTCAGTTACTGTTCACCTATGCCAATGCCTGGGGCCGGATCGTCGCCTTCGGGGGATTGCTCATCGCCGCGGTGTTGCTCCTCGCACGCGTGCTCGGTAGAGGCACCTATGGCCCGGCAGCGCTCGCGGTCATTGGCGCCGTCGCGGCGTGGATCGGTTATGCCGTGCCGGAGTCGTATCGGCCGGACGAGGCGGTGCCAGCGATCCATGATATTTCCACTGACACCGCCGATCCGCCGCGGTTCGTTGCCGTGCTGCAGCTACGAGCAGACGCGCCGAACTCGGCGGAATATGGCGGCTCGCCAGACATGACGCCGGAGCGGCTGGCGCAACTCAGCCGCGAGGCCTATCCCGATCTCACCACCTTGACGCTGTCCGTGCCCGCCGACGATGCGTTCGGCCGCGCGCTCGCTGCGGCCGAAGCGCTCGGCTGGAACGTGGTCGCAGCAGTGCCCGACGAGGGCCGAATAGAGGCGACCGACACGACTTTCTGGTTCCGCTTCAAGGATGACATCGTGATTCGTATCCGCAGCGTAGAGGGTGGAGCCGAGGTCGACGCGCGATCTGTATCCCGCGTGGGGCGCGGCGATGCCGGCACGAACGCGCGCCGGCTCCGTAGATTTTTCGCGATACTGACCGGCGACTGAGGAAACCGGAGCGCACTAGCGAGTCGCCATGAGCAGCACCTCGTCCGGGAAGCACACCGTCGAGGCGGTGCGCCGTGACTACGGCGGGAGCGTCAGCGCGGACTACGAACGGCGCTGGCAAACCTTCAACGCGACCGTCCGCGACTGGGTGCTCGCGCGCTGGCCGCGGGCGCTCGACCCCGGCGCGCGCGTACTGGACATCGGCTGCGGCACGGGCGCGTTCCTCGGCGCCATAGCCGCGAGGTACCCCGTGCTCGAGCTGACCGGTCTCGAGCTGACGCCCGCGCTGCTCGTGGAGGCGCGCCGCAGGGCGCCGAGCGCGCACCTGATCGAAGGCGACGCAGACGCACCGCCCTTCAAAGCGCAATCATTCGCTGTCGTGTGCTCGCTGAACGTGCTCCATCATTTAAGGGACCACCGGCATCACATCACCATGCTCGAGCAGCTGTGCGCACCCGGCGGGTCAATCTTCCTATGCACGTTCGCCGGTGGCCGTACACTTAAGATGCGCGCAGCGGATATCTGGCTTCGGCACCGCAATCCGGCCTGGGTCGGCATGCGGTCTGCCGCGGAGCTCTCACGCTGTCTGGCGCGCGCGGCGCAAATCGCGGTCGTCGATCGCGATGAGCTGCAGGCCGGATTCTGGCGACTGCAGATGTACAGGCTTACCACTCGATCTACGACTCGCTGAGCAGGTTCGCGAGCGTGCTGCCCGCTGCGCTATGCCTGATCTTTGCGTCGACCGCCGCGGCACGTTCCAAGGCGGCCTGACCGGCAGAAATGCGGCCAAGTGCGCTCCACGCGTCTCTCGCCAGGCAGACGCGACCAATGGTTTCCGCATCGGCAGCCGCCGCCGAGAGCTCCGCAATGGCTTCATCACGGTCTGCGGCGGCAGCGTGAGCCGTGCCGCGCCAATAGCGGCCTTGTGCGGCAAGCTCCTTCAAGCCGTGCGCGTGCGCCAGCACGAGCAATTCGGATGCAAAGCCGAAGCAGCGGTCGGGATCGCCGCGCCGGAACGCGAGCTCCGCCAGCGCAATAAGGCATCGGCTCATCTCGATCCGCTCGTCGTTGTCCCGCGCCCAGGCTAACGCCTCTTCGAGCTCGGGGGCGTCGTCGAGCCTACCGAGGCGGAGATGACCGATTGCGCGATTCGCCTCGAGCAGGAAGCGCCAGAAGCGGATGCGCGCCGCGTCCGCCAGCTCGAGCGCGCGCTCCGAGTAGGCCACCGCCTGAGCGTGCAGACCGAGATCGAGCAGCAGAATGCCGAGCAGCCCATAGGCGATTAGCCGATAGCGCGTCTGGCCGAGCTGATCGAGCCGGTGCAACATCTGCGTCATGCCGGTCCAGGCTTCGCCGTACCGGCCCATGCAGGCGTGCACATGAGAAAGCCCGAGCTGGCTCGGCCCGACATGCCACTGTAGATCGGCGCGCCGCGCGATCTCGAGCGCGGCTTCGAAGCTCATCGCGGCTTGCTCGTAATCGCCGGCTCCGAACACGCCGGTGCAGGAGAAGCCGATCATCATCAGGTTCTCCGACTCGTAGCTCTTGTCGCCGATCTCGCGCGCGAGCTCTATCGAACGCTGGAAGCATGCAATGGCTGCCGTCGGCGCGAGTCGGTTGAAATGCGCTTCGCCACTGCCGTGATACGCTTGAACCGCAACGAGATCGCGGAGCGAAAGCCGCTCGCAAATGGCGACCGCTTCATCGTGCAACGTTGCCGCCTCGCGGTTGCGGCCGTCGCTCCACATCACGGTGCCCAGGTGATAGAGCGTATTAGCGGTATCGTGCTCGACGTCGAGTGCTCTGCACTCCGCGAGAGCCTGCGTGAGGCACGCGATGGCTTGGCGGTGATCATCGCCGCGTCGGTACACCATGCCGAGCTGAATCAGCGCATCGCGCGCTTTGGCGCGATCCTCGCGGCGTACGGCTGCATCGATCACTACGCGTATGTCGGCTGCCGCGCCTTCGGTGTGCCCGGCGAGTGCTCGCGCTCGGCCGCGCCGCTCGCGCAGGTCGACGAGCACGGGCTCTGCAAGGACCTTATCGTGCGCCTCCGTAAGCGCAATCGCACGGTCGAGCCAATGCAGCGCATCGCGCACGGCGAACAGTTTCAGGGATCGTTCGGCGGCAAGCGCCATGTGCGCGACGGCCTTGCCGAACACCCTGCCCCGCTCGTAGTGCTCCGCCAGCAGCGCATCTCGTTCGTGGGGCGCCGCCTCCCCGTCCTGCTCGATGCTCTCTGCAACCGCTCGATGCAACCTCTGGCGGCGCGCCGCGCCGATGGCGAGGTAAGCCACCTGCCGAATCTTGTCATGAGAGAAGTCGTAGTAGCCGTCGGCGTCCTCGCGCAGCAGACGACGCGACACCAGCATTTCGAGCGCGCGCAGCAACCCTTCCTCCGCTCCGTTCGTCACGGCCAACAACGTGTCGAAGTCGAAGCGCCGCCCAAGCACCGCCGCGACATCCAACACGGGGCGCGCCTCGGCCGGCACGTGTGCGAGCCGTGTCTGCACGGATGTTCTCAGTGCCTCGGGTACCGGTAATTCGGTTGTGCCATCGGCCGAAATTTCACCGGCACGAAGCGCGTGCAACATCGCTGTGAGGAAGAATGGGTTGCCGTCGGACGCGTGCTGCAGCCGCGCGGCGAGCTCTGCATCACCGGCACCGTCGAGCAATTGCACGGCCGCATCGAGCGGCAAGCGTGCGAGCGGCAGGTGTCCGGCGTGCGGTTCACGCCGCAGACTTGCGATGAGCTGGCCGAGCTCGCGATCGCCGTCGAGCTCGTCGTCCCGATAGGCGGTGAGCACGAGCAGCGGCCGGCTGATCGCGTGTCTGGCGATATAGTTCACGACCTGTGCGCTGGCCCGGTCCGCCCACTGCAGATCATCGACGATCACGATGAGCTGGCCGCCGGCCGCGCACACATCGAACAACTCGGTCACGGCTCGCAGCAGGCGCGCCTGCCGGGCTTCCGGGAAATCGTTGGACAGCATCGGCACATGCACGCGTTGCTCGAGCGCGGGGACCAGCGCGGCGATCTCGGCGAGCGAGATGGACGCCAGCTTCTGCAAACTCGCGGCCGGGGTCAGATCCAAGACTTGAGTCAGGAGGTCCACGACCGGTTGATAAGGCGTGGCGCGCTCGATTTGATAGCACTGAGTAGCGAGCGTCCGCACGCCTCTTGCTCGCGCAACGCGCACGAGCTCGCGGATGAGCCGGCTCTTCCCGATGCCCGGCTCGCCCTCGATCAACATGACCCGCCCGCCCCGTGCGCCAAGGTCGACGACGGCGCTCGTCAGCAGCGCAAGCTCGGCCTCACGACAGACGAAGCGGTCGGTTTCCGCTATCTCCCTTCGGCCGGGGTCGAGCGCCGTGAGCGACGCGCCCATGTTGAGCCGATGGACGGCGCTCAGAGCTCGCGCCGCATCGAGAAACGCTTCGCGCTCGCGTGCCGGAATCGCGAGCGTCTCAGCCAAGCGCGCCGCCAGGCGCCGCGAAGGGCGGCGCTCGTCGGCCTCGATTTTGCGAATAGTGAAGCGTGAACATGCCGCACTTCGGGCGAGCTCCTCTTGCGTCAGGTCGAGCGCTTTGCGCCGCCGCCGCAGCCAATAGCCGAAGGAAGCCGTCCGATCGTCCACGCGTGGGCCCGTCAAGCGACAAGCGATTCTCGCACCTTTTTTGTCCCTCTGCCTGTCCCCTTCTGGGACACCGCAGCAGATCTTGGACCGCCTGAAATACGTCGGAGGCCGCAGCTCGCCTGCCAGGCCGCAACCGTAGCCGCGAGCATTTATAAGGAGTACCCATGTATACGCCGATCCTGACTACGCGACGACTCGGAGTTTGGGCGGGAGCCGTGCTTTGGTCCGCTACGCTCTCTGTGAGCGCCAACGCCGACATCGTCACCGATTGGAACGCGACGGCGCAGACGGTCTTCGTGAACAAGAATGCGCAGTCCTTATCCTACTTCGCCATGGTCCACGTTGCGATTTACGACGCCGTCAATGCAGTGGACGGGCGTTACACCGTCTTCGCGGTAAAACCTACGGCCAACGCCCGCGGCGCATCACGGGAAGCCGCGGCGGCGGCGGCGGCCTATCGCACGCTGCTTGGGCTCTACCCTGATCAAGCGTCCGTGCTCGACCCGGCCTATACCAGGTCGCTCGCGAAGATTCCCAACGGACCCGCAAAAACGAAAGGCATCCGCATTGGTGAGGAGGTCGCGGCAGCGTGGCTCGAGATGCGTACCGACGATGGGCGGGAAGCCAATGTGCCCTACGAGTTCGAGGACGGTCCGGGTGTCTATCAGCGCACGCCGCCGGCTTTTCCGAATCCAGTGATGCCTTGGCTCGCGGTTTTCAAGCCGCTGGCGCTGACGAGCCCGGCGCAGTTTCGCGCGTATGGCCCTCCCGATCTCACGAGCCGCCAGTACGCGCAGGACTTCGAGATGACGAAAAGGCTTGGTGCGGCGAACAGCGTGGAACGCACGGCTGACGAAACGGAGACAGCATGGTTCTACACCGAGAACCCGATGACCTTCTTCGGACGCAATGTCCGCGAGCTCACCATGACAAAGCGACTGCCGATCGTGGAAAGCGCCCGACTCATGGCCATGACCTTCGTCTCGATCGGCGACAGCATGACGGCATGCTGGGATTCGAAGTACTACTTCAACTTCTGGCGGCCAGTGACTGCGATCCACGCAGCCGACAGCGATGAGAACCCCATAACCGAGGCCGACCCCACCTGGACGCCGCTCGCGAACGCGCCGCCGCATCCGGAGTACCCTGCAGGTCACGGCTGTGTCTCGGCCGCGCTCGCCGAATCGCTCAGGCTCTACTTCCGTACGCCGCGAGTGCGGGTCACGTTGACGAGCACGGTGCCTGACACCCTCCCGCACGTATTTCGCGACACGCGCGAGATGATCGATGAGGTGAAGATGGCGCGAGTGTTCGGCGGGATGCATTTTCTGACCGCCGTCGAGCACGGCACGATCATCGGCCAGAATGTCGCGCGTTGGGTCGCGCGC